>NZ_AQPF01000006.1:0-164318 GCF_009846745.1 Alcanivorax xiamenensis | reverse complement strand
GCCCCGGGTTTTGACTTTAGCGTCTGGCGTCAGGCGTCCGGCGCCTCACCCCCCATCAACGCAGATCCGGCAGGTACTGCTCCAAGCCCAGGCTGCTACCCAGCCCCTTGCCAATGGAAACACCGAAGCGCTGCAACAATTGCTCCACCGGAGACGGGCTGTAGGTGTAGTTGACCAATTCCTCGACGCCGATCACATCCCGGGCCACCTGACCCGGGCTCTTGAGGCCGTCGATCAAGCCCAAATCCAGAGCCCGCTCGCCAGTCCAGAACAGGCCTGAGAACAATTCCGGGTGGCCATCCACCCGCAGGCGATCACCGCGCCCCTGTTTCACCGCGCCAATGAACTGCTGGTGAATCTCATCCAGCATCTCCTGCACGTGCCGGCGATGGGCCGGATTCACCGGTGCGAACGGGTCCATCAGGTCCTTGTTCTCGCCGGCGGTGTAAACGCGGCGCTCCACGCCCAGCTTCTCCGCCGCTTCTTCCAGACCGAATCCGGCCATGATCACGCCAATGGAACCGACAATGCTGGCCGGATCGGCGTAGATGTCATCCGCGGCCGAGGCGATGTAATAAGCCCCGGACGCGCCGGTATCGGTGATCGCCGCGTAGACCTTCTTCTCCGGGTACTTCTCGCGCAACCGCCGGATCTCGTTGTAAACCTGATTGGACTGCACCGGCGAGCCGCCCGGGCTGTTGATGCGCAACAGCACCGCCTTGGCATTTTTCGCCTCGAACGCCTCCCTCAGGCCGGCACTGATCAGATCCGCCGACGCCTCACTGTCAGCGCTGATGACCCCATTCACGTCCACCACCGCCACATGGGGCTCGGCCACCGCCAGAGCGCCATCGCGACTGGGAATCAGCATGAACAGAACAACGAACAGATAAACAAAGGTCAGCGTCTTGAAGAAAATCCCCCAGCGGCGGCTTTTACGTTGCTCCGCCTGGGCCTGCCCCAGCAGCTTCTCGATCAGCTGCCACTCTTTATTGCTGCCCTGCGGCCGGGACGGTGGTTGATTCGATTCCATCTACATCTGCTCCTCGCGTGATTACCCCTGCCCCGACCAGGGGCAGCAACTGTGGCAAAGCATCGATCATCGCCCGCGGATTGCGCTGACGCAGGCGCTCCGGCGTGTGGGCACCATAGCTGACCGCCACCCGGTCAACCCCGGCGGCCTCCGCCATATCCAGATCAAAGGTGGTATCCCCCACCATCAGTGCCCGCTCCGGCGCCACTCTCAATTCCTCCAGCAGCTCCAGCACCATGGCCGGATGCGGTTTGGAGCGGCTCTCGTCGGCGCAGCGGGAGGCGTGAAACAACGCCCCGAGGCCGGTGTTGGTCCAGACCCGGTCCAACCCTTTGCGCGACTTGCCAGTGGCCACCGCCAATCGCATGCCCCGCTCGCGCAGCGCCAGCAAAGTATCGCGGGCGCCCGGATAAGGCACACTGGGGGACCGCTCCGCCAATACGAAATGATGAGCATACCGGTCGCGCATGGTGCTCACCATGGCTTCGTCCAGGAAGGGGTACAAAGTGAGGATCGCTTCCGGCAAACCAAGGCCGATGATGCCGCGCACCTGCTCATCTTCCAACGCCGGCAACGCCAGGTCGCGGGCGGCACCGTGCATGCAGGCGACGATGCGGGCGGTGGAATCCATCACCGTGCCGTCCCAGTCGAAAATCACCAGATCGTAGCTCATCTTGCCAGCGCCTCGGGTAGCCTTACTTCACTTCAGGATCAGGATCGGGAGCGGCGCCGCAGTGCCGCCAGGATCGACTCGAAATCCTCGTCCAGGGGAGCCTCCACCCGCACCCGGCGCTCGCTGAGCGGATGCCGGAAAGCCAGGCTATGGGCATGCAGACACAAACGACGCACGCCGAGTTCCCCAAGCAGGCGATCACCCTGATCATTGCCGTACTTGTCATCCCCCAGCAGCGCGAAGCCGCCGAACTGACTGTGCACGCGGATCTGGTGGGTCCGCCCGGTGCCCAGAGTGGCTTCCACCAGGCTGACACCACCGAGCCGTTCGAGCAGCCGGAAGTCGGTGACCGAGGGCTTGCCTTCCCGGGATACGCGTACCACCCGCTCGTTGCCCTGCATTAATTTGAGCAACGGCGCCTCGATACGGCGTTCCTTGCCCTTGAAGCCCTGACACAACAGCCAATAGCGTTTTTCCACACCGCCCTGCTGCATCAACCGCTGCAATCGGCGCAAAAAACCGCGCCGGCGCGCCACCATGATGCAACCGCTGGTATCCCGGTCGAGCCGGTGCACCAGCTCCAGCTCCCGCTCCTCCGGATAGAGCACCCGCAACGCCTCGATCAAACCAAGACTGACGCCGCTGCCGCCATGCACCGCCAGGCCCGCCGGCTTGTTGAAGATGAACAGGTGCTCGTCTTCATAAATAAGGGTGCGCGAAAGCCGCTCCGCCAGAGCGTCACTGATTTTCGGCGGCGCCTCGGATTCGGCGGTGCGGATCGGCGGAACCCGCACGATATCCCCGCTCGCCAGGCGCGTGGTCTGTTTGGCGCGCTTTTTATTCACCCGCACTTCGCCGGAACGGATGATCCGGTAGATACGGGAACGGGGCACGCCCTTGAGGTGCGTGATGAGGAAATTATCCAGGCGTTGACCGTCACGACCTTCATCAATGGTAACGAAGGAAACGCGGTCGGCGGAGGGGGTCTCGGACATGCGGGGGATTCTGACCTCCGCCCCCGCGCAGGTCAATCGCCTCGCCGGGGCGGCAGCGCCATCAGATTGATCTTATTGCGGTTTTGTTGCTATAGTGCCTTGTCTGGCAACAGCTTTACGATCGTTGTGTCCGCCCATTACTGAGATTCACGGATGGCGGGGCGCGAACAGTGAAGCCGGTGGTCCCGTGAGCATGACGGGCGGCCCGGGCCGGCGCCCTGCTCCCCTATCGGGTCAAGTCAGGACGCCACCGGAAACATTATCCTTGCCGCTTCCCGTGCCCGCCCACCCAATCAGAGACGCTCGTTGCGCCCGGTTACCGTGAAAAGATGGCCTCCGATGCGCGATCGGAACGCTGATGACAGACTCATGTCGGCCGCGGCAGGCCAACGGCGACGCGCAGCGACCATTCGCCGTCAAGATCAGACCGCCCGCCCCGCCCGACCATGATGACGTCGCGAGAACTCCCACCGGAGCGCGACGCTGCAGCATGACCTCCCGGGCCGCGTCATTGCCCGGCAGGTTGCCGACAACCTAAACAGGCGGACTGCAGCCAGGCTGAAGACAGAGAACCGGTATACAGACAAACCAAAGTTTACCCGGTCCGGCGCCACGAAAATCCAAGCGCCGGGCACAGCGTGAAGCACAACCACGGGGCATGACATCCCCGGCGCAACACCAACGGAACGACTTCCTATATCCGGAGGAGAAAGAGTAACGAACAGGCAGAATCATCACCGTCGTCTCCGCGCCCGAAAAGCGCCGTACACACGTGACGTCGATGCCTGCGCGGCTTTTCCTCGTTCAGGGTCAGGGTCTGATACCGGCACCAAGCCGGCCCGCTGCATGCCGCCACGAACAACGTGGTAGCACAATGAAACGTATGTTGATCAACGCCGCCCATCCCGAAGAGGTTCGGGTGGCCCTGGTGGACGGACAGCGTCTTTATGACCTGGATATCGAACACCGCTCCCGCGAGCAGAAAAAAGCCAATATTTACAAAGGCAAGATCACTCGCATTGAACCCTCTCTTGAAGCCGCTTTCGTGGACTTCGGCGCCGAACGCCATGGCTTTCTGCCGCTGAAGGAAATTTCCCGCCAGTACTTCACCAAGGATCCCAAGGACATCCAGGGTCGCATCAATATCAAGGATGTGATCAAGGAAGGTCAGGAAGTGATCGTCCAGGTGGACAAGGAAGAGCGCGGCAACAAAGGCGCCGCCCTGACCACCTTTATCAGTCTGGCCGGCCGCTACCTGGTGCTGATGCCCAACAACCCGCGTGCCGGCGGTATTTCCCGCCGTATCGAGGGCGAGGAACGCCAGCAGCTAAAGGAAGCCCTGGCCAGCCTCAAGCTGCCCGATGAAATGGGCGTGATCGTGCGCACCGCCGGACTCGGCCGTGGCGCCGAGGAACTGCAATGGGACCTGGACTACCTGCTCAAATTGTGGGATTCCATTTCCGAAGCGGCGCAATCCCGCAAGGCCCCGTTCCTGATCTATCAGGAATCCAACGTCATCATCCGCGCCATCCGCGACTACCTGCGCAAGGACATCGGCGAGGTGCTGATCGACTCCGAGAAGGTGTTCGAGGAAGCCCAGGCCTTCGTCCAGCAGGTGATGGCCGACTACAAGCACAAGATCAAGCTGTATAACGAGGAGATCCCGCTGTTCTCCCGTTTCCAGATCGAGTCCCAGATCGAGACCGCCTTCGAGCGGGAAGTGAAGCTGCCTTCCGGCGGCTCCATTGTCATCGACCCCACCGAAGCGCTGGTGTCCATCGACATCAACTCCTCCCGGGCCACCAAGGGCGCGGACATCGAGGAGACCGCCCTGCAGACCAACCTGGAAGCCGCCGACGAGATCGCCCGGCAACTGCGGCTGCGGGATATCGGCGGCCTGATCGTGGTGGACTTCATCGATATGGGGCCGGCCCGCAATCAGCGCGAAGTGGAAAACCGCATGCGCGACGCCCTGGAAGCGGACCGCGCCCGCATCCAGCTTGGCCGCATTTCACGCTTCGGCCTGCTGGAACTGTCCCGTCAGCGGCTGCGTCCCAGCCTGGGCGAGACCTCCAGCATCGTTTGCCCGCGCTGTGATGGCCAGGGCCATATCCGTGACGTGAAGTCCCTGGCACTGAGCATCCTGCGCCTGATCGAAGAAGAGGTGATGAAGGAACGCACCGGCGAAATACAGGCCCAAGTGCCGGTGGCGGTGGGCACCTTCCTGCTCAACGAAAAGCGCCCGGTGCTGCGGGACATCGAAACCGCGCACAACGCCCGGGTGCTGGTGATCCCCAACCCGAACCTGGAAACCCCTCATTTCCAGGTCGAGCGGATCCGCGACGATCAGGTCAAATCGCAAACCAGCCATGAGCTGGAACTGGTGGACACCAGCGCCGAGGAGCCCACCACCAACACCCAGGAAGCCCCGGCGAAACCACAGGAACCAGCGGTTAAGCTGGTCACCCCGGACACGGCTCCCCCTGCCCCCAAAGCGCAACCGGCGGAACCGGCCGCGCCGGCGGCGGCAAGTGAAAGCACTCCCGGTCTGCTCGCCCGGCTGCTGGGCTGGTTCGCCGCCGTGTTCGGTGGCGGTGCCGAACAAGAACAGAAGCAGGAATCCAAAGGCGGCCAGAAAGACGCACGCCGTCAGCAGGATCGCCAGCCCCAGAACCGCGACCAGCGCGGCAACCGCGACAAGGAACGCGGCCGCCGTCAGCAGGATCGGGGCAACAACCGCAATAACCGGAACCGGCGGGAAGACACGGAGCAGCAGGACGATAACCGTCGTGGCAACCGTGGCAATCAGAACCGCAACCGCAACAAGGCGGACGGTCGCGACGGCGACAACGCCGGCGGCGGCAATAACCGTCGCGGTCGCAACCGTGGTGGCGACCGGTCCTCGGACAATAAGAGCACGGACAATAAGTCCAGCGACACGAAGTCCAGTGATACCCGGTCCAATAACGCCAGGACGAATGACAACCAGGGCCGCCAGGAACGCCGTGGCGAGGGCCCGAAAGCCAACCGGCGCCAGGACGCCAAGGACGATCGCCCGCTGCGCGAACGGGAACGGCCGCGCAAGAGCCAGGATGATCGCAAGGCTCAGCAGCAGGAGGCTCAACAGCAAGCCGCTCAACAGCAAAATAGTGGCGATGCTCAGCAGCGCAAGGATCAACAAGGCAAGGACGAACCCCGCAACGAAGGCAATAAGGCCGCCACGCAACGGGATAACGACCAGCGCCGTAATGATCAGCGCCAGCAAAACACCGGCCGTGGCGAGCAGGCGGAAAGCAAGCAGGACACCGCGAAAGGCGGTACCCCGGCTCAGCCTCCGTTGATGACCAGCGAAGACAACACGCCGGGACGCGATCAGGAACGTGGCGACAGCCGTCCGCCCAAGGCCAAGCTGGTTCCGGCTCAGGAAGGCGGAGAAGGCAAGGCGCAAGCCGACCAGGCACCGGCCCAGACCAAACCGGCTCAGGGCGGCGATGCCAAAGAGGCTCCGGCGGAGCAACCATCGGCGCAACAGCAAAAGGACAGCTCCCGGCAGCAGCACGAGCAGCCGGTGAGCAAGCCACAACAGCCGGAACAGGAAAGCAAGCGGGAAGCACCGCGGCCCGCCGCTGAAGCGCCGGTCCAGGACGCCAAGCCGGCGGCCTCCGCCCAAGTGGAAGAGCAGCCGGTACGACGTGCCGGCAACGATCCGCGCCAGCGTAACCGCCAGGCCGCGGCTCAGGCTCAGGCTCAGGCTCAGGCTCAGGCTCAGGCTCAGGCTCAGGCTCAGGCTCAGGCTCAGGCTCAGGCTCAGGCTCAGGCTCAGGCTCAGGCTCAGGCTCAGGCTCAGGCTCAGGCTCAGGCTCAGGCTCAGGCTCAGGCTCAGGCTCAGGCTCAGGCTCAGGCTCAGGCTCAGGCTCAGGCTCAGGCTCAGGCTCAGGCTCAGGCTCAGGCTCAGGCTCAGGCTCAGGCTCAGGCTCAGGCTCAGGCTCAGGCTCAGGCTCAGGCTCAGGCTCAGGCTCAGAACAAGCCTGAAGCGCCCGAGCCGGAAAAAGCCAACGGCGGCCCGGCCACGCAGCCGGAAAACGCTGCCAAACCGGTAGCGGAAAAACCGGCGGCGGAAAAACCGCAACCGGCGGCGGAGCCCACCCCTGCTCCAGTGAAAGCCGAGGAGAAAGCGCCAGAAAAAGCGCCGGAGAAAGCCGAGGCCAGCAAGCCGGCACCGACCGAGCAGCCGAAACCGGCGGCACCGGCGGCGGAACCGCAAGCGGAACCGAAGGCCGAGCCCAAAGCGGAAGCCAAGACTGAAACCTTCCCCTCCGACGACGCCAAGCCAAAGGCGGACAGCAAACCGGAGGAAGCAGCAAAGCCGGCGGTCAGCCCGGAACAGCCGGCACCGGCAAACGACGCCAAAAGCACCGGCTCCGAAGCCGCGCCGCAAGGCCGGGCCAGCAATGACCCACGTCTGCGCCGCCGCCAGCAACAACAGGAGGCGACTGCCGCGGCGGACAGCACCAAGGACGCCGACACCGGCGCCTGATGCCCTGATCCTTCAGGCATGAAAAAGCCCTCGCCGGGTTACCGGCGAGGGCTTTTTTGTGGCGCCCTGCACACTGATTCGCTGCCAGGGCAGCTTCCCACGGCGACTTCGTGGTCCTGCTGTGGGAAGCTGCCTTGGCAGCGAATACAGCATGAGCTCATATTTCCAAGACCAATAGACTGACCACGGCCGTGGATTCGGCGGCAAGCGCCAGAGCCTCCCCAACTGTGGGACACCACTGGCCCACGAGCCACGATTGATATCTCAGATTGCCAGGGCGCCCGGCATCAACACCGGCTCCTGCTCCAGTTCCACGCCAAAGCGCTGCCGCACGTCTTCCCGTACCGCCGCCGCCAGCGTCAGGACATCCACGGCGGTGGCGCCACCATGATTGACCAGTACCAGCGCCTGCTGATCGTGCATGCCCACCGGGCCGAGACGCCGGCCTTTCCAGCCGCTGCGCTCGATCAGCCAGCCCGCGGCCAGCTTACGACCTTCAGGCACCGGGAAAGAAACCAGTTCCGGATACGATTCCAGCAACCGCTGATAGTGCGCCAGAGAGACCACCGGATTCTTGAAGAAACTGCCGGCATTGGGCAAATCAGCCGGGTCCGGCAGCTTGCTTCGCCGCAAGGCGATGACCGCTTCGCGCACCCGGGCCGGGGTCACCGGCCCATCGCCTTCCAGCCGCTCCGCCAGCCCGCCATAGTCCAATCGGAAAGAGTCCGACGGGCAGTCGCTGCCACGGCGCAGATTCAACGTCAGGTGGGTAATAATGAATTCACCCCGGCAGCGGCTCTTGAACAGGCTGTCCCGATAGGCGAATTCGCATTGATCGGCATCGAAGCGGATATTGCTGCCGTCTTCCACCGACACCGCTTCCACCGTGGAGACCACGTCCGCCAGCTCCACCCCGTAGGCACCGATGTTCTGGAAGGGCGCCGCGCCGACGCTGCCGGGAATCAGGGAGAGATTCTCCAGACCCTGCCAGCCAGCGGCGACGGTGTCCGCCACCAGCCGGTCCCAGACCACCCCCGCGCCAACCCGGACCCGGGCCTGGCCCTCATCCACCTGCCGGTAGCTTACCTCGTCGAAAGCCGGCATCACCGTCAGGCCGGGCAAGTCCCCGGTCAGGACCAGATTGCTGCCGCCGCCGAGCACGAACAGCGGGTCAGTCCCGCGCCCGGTCAGCACCCGGGCCAGTTCGTCCACATCGGAGGGGCAGGCAAGGCGCTCGGCGCGGGCCGGCAGGGCCAGGGTATTGGCCGTGCTCAGATCCACATCGGTCTCGATCACAGTGACGCCCGCAACTGTTCCAGCCACAGCTCGCTGGCCCGTTCCACCAGGTCCAGCACCTGATCAAAGCCCTCCTCGCCGCCATAGTAAGGGTCCGGCACTTCCTCCGGCTCGCCTTCTCCCAGCACTTCCAGGAAGCGCGCCACCCGCGCGCGGGCTTGGGCCGGCGCCAGCTCGGAGACATCGTGAAAATTACTGTGGTCCATGCACAGGATAAGATCGAAACGGCGAAAATCATCCACCGTGATCTGACGGGCGCGTAACGTCTCCATGGCGTAACCGCGCCGTGCCGCCGCCGCGGCGGCACGGTGGTCCGGGGGGCGGCCGATGTGCCAGTCACCGGTGCCGGCGCTGTCGATCTCCAACCGCCCGCTCAGCCCCGCCGCATCCACCCGCTGACGGAATACCGCTTCAGCGGTGGGCGAACGGCAGATATTACCGAGACAAACAAACAGCACCGCCGGCGCGTTGAGATCAGTCATGCGCCTCTCCCCGCAACAGCGCTCTCATACGTTCCAGGTCCTCCGGCGTATCCACGCCACCGGGCACGTCCTCGCGGGCCGGCGCCACATGAATCGCCACGCCATTGGCCAGCGCCCGCAATTGCTCCAGGGATTCCAGCGTTTCCAGCGGTGCCGGCGGCCAGTTGACGAACTGGTGCAGAAAGCCGGCGCGATAGGCGTAGATACCGATGTGCCGCCACCACTCACCCTCACCGAGCTGCTCGCGATCCTTGGTGAACGCATTACGATCCCAGGGAATCGGCGCCCGCGAGAAGTACAGCGCGCGCCCCTGGTTATCGAATACCACCTTGCAGATATCCGGGCTGAACAAATCCCCGGCGGCGGTGATCGGCTCACACAGGGTGGCCATCTGACACTCCGGATTGGCGGCCAGATTCTCCGCCACCTGGTTGATCACCGCCGGCGGAATCAGCGGCTCGTCCCCCTGCACATTGACGATGATGTCGTCGTCGCCGAGCCCCAGTTGCGTTACCACTTCCTGCAAACGATCGGTGCCGGAGGGATGATCCGGCCGCGTCATCACCACCGGACAACGGTCACCAACGGCATCGGCGATGCGTTGATCGTCGGTGGCCACCCACACCTTGCCGGCGGCGCTGAGCAGGCAACGTTCCGCCACCCGCAGCACCATCGGTTTACCAGCCAGATCCGCCAATGCCTTGCCCGGCAGACGCGCCGACGCATAACGGGCCGGAACCACCACGGAAAAACTCATTCTCTCTCCTTCTCGACGGATGCCTTCTCGACGGATGCCGGCGCCGTCTTGAGCAGCGCCGGGTCCGGATTCAATGCGCGGTCGATCATGGCGTCCAGCACCGTGTCCGGCAAGGCCGCCCGCACCGGCAGCATCCACAGCCGGCTATTGTCGAAGCCCTGGCATTTCACTGCGTCCTTCTCGGTCATCACCACCGGGCGGCCGTCGGCGAACGCCAGATCCTCGGGTTTAAACGCATGGTGATCGGCAAACGCGTGTGGTGTCACCGCCAGTCCCAGCACCGCCAGGGAATGAAAAAAACGCTCCGGGTGGCCAATACCGGCAACGCCGTGCACGGCACCAAAACGCTCCCGAAACGCCTCACCGTCCAGGGTCAGGCCATCATTCAGGCGGGTCAGTTTACCGGGTTTGAGGTGCATGGTGACGGCCCCCGGCCAGACCCCGCCGTTGGCCACCAGAAAATCCACCTGATCGAGACGGTCGGCCGACTCGCGCAGCGGACCGGCGGGCAGGCAGCGGCCATTGCCAAGCCCCCGGCGGGCATCGATCACCACGATTTCGGCGGAACGGGGCAACGCGTAATGCTGCAGGCCGTCGTCACTGATCACCAGATCCGGCGCCAGTTCGCGCGTCACATAGCTCAAGGCGCGGTCCCGGCGCGGATCCAGCACCACCGGCACGCCGGCCCGGCGCACGATCAACAGCGGCTCGTCACCGACCACCGCCGGATCGCTGGAGGGTGTCACGGTCATCGGATATCGGCCGGCCTTGCCGCCATAGCCCCGGGAGATCACTACCACACTGAGGCCCCGCTCGCTGGCGCGCTGGGCCAGAGCCACTACCAGGGGGGTCTTGCCGGTGCCACCGACGGTGATATTGCCGACCACCAGTACGGGCACCGGCGGAGCGGTTCGCTGCCGGCGGAAGGCGGCCAGACGGCGCCCGGCAACCCGCCCCACCAGCCACCCCAGCGGGCGTAGCGGCGTCAGCCAGGGGCTGCCTTGGTACCAGCCCCGCTCCACGCGGCGGGCAAAATCAGTCATTAACGTCGTCGGCGAAATCCATCTTATAGAGTTGTGTGTAGAGTCCATTCTTTTCCAACAGCTCGGCATGCGTGCCCTGTTCGATCAACTGGCCCTGATCCAGCACCAGAATACGGTCCGCTTTTTCAATCGTGGACAAGCGGTGCGCGATCACCAGGGTGGTACGACCTTCCATCAGGCGTTCCAGCGCCTTCTGTATATGGTGCTCCGATTCCGTGTCCAGCGCACTGGTGGCTTCGTCCAGGATCAGGATCGGCGCGTCCTTGAGCAGAGCCCGGGCGATAGCCACGCGCTGGCGCTGGCCGCCGGACAGTTGGGCGCCGTCCTGGCCGACCATGGTGTCCAGGCCCTTGTCGAGGCCCTGGATGAAATCCCAGGCATAGGCGTTACGGGCCGCCTGCTCCACTGCCGCGTCGTCGGCGTCCCGCATCTCGCCATAGGCGATGTTATTGCGCACGGTATCGTTGAACAGCACCACCTTCTGGCTGACCATGGCGATCTGGTGACGCAGGTCCGCCAGCCTGTAGTCCGGCAACGGCACGCCGTCCAGCAGCACCTGGCCCTGATCCGGGTCGAAGAACCGGGGCAGCATGGCGGAGATGGTGCTCTTGCCGGCGCCGGAGCGGCCAATCAGTGCCACCGTCTCACCACTGCGAATGGAGAAACTGAGGTTGCGCAGCACCGGCTGATTTTCGTCATAGCCGAAGGTGACATCCCGGAATTCCACGTTGCCTTCGGTGCGCGGCAGCGTCAATTGTCCCAGGTCCTGCTCCACCGGGCGGTCCATCAATTCAAACAAGGAGGCGGCGCCGGTAACGCCACGCTGAATCTTCACATTAACGTCGGTAAGCTGCTTGAGCGGTTTCTGCACCATGCCGGCGGCGGCGATGTAGGACAGGAAACCACCCACGGTGAGCTGCTCGCCCATCATCGTGATGTACAGATAAGTGATGGCGCCAATGCCCACCGCCACGAACAGCTGCACGATCACCGTGGAGGCAATCTTGCTGGCATTGAGCTTGGTGTTCTGGCGCGCGAATCGGCGACTGACGCTGTGGAAGCGGTCGCCTTCCAGCTTCTGGCCACCGAAAATCTTCACCGCCTGATTGCCCTCGATGGCTTCACCAAGAAACTGGGTGATGTTGCCCATGGACGACTGAATACGGCGGCTGATGTGACGGAACCGTTTGCTGGTGACATTCACCACCAGGCCAATCACCGGCGCCACCACCAGCAGAATCAGCGTCAGTTTCCAATTCTGATAGAACAGGAACGCCATCAGTCCGATCACCGTCAATCCTTCCCGGAAAATCACCATCACCGCGTCGGTGCCGGCGCTGGTGACCTGCTGGGCATCAAAGATGATCTTGGACATGATGCGGCCGGAAGCGTTGTTGTTGTACTCCGACTGAGGCAGCCGCAACACATGACCAAACACTTCATTGCGCATGAAATAGACGATTTCCTGGGCCACCCAGGCCAGCGTGTAGCTACCAAGGAACTGCCCGACCCCTTGAGCCAGGGCGATGAGCAGCGGCGCGACGGAAACCACCAGGACCCGGTGAGGCTGCGGGTCGACCACGGTTTCACCCAGGTAGCCGGCCAGTTGCGCGGCGGCGGCCTGAGTACCGGCGTAGATGGCATAGCCGAAAAAACTGGCGAGTAACAGAAACCAGTGAGGTTTTACATAGCCCAGCAGTCGTTTATACGTTTGCCATGCACTTTCCGATTGTTGGCTCATTGGCCCTCTTCAGTGGCTTCACGTGTAGTGAGCGACAGCTTATCAAAGCCCAGTTGGCCCGCCACGTCCATCACCGTCACCACCGCCTGATAGCTGGCGTGGGCATCGGCGGTGATCAGCATGGGCCACTCGGTCTTGTCCTGGCCCAACCGCAACAGAGCGGAGCGCAGGCCGGCGTCGCTATTGTCGATCAGTTTTTCGCCGTTGATCACATATTCCCCCGCCGACGACACCAGAATCTCCACCGCCTGGGGCGCCTGCTCCGGCGGCGTGCCCTGCGCTTCCGGCAGAGTCAGCGACAACTGCGTTTGGCGGGTGAAGGTGGTGGAGACCATGAAGAAAATCAACAGCAGAAACACTACGTCGATCAACGGCGTCAGGTTAACGCTGATTTCTTCCTGCCTGGGCCGCGGGAATCTCACGACGTCGCTCCTTCCCTTTGCCCTTGCCTTTGCCCTTGTCCCCGCGCCGGTTCGCGGTCACCGTGGACCAAATCGACCAGATGCACCGCGTTTTGTTCCAGCCCGACGGTGATCTCCTCCACCCGGCGCACAAAGAAACGGTGAAAGAAAATCGCAGGAATCGCCACCACCAGCCCGCCGGCGGTGGTCAGCAGGGCCTGGGAAATACCGCCGGCAAGCTGCGCCGCATCGCCAGTGCCGTGGATCATGATCGCGGCGAACACGTCGATCATCCCCACCACCGTGCCGAGCAGACCCAGCAAGGGCGTGATGGCGGCGACCGAGCCCAGTGTCGCCAGGTACTTCTCCAGGTCGTGGACCACTCCGGTGGCCGCTTCCTGGATGCTCTCTTTCATGATCTCGCGGCCGTGCCGGGCGTTGGCCAGCCCCGCCGCCAGTATCACACCGAGGGCGGACTGCGATCTCAGGGTTTCCAGCCGCTCATCGGACAGTTGCCCTTTCTTCAACCACCCCCGCACCTCCGCCAGGGTGCCCGCCGGCGCCAGCCGGGACGGACGTAAAGTCCAGAATCGTTCCGCCACGATGGCCAGCGCCACCACCGAACAGATCAGGATCGGGAGCATCATCCAGCCCCCGGACCGCACCAATTCCTGCACGTTGTTATCCCCTTGGTCAGTTGCGATGGCGCGCCGCGACACGATACCAGGCCAATCCGGTAACCCCCTTACCAGCGCCATCCGCCGGGCCCATGCCAGGGCCGGCCGTGGTCGTCACGCCACCTTGTTATAGGCGCGGCATTATCGGTGGCCCCCAATTGAAACTCAATCATGCCGGCCCGGTCGGTGCGCAGAACCGTGACGCCTGCCGCTTCCAGACGCTCCAGCACCGCCGGCGCCGGATGCCCGAACCGGTTGCCATAGCCGGCCGACGCCACCGCCCAACGAGGTTGCAATCGCGACACCCAGGCCCGCGACGTGCCGGTATCGCTGCCATGGTGGGACAGCACCAGAACGGTCACCGGCGCCACCTGCCCCAGTAACCGGTATTCCACCTGGTGGGTGATATCGCCGGTCAACAACACACGATGCGGGCCGGCCTCCACCCACAGGACACAGCTGGCGTCATTGCCCTGCCAGGCCTGATCACGGGGCCACAGAAAACGGAACGTGACGCCGTCCAGGGTCCAGCTCTGCCCGGCCTGGCACGGCGCCGCGCCGACGGTACGATCCGGCTCACCAGACAGCAACAAGCCCGGCTCGCGCAGGTCCCTCAAACCGCCGGCGTGATCCAGGTCGCCGTGGCTGATGACGGTGATCGATGGCCGCAACCGCTGGCGGCGCAGCCACGGTTCGAGGACCCGCCCGGCCAGGCCGGGCCGGTGTCGTATAGAAGCAGATGCCCGTGAGTACGCAGCGCCACCGCCTGCCCCTGCCCCACGTCAAACACCGTCATTCGCAGTTGCCCAGGTGGCGGCGCGGCATTCTGCGGCCACAGCCAGGGCACCATCAGCAGCGGCAGCATACGGCGTGGCCAGGGCCAGGCCCTCAACGTCGCCAGCGCCACCGCCAGCAACAACGCCGCCGCCGCCATGCCTGTCAGCACCGGCGGCGCCCCCGGTGTGAACCGTGCCAGCATCGCCATCAACGCCACCGCCGCCTCCACCCCGGTGGCCGCCCCCAAAGACAGTGCCGGCCAATCGAATATGGCGCCACTCAACGCCAGCGGCACGATCAACACACTGAACAGGGGCACCAGCACGGCGTTGGCCACCGGTGATGCCCAGGTCCAACTGTCGAACATCACCGCGCTGATCACACCCATGACCAGTGGCAGGCCGGCCCATAACCAGGGGCCTCCGGTCCCCGCGATCAGCAAAATCGCCAATACCGCGCCAAAGGACAGCCACAGGCTGGCCGACAGCGCCGCCAGCGGATCCCAAAGCAAGACCACGAACAGCGCCAGGGCGAGAACCCCCAGCGGCGGCCGGGGGCGACGCCGGCAAACCGCCAGCGCCAGCACCGAGATCATCAGGGCGGCGCGCTGGGTGGGCAGGCTGAATCCGGCAAGCGCGGCGTACCCCCAGGCCGCCGTCACTGCCGGGGGCCAGGCCAGCAGCGCCAGCGGGAGCCGCCGCAACGGGCCGCACAACCACTGGCAAAGGGGACCGAACAAAACCCTGCCCAGCCACCAGACCATGCCGCTCACCAGGGTCAGATGAAGCCCGGAGATGGCCAGCAAATGCGCCGTACCGGTCTCACGGAACAGGTCCCAAAGCGGCGCTGGCAAGCCACGGCGGTCCGCCACCACCAGGGCCGGCACCACCGCCGCGCCATGGGGACTGACGGCCAGATGGCCGACGATGCGGTCGCTCACTGCCTGCCGCCAGCCCGGCAGACCGCCGCCGCCCCAGCGTGCTTCCACGGCTCGCACCGTGGCGCGGGCATCAATGCCCTCGGCAAGAAAATAGCGCTCAGAATCAAAACCCGCTTCGTTGTAGGTACCACGGGGCCTGTAGAGGCGCAGCCGGGCGCGTATCCACTCGCCGGCGCGTAATGGCGGATCCGGGTTCCAGTAACTTACCCGCAGCCGATGCCGGCCCGGCCAACGGCGTTCCGGGGCGCTGACGCGGCCTTCCAGCAGCGCGCTCTGATTGATGCCGGTCTGACCATAATGCACCCCGCCGTGGGTCTCGGGCAGCGACACCACCCGTCCGACAAACACCATCTCCTCCCCGTTCAGGTGCTCCGGCAACCGCGCCTCCAGCGCCAGTTGCAGTACCACCACGGCGTAAAGATAAGCCAGCGCCGGCCACATCCAGCCTCCGGCGGAGCCACCGCGGCGCCGGGCCAGCAGCGCCAGCGCCAAGCCCGCCGCCACCGGCCATAACAGGCCGTACCACACCGCCGCCGTCATCGCCGCGGCCATACGCCACCAAGGCATCCTTGCCTCCCGCCACCAACCCTCTGGTGTTGACAGCTTCCGTTCAGTTTGTCTGTTCTACACTGCCTAAGAGCCTGTGGAAAACGTCATGCCGGATTCGATCCGGCATCTCCTTCCACGAAACCATCCGCCCCGCGGAGGGAGACCCCGGGTCACACAACGGTGCTTGGAGCACCGTTTGGACGCCCCGCGGGGCGCCCCGAAGGGGGAGTTCAATGATCTTAAGCCATTGAACTCTCTACCCCGGGATGACGGGGTGGTTTTCAGAAGTTCTCTGAGCGGCGGGGTGGATCACGCGCACTAGGCGCGACCGTCCCACATCGGCATAATGCGCGCACCTGGAACCGGATTCTCGACTTTCATGCCGAAACGGTTATTCCGAAAATACCTGCCTTCCCCCGAGAAGCTTCGCGGACATCCCTCCCTGAAGTTCCTTGGCGAGATCCTGTCGGATCCGAACCTGTGGCACATTAATCGGCATTCACTGGCCGGTGCCGCTTTCATAGGCGTGTTTACCGGACTGCTTCCCATTCCCATGCAGATGGGCCTGGCGGCCTTCCTGGCGGTACGTTTCCACTGCAACCTGCCGCTGTCGATGATGCTGGTCTGGCTGTCCAATCCACTCACCTATGTTCCGGTGTTCTATTTCAACTACCGCGTCGGTGCCTGGCTGATGGGCCTGCCTCCCCATCATGGCGAAGGCATCACCACGGCCTGGTTCCTGCAACAACTGGTTCCCCTGTGGATCGGCTCACTGATCGTGGCCCTGATTGCCGGGCTGCTGTCCTATGGGGCGGTGAAGGTGTTCTGGCGTCTGGCGGTGGTGCGCAGTTGGAAGCTGCGCTCCAGAAAACGCCGGAAGCCGATGAATGAACCCTAATCCGGCGCCGCGGCGGTGGCTGTAAGCTTTCGTGGTGATGTGCTGTAAGCCAGGGCGGATATTTCGCTCACACGCAACACGCCTGCACGCTAACACACCATGCGCGACTCGTGAGCGGCGATTGCTCTAGCGTCCGGCGTCTGGCGTCATGCGTTCAGCGGAGAAGATAAAGACCCGATCCAGACTTTCCGCTCCGCCATTCCAGCCGGTATTGAAACAAGCCGCCAACGCCCGGCACCAGGCCAGCGGGCGCGGTGGCAGGCCCTCTTCGAGATAGCGATGGGCCCGGCGGTGCACCTGCTCGGCGAAAGCGGCTTCCAGCCGTAGCGCCGCTTCGTCACCGTCCAGATTATCCATGGAGACACGGAAATCATGGCCGCAGGCGGCACAGAACAGCGCCTCGAGCGCCTGTGGCGCCACCTCCACCCGGGCAAACAGTTGCTGCTGCCCGGCATCACGGCCATCCGGTGCGTACCAGTACCCGTAATCCTCCAGGGTACGGCGCCGCGGTCCCGCCACGCACCAGTGCGCCACCTCGTGCAGGGCGCTGCGGAAATAGTCACGGGTATAGACAATACGATGGGGCGCTCCGGGCGAGTACACGGGCTCCTCGGCGCCCCCCTCCAGGACTGTGTGATAGCGCGAAAAAAAGGTATCGCGGAACAGTCCTTCCAGAGTCGCGGAGCAGTACATCCCGGCAGCGCTTTGCGGTATGGTAGCCGCCCCGTGCCTCTGCTCCCGACCCGCATCATGTCCATTCGCCGTAAGGAATACGCTGCTCAACTCGCTCTCGCCCTGCCGATTCTGGGTGGTCAGTTGGCGCAAACCGCCAACGGCTTCGTCGATACCATGATGGCCGGCCGCGTGGGTGCCGAGCATCTGGCCGCGGTGGCGGTGGGCGCCAGCATCTGGGTCCCGTTGTTTCTGTTCATGACCGGGGTACTGACCAGCGCCACGCCGATTCTGTCGCGCCACCTGGGGGGCGAAGCTTACCATCGGGTCAACCCGCTGGCCCAGCAGGCGTTGTGGTTGGGGCTGGGATTGGGACTGTTCACCGCGGTGGCACTGCGCGGCATGTCTCCGGTCCTGCACGCCATGGACGTGGACCCGGCCATGCTGCCGTTGGTACAGGGCTACCTGGAAGGTCTCAGCTGGGGCATGCCCGGCGCCGCCTTGATGCTGGCCATGCGCAGCTACACGGAAGCCATGCGCCACACCCGTCCGGTGTTGTGGATCAGCATTATCGGGCTGCTGATCAATATTCCCACCAACTATGTGCTGATCTACGGCAAACTCGGTTTCCCGGCCATGGGCGGTGTCGGCTGCGGCTGGGCCACCAGCGTGGTGATGTGGTCCATGGCACTGATGATGGGGCTGTATATCCGCCGCCATCCGGTCTATCGGCCGGCGCGGCTGAACCTGCGGCGGCGTCACCTGGAACTGGCCAGCCTGGCCTATATGTTACGGCTGGGGCTGCCGGTGGGCTTCTCGATCTTTTTCGAGGTCAGTATTTTCGCGGTGATCGCCCTGCTGATCAGCAGCCTGGGACCGGAGATCGTCGCCGGCCATCAGATCGCGCTCAACTTCACCTCGCTGATTTTCATGGTACCGCTCAGTTTCTCCCTGGCCGCCACGGTGCGGGTGGGCCACGCTCGCGGCCGCCACAACCGTGATGATCTCAATCTGGCGGTGAGCAGCGCGATACGCATGGTCAGTCTGGTGGGAGTCGGCGCCGCCGCGCTGCTGGTGCTGGTGCGGCACTGGGTGCCGTGGATCTATACCGATAACCCGGGCGTCATTGCCCTGGCCTCGCACCTGCTGCTGTTCGCCGCCCTCTACCAGATCTCCGACGCCATTCAGGTGGTGGCCAACGGCTGTCTGCGCGGCTTCGAAGATACCGCCTGGCCAATGGTCATGACCCTGTTCGCGTATTGGGGCATCGGCTTGCCGGTGGGCTACGCGCTCGCTCTCACCGATCTGGTGGTGCCGGCCATGGGCCCCAGCGGTTTTTGGATCGGATTGGTGGCTGGTCTCACCTGCGCCGCCATTCTGCTTGGTATCCGCCTGCGTTGGCGGTTGCGGCAACCGCTGACCGCTCGTGCCAACCAGGCCGGACTGCCCATCGGCCACGCCTGAGCGCGCCTATTGCGGTCCGCGCTCGCCGATTTCCAGCCCTCAATCCCCACGGGCTCCGCTCTGACTTGCGCCTCCGCCCACAACCGTCTAGTGTGAAAATCGAAGAGTCTGGAATAGCCCGTGCGAGGACGATCATTCACGGGATCGGCGCCGACGCAGGGGTATTCCACGGTTCTCTTGGGCGGAGGCGCTTATGGTTCGGGCTAACCGGCAGGATCCACGCGGCAGTAACGTCATCCCCTTCACCCCCAGACGGCGCTCCGGCAAGCCGTCCATTCTGAGACTCTCTCCGGAGTACGACGGCATGGAATTGCTCTATGCCAACGATCAACATCCCGACACTCTGTTTTCCCTGAAAATTCTCGCCTGGGCCCGTCTCGAGGACGGCACCACTCAGGCGCTGGTGCCTTGGTTGCGCGATCTGGTTACCGCCAGCGCCTTGTCCGATCCACTTAATGGCCGCTGGGAAGGTTATCGTCTCCCCGACAGCGACTACCTGTTCCGCGACGCTCCGGAACACAAGGTGCGGGAGCTGGACGCGGCGTTGCGTTTTTTCGGCAAACCGGGCGATCACAGCCGCCAGGAGATTCCCGACACCATCGGCACCCACGCGGTATTCTCCCAGGACGAATTCGAAACGTTGTCATTAATGGAAGTGGTGAGCTGGCGCTTGCACGGTGACGGCACACCACAAGCCATGGTGGCGGACGAGGCGGCGGTGACACAGACACCGGTATTGCCCGGCGACCGCAGCCTGGTGGCCGCCGAGGAGCAACAAGGATTCCGCTATTTTTTTCAGCATGGCATTGCCAACCGGCTCAAGGAACACGACCCGGAAGCATTGGCCGCCATCGCCATGCTGGCGGCCCGCTACTGACATCGAAGCCCTCCTGGTCCGTGCTCCTCCACGGGCCAGCGGTGGCGTTTGCCGCTTCAACGCGCTTTACGGCCCCGGCCAGTACCTGTAATTTTCCTACACTCCGATCCTCCACTGTCGGACCAACGGCATCCGGGCGTTGCCTATTGGCGACACCCGGGGGGCGGTGCGGTCATAGGCGTGCAAAACAGCAGTGCTAACCTGTTTTCTTTATATCCAGCGAATGCGCGTTTGCAATAGAGGCCCGGGCATCGGCATGCCACCAGGGAATGGTCAACAAGCGGACTGTTATGAAAAAAACCTCTCTCGTACTGATCGCCGCCGCCATGGTGCTCGGCTCCGTGGCCGTGGTGGCCATACTGGCGGCCATGCGCCCGCAACCGGAGGTGGAGGAGCGGCCGGCGATGGCGGAGATCGTCGATGTGCTACCGATCGAAACCGCCCACAGCCAGTTTCAGCTGCGCTCCCAGGGGACCGTGCAACCGCGCACCGAAACCCAATTGGTGGCGGAGGTGTCCGGCAAGGTAACCCGGATTGCCAATGAGTTCGTTGCCGGAGGTCTGTTTCAAGCCGATCAGGTGCTGGTTGAAATCGACCCCAGCGATTACCGCAACACGCTGTCCCAGGCGCAGGCGGAATTGAAGCGGCTGCGGGCGGCACACCGCCTGGCCCGCCAGCAGTTGGATCGGTTCGAGAGCCTCTATCACCGCAAGAACATTTCGAAGTCGGATCTGGAGCAGCGGCAGTCGGAAGCAGAGCAGACCCAGGCCGCGATCCAGTCACAACAGGCGCTGGTTCAACAAGCGCGGCGAGACCTGGAACGGACCCGCATCCACCTGCCCTACGACGGGCTGGTCAAGGAACGGAGTGTGGATCTGGGGCAATTCGTGGCCGCCGGCAATCCGCTCGGCACTGCCTTCAGCGTCAAGGAGGCGGAGATACGGCTACCGCTGTCGCAACAGGACAGCGCCTTCATCGATCTGCCCCGGCCGGGTTACCAGCCGGCTTCATTGCCCGAAGTGACCCTGCAGGCGAGAGTCGGCGGCCGGATGATGAGCTGGCCCGGCGAGATCGTCCGCACCGAAGGGGTGGTGGACGAACGTACCCGGCTGATTTACGCCGTGGCACGGGTACCGGATCCGTACCATCTCGAAGGCGACGGCAAGCAGCCGCCATTGCCCATCGGCACCTTTGTCAGTGCCCGTATCCAGGGCCGCTCCGCCGAGGGGCTGGTGGTGTTGCCTCGAGTCGCCTTGCGTAACGGCGACCAGGTCTATGTGGCGGACAGCGACAACAAACTCGCCATACGAGAAGTCCAGGTGGTACGCAGTACGCCCGAGCAGGTCTACACCAACGAGGCGTTCCAACCCGGCGACCGCGCGGTGATCACCGCGATTCAGACACCGATACCGGGAATGGCCTTGAAAATCCGTGATCTGGACGCGAACCAGGAAGACAGCGAGCCGTCCGCCCCGCCACCGGTGACATCGCCGGGAGAACACGGCAACACCGAGTCCGGTGCCGATCAGGGAGCCCCGCATGTCGTCGCCCCCTGATGCGGACAACAAGCAATCCGAAGCACCGCGGCTGAACGCATACACCGGTCTGATCGCCTGGTTCACCCACAACCCGGTGGCGGCCAACCTGCTGATGGCCATACTGATCATCGGCGGCGCCATCACCGCGTTCACCATTACCAAGGAAATCCAGCCGCAGGTCGAAACCAACTACGTCAACATCACCATGCCTTACCTGGGCGCCACGCCCACGGACGTGGAACAGGGCGTGCTGATCAAGATCGAGGAAGCGATCCAGGATCTGGAAGGGATCAGTGAAATCGTTTCCATCGCCAGTGAAGGCACCGGTTCAGTGCAGGTGGAGGTGAGTCCGGATTACGACATCCGCGAAGTGATGGACAACATCAAGATGCGGGTGGACTCGATCACCACGTTTCCGGCGGAAACCGAGCGTCCGGTATACCAGCGCAATGTCTGGAGCACCGAGGTGATCTGGGTGGCGGTGTCCAGCGTCGATGTGGACGACCGCACGCTCAAGGAGGTGGCGCGACGGGTGCGCGACGACATCACTGCCCTGCCCTCGGTGACCAAGACCGAACTGATCGGTGATCGCCCCTATGAAATCGGTATCGAGGTCAGCGAGGAGACCCTGCGCAACTACGGCCTGACGCTGACCGAAGTGGCGGACGCGGTGGGGCGCTCCTCCCTGGACCTGCCCGGCGGCCGGATCCAGGCCGCCGGCGGCGATATACTGGTGCGTACCGTGGGCCAGGCTTACGTGGGCCGGGATTTCGAGGACATCGTGGTGCGCACCAACCCGGACGGCAGTCGCCTGCTGCTCCGCGACATCGCCGATATCCGCGACGGTTTCGTCGAGGACAACTACTACCTCACTCACAACGGCCGCCCCGCCGTCGGCATTCGGGTGCTGGCCCTGGGCGAACAGGATGCTCTGGCGCTGTCCCGGGAAGTCCGCGGCTATGTGGACCGGATGCAGGAGAGTCTGCCCGACGGCGTCCAGGTGAATTGGATGATCGACGTGTCCTACTACCTGGAAGGCCGGCTCAACATGATGTCGGAAAACCTGTTGATGGGCGCGGTGCTGGTGTTTCTGATCCTGTCGTTGTTCCTGCGCCTGAAACTGGCGTTCTGGGTCATGGCCGGACTGCTCACCGCCTTTCTCGGCACGCTGTTCACGCTGCCGCTGTTCGGCATCACCATCAATCTGATCAGTTTGTTCGCTTTTCTGGTGGTGCTCGGCATCGTCGTCGACGACGCCATTATTATCGGCGAATCCGCCTACACGCGGATTCAACGGGACGGCCACTCCACCAATAACGTGGTGCTGGGTGTGCTCGATGTGGCCGGCCCCGCCACCTTCGGCGTGCTGACCACCATGGCCGCGTTCCTGCCGATCCTGCTGGTCTCCGGCATCTGGGGGCAGTTTTTCGCCTCCATCGGCGGCGTTGTGGTGATCTGCCTGTTTTATTCGCTGATCGAATCAAAACTGATTCTGCCCGCCCATCTGGCGCACATGCGCGACGCCCCCGCGGAGACCTTGAAACCGAACAGGATGATCCGCTTCCAGCGGCGCTTCTCCGACGGGTTGTTCCGTTTCGTCGACAACACCTATCTGCCCCTGCTGCGGCGTATCCTGCGCCATCGTTATCTGGCGCTGGCCGGGGCCCTCTCGGTGCTGATTCTGGCCGTGGGCCTGCTTGTCGGCGGCCTGTTGCGGGTGGTGTTCATTCCCGATCTGAGCGGTGACTTCGTTCAGGTGGAACTGGAAATGAACAAGGGCACGCCGGCCTACGTGACCCAGACCAACCTGGACACCATCGGCCAGGCGCTCACTGAAGTGGATCAGGAACTCCAGCAGGAGCTGGGGTTGAGCGAGCCGCTGGTGCGTACCCAACTGGCGTGGACCGAGAGCGACACCTCCGGCGGCATCATGGTGGAATTGGTGAAGAGCGAGAACAGTCTGGTGTCGGTGCCGGAACTGTCACGGCGCTGGCGGGAAAAAGTCGGCCGCATTCCCGGCGCCCGGACTTTCCACATAGGTGGCGAGGGCGGCCCGGACGACAACGATATCTCACTGGAATTGGTGGGCCAGAATCAGGCGCATCTGGAGGCGGCCAGCGCCGAACTGGAACAACGATTGCGGGATTACAACGGCGTTTACGACCTGCGCAATTCCCATGACAGCGGGGTGCGGGAAATCCAGCTCAGGATCAGACCGGAAGCGGAACTGCTGGGACTGAGCCAGCGGGATCTGGCGCGGCAGGTGCGCCAGGCGTTCTACGGCGAGGAGGTGCAACGCATCCAGCGCGGCCAGGACGAAGTGAAAGTCATGGTCCGCTACCCCAGGTCGGAACGGCAATCCGAAGGCTATTTGGAAGACATGCGCATTCGCACCGGCGACAGCCAGGCGGTGCCCTTCTCCGCCGTGGCCGATCTGGACATGGGCAGCAGCCCGGCCACCATCCGCCGCTTCAACCGCCAGCGCTCGATCAGCATCACCGCCCGGGTGGACAAGGCGGTGGCCGAGCCCGGCCGCATCACCAAGGATTTGATCGAAACTCAGCTGCCGGACATTCTCAGCCATCACCCCGGGGTCAGCTATCGTGTCACCGGCGCCACCCGGGAGCAGGAAAAGATGATGGTCGATCTGCTGTATGGCACCGGCCTGGCTCTGTTTCTGATTTATGCGCTGATGGCGATCCCATTGAAGTCCTATGTGCAGCCACTGATGATCATGTCGGTGATCCCGTTCGGCACCATCGGCGCCGCGGTCGGACATCTGGTGCTGGGCATGCCCTTCAGCCTGCTGTCCATGTTCGGCATCGTCGCCCTGGCCGGCGTGGTGGTGAACGACAGTCTGATCCTGGTGGATTTCGTCAATCGCTACCGCCGCGACGGCGAGCCGCTGGTGGAAGCCGCGATCAAGGCGGCACGGGCCCGGTTCCGGCCGATCATTCTGACGTCGCTGACCACCTTTCTGGGGCTGGTGCCCATTGTGTTCCTGGAATTCAGTTTGCAGGCGCAGGTGGTGAAACCGATGGCGGTATCGCTGTCCTTCGGCATCGTCTTCGCCACTTTGATCACACTGGTATTGATTCCGACGCTCTATATGGTGATGGACGACGTAACCGGATTGTTCGCCGGCAAGCGCAAGAATGCGGAGCCGGAGAGTAACGAGAACGTGGCATAAGAGCGGGACGCCGGACGCCGGACGCCGGACGCCAATGATGAAAAACCGGGCCCGCCGCCCTCGCAAGCATTGAAAGCGTTCATTTATATCCGCAATGCTCCACGCCTCGATGTTCTAAAGCGTCCGGCGTCCGGCTTCTAGCGTCCAGCCCCCTCTTCCAACAAAAAATGACGCCACAGATTCAAACATTTTCGTGTGGCCAGACGCCCCGCCGTCAAAGAGGCGTCCACCCGCAGTGACAGGGTCAACCGGCCGTTGACGATAATGGCGCCATTAGCGACCGGGTGGTTGGGACTGCCCGGCCCGCATACCGCCAGGCAAGCGGAATCGGAAAAGCCGGCGGCGCCAAGATCGAGCCGCCAAACCCCCAGATTACTGAAGGAGCCGATATGACCGGGCCCCTCGAGCAGGCGCCGGCATAACCAATCCACCCCGCGCTCGCCAATCCAGCGGCCGACATGCGCCAGGTGCCAGAAACGCCAGTGCTGCTGCTGGCGCAACCTCTCGCGCAAAGTGGTGTACAGCGCCGCCACCGATTGCTCCGGTGCCACCGGCACATAGAAGCCACTGGACAGGTTCATGTCATCCCGGGCACGGCTCACCGCGCCACGCATGTTCACCGGATACAACCAGCTGCCGGTGGACGGCGTCTCCAACAGCGTTTCGCCTACCGCCCGATGCAGACGATGCAGCAATAAACTGTTCAACGAACCCTGCTCCTGCTTCGCCCGCGCCATGATCGCCGCCGTGGCTTCGGGATCGAAACAGATGGTTTCCACCTGACCATGGGGTTCGGGCCCACGGAGACGGCGCCAGGGAAGCGGCTGACCGGGCGGCGCGCCCTGAGCCCTCAACCATTGCCAGAGGGGCGGCGACGCGCTCTGGCGACTGCGAGGCACCGGTGGTAGAGGTACGCCCCATTGCCGCAACAACACCAGCAAGCCGCCGATGCCATCGTGATGCCGATGAGGAATCGAATAGTAGCGCTCGCCGACGCCATCCGGATCCATCACGGCGAAGTGGATAGCGTCGTCGATACCGCAGCGGCGCCGAGCCTGGTACCACATGCCGATATAATCTTTCTCCACCACCTTCATAGTCGGGCCACTTCCACGTAAGGGATCCGTTCCGGGTCCAGTCGCGGGCGCGGGTCTTCGCCATAGCTGACCAGATAATGGTCGCTGAGCAGAGTACGACGGCGAAGGCCACGCACCGCGTCGCGTAACGGGTCCTGGATGAAGAAGCCGCACACCACCGCCCCGTGATCACGATGATGGGCATGCAGGGCGTGCTCCAGCAGTGGCGCCAGCCATTGCGGGTCATTGTTCTCCGTCACCAGAGTGTGCAAGGTGACGAACGACAAACACTCGCCCGGCGCCGGCAGCCGCAAACCGCCATGCAGCGGACGGGTGACATTATGCAGCGGCCGCAACCACTGCAGAGCACCGCGATAGCCATTGACCCGCGTCTGTTTGATATCGCTTTGATTCCAGCTTCCCAATACGCCTTTGAGCGTCGTCCCCTGCCAGACACCGACCCAGTCGCCAAGACTCAGGCCGTGAAAGTAGGGAGAGGAATGCAGCTCACTCAGGTCCAGCCAGGGAAAAAACTGCTTGCGCGGCCCTTCCCGCTCCAGCAGCGCCAGCAGCGCGCCAAGATCGGCCCCGGTCATGGCGCGCACGGAAAGCCCCGTCGGTGCCTGGAAGCGACCAGGCCGTGTGTAAATCACGCTGGTTTCGATGGCGCCGAACGGATAATAGCGCGGCAGCCCGGCGCGGCCGCTGGCCACGGTGTTCCGCGACACGCCGTTATCGCGCAGGATCACCGTCTGCATCCACTCCTCCTGATGCAAAGTGGCTTTCAACGTGCGGAACAGGCGAAACAACAAGCGGCTGCCCTGGTGCCGGGGGGCAATACGCAAATCGTGCGCATAGCGGATTGGCACGCAATCACCGTTCACCCACACCCGGCGACGGCCCACGTTGTACACCGCGCCCAGCTCCGGCGATGGCCCGTCACTTTCCGCCAACCAGACTTCCGGTTCTTCACAGGTAATGGCCGCGCCCCGAAAATAATCCGGGCGCCGTTCAAACGTCAGGGTCATCGCCCCAGGTTGTGGCGTGTTTTCCAGCAGCGCCAGAATCGCCGGGTTGTCCTGGCTGGTGGCTCTTCGAATACGCATGGGCCCCCTCCTCAGGCTGAAACCGGCGATGGCGCGAGGAAAGCCGGCGCGGTTCCCGGCCAGGCACGCAGGGCCTCGATCTTGATGTTGCCCTCGATCATGCCCTGGTCCCGGCAATGGCCCAGATAGCGTTCGCGCATGTCCGCCAGCACCACACACCGCAGCGGCGCCAACTGGTGCAGATTGCGTGCGAGACGATAATGAAAATGGCCACCAAGCGCCTGCTCCAGATGCTCGGCCAGCGACGCCACCGGCACTTGCGGCGACCCTTCCAATAGCGCCAGATAACCGGGTTTGCCATCGCCGGCGTCATCACAGGCCACCACGCCCACCGGCGTTACGCCGGGTGGCAACGGCGCCCGCGCGAAAGCCTCATTGACCACCTCGCCAGTCAGCTTCTCGCCGACCAGATCAACGGTGCCACGCCGCCCGAGGAAACGCAGGCAAGGCACGGTGCGCCAATGTTCGGTCACTTCCACCAAGTCATTGAGCCGGTAGCGCAGCAAGCCGCTGCCGGTACTCAGCAACGGCATCACCCGCTGCCCGGCTTCCAGCTCCCAGGGGGCATGGATGGCTCCGTCATCCGGATCCTGGAACTCATACACGTGGCTGCGATACGCCAGCGGGTAACGGCCCTGACAGGGAAAGGTCACCACCCCTTCGGTGGCCCACAGTCCCTTGCCCTGAAAATCCGCGTGCGGCAACAGCGCTTGCAGGCGCCGCGCCCAGGGCTCCGACGCGGCGGTATCCCAGGCACTGACCAGCGCCAGCGCCGGCCACAGCGCCAGGAAAAAATCCGCCGTCAGTTCACCGTCCCAGGCTCGCAGCAAAGCCGCCCCACGAGGACTGCGCGGACACCTGGACGCCGCCATCGCGGCCCGCCGCGCCCCCCAGTCACCACGGCTCAGCACTTGCGCCAGTTCCTCGCGCCACTTGGCCAGACCTTCCAGCAGGCCAATGCCGAAGGTCGGACTCCACACCGACAGCAGGCTCAGGCGGCGGTCGGCGACCAAGTGCGCCAGAGTGGCGAACAGGGAATCGTCGGAGGTACGGGCCAAAGCCACCGAGGACGGCACGCTCTGTGTGGCGCCGGCGATCAGCCGCTTGCCCCAGGACATCAGCGCCAGATCGTCATTCAATTCCTCGCCAAGAGACTGCCGCAGCGCGGTGGGCATCCAGGACAGCGACCAGTAGTGCCGGCCGCGCCGCAGCTTCGGATAACGATGATAAAGGTCCGCCAGCCAGGGGCCGATGGCGCCGTCCAGTTCACCGAGAAAGGCGCGACTGTACGGAATCCACTTGATCGCCGAGGTGGAGCCGCTGGTGGGCTGGTAACGGGCGGTGGGCGAGGCGATCAGCGGATTGGCGCCCTCCCGTCTGCCCTGCTCCACCCGGAGGCGCCAGTCCTCATAGCTGGTAACCGGTAGTCGTTCGGCGAAACGCTCCCAGGACCAGTCCTCGCCGATCCCTTGCTCCCGCCCCACTGCTGACGCCGCCACCTGCCGCATCAACTGGCGATGACGGAATCGCTGGGTCTGTTCCAAATGGGAGAGCCCGGTACGGAAACGCCGCCCGGCGGGCAGCACCCCCAGATGCAATAGCCGTTGGCTGAGCATAACCTCTCCTTACTCGTAAGCCGCCGGGCGAACGGCCAAACGCAGACGGCGGGGCCGCTTACGCCAGAGTTTGGCCAGGTAGGCCTGCACCGTGCCGCGATCAAAGATGCCCACACAGGGCAGTTCGGTGCCCCGCTCCCAGGTGGGATTGCGCTCTTCGAAGAAGCGGATCTTGACGTTGCCGTCGCGCATTTCCTGGGAAATCGGTGCCACCGCGCCTTTGAGCGAGGAATAGTTGTCACCGAAGTCCAGCAACTTGCGCTCGGCACAATAGCTGTCGGAGTAGAGCTTCTCGCAGTAATGGTCGACGTATGCCGCCAGATCCTGATGCTCACCATCGGGATGGGGATAGTACCGATTGAAGTTATTGGCCAGCAGTAAGTAAGTCTTGTAGCCCTTGGAGATCAGCAGCCATACCAGCGTTCTTGTTGGCCGCTTCATTTTTTCCCGCACCATCCAGCGCAGGAAAGCAGTCTGCAGGGAGCGATCCCCCCAGTATTGTTTCTCAAGGATGGTATCACCACTGAAGACGCCGGTGGCGGTGCGCCCCCCGACACTCATCGGCACGGTTTTCAATGTTGAAAAACCCACCACTTGCCGGTCCAGTGTCCGGCGTACCATGAAGACACCGCTCTTCTCCGACATATCCTTGACGAAGACCTCCAGGGACACGTTCTGATAGTACTTTTCGTAGAGTCCATACATCTCCTTCATGTCGATGAAGGAAATCCGCTCGATGGGCACGTAGCGTGTTTTCAACGTATTGCCGGTGTCACCCGCCATGTTCCTTCTCCATCCTTGATGATGTGTTTGGCCGCGCCATGGCACGGCGATTCCCGTCCGGCAGAAACCGGAACCATGGTCCCTGTTTGGCGTTGCTTATCTGATGTTATGTTCGGCGTTATAAGCGGCTTGCATCCCGAGCGTCACCGTCTTCCCGGTGTCACGGTTATCGTTCTAACCGATTCGTCTGAACAATCGATGACAGCATCTAGCCAGGACAGGAAAGAGAAAACAAGTGCGATGTCATGAAATAGGAACTGGGCCCTGGAAATCGCGCAAAGCACTATTTTTTATGAGGTTATTCGTTGTCGATGATGTCTTTGATTCAACAAAGAACAACAAAAAATTCATTGAAATGAAGGAAAGATTCGGAGAGGAATCGCGTTTGAAAAAGGACAGGAAAGGACACAAAAGCATTCGCTGGCAAGCCAGCTTCCCACAGGGGGCTCTAAGAGGCTGTGGGAAGCTGGCTTGCCAGCGAAATTCCGCCTCAGCGCTTCTTCTCGATCCAATAAAGGAACAGCTCGCCATCCTGCCGCCGGGCCAACAGAGTGTGGCCCAGGAACTGGCAAAACTTGGGGATATCCCGTTCGGTGGAGGGATCCGTGGCGCGGACTTCCAATACCTCGCCCGGCGCCATGTCACGCACTTTGCTGTGCAGCAACATCACCGGCTCCGGGCATAGCAGACCGGTGGCGTCAAAGTGGTGCTGGGCGTCAATGGCGTCGGACATGGTGTTTCCGCGAAGGGTCAGGAGTGATCGGGCGCGCCAGTATAACGCCCTGCCGCGCCGGGCCCAAGCGGCGGGCGCCAGGCCAGGGCCAGCAAGGCCACCGCGCAGCCCAACAGCGCCGCCAGCAGGAAATGACCAGCGTAGCCGAAATAGCCGGCGCTGAATCCGCTGGCCAACGTGAACATCCCCACCGCCATCAGTTGCAATGACGCTTGCAGCGTGTAGTCACCACCTTCCGAGCCCGACCGGCAGTAAGCCATCATCACCACGAACAAGACCACCGTGGAGGCACCGTCCGCCGCCTGTTCAAACAGGGAGACCATCCATATCAACGGCGTCGCGGCATCAGCCCGCGCCACCCACCACCAGCCCACGAACGCCAGCCCCTGCCCCAGGCCCAGCCCCACCAGGGCACGCCGGTAATCCCAGCGGCGCATCAGCACGCCGGCCAGCAAGGCGCCGAGCAGCCCCACCAGAGAGGCCACCAGATCGAGCCGTCCGATGGCGGCCAGTGTCCAGCCTTGATCCACCAGATAGGGCTTGATCATGCGGCTACCAAACCCGTCACCCACCTTGTAACCAAGCAGGATCACAGCCCAGGGCAGCAGCCCCGGCCGCCACCAGAAGCCACGCGACCGCCGCCACCACCACCGCACGCCACGGCGCCGTGGAAACGACGCCGCGGCCTCCGCCGGCTCCGGGAAACGCAGAATCCCAATCAACAGCACGCCAATCATGATGGTCAGCAACCACAATGAGCCGCGCCAGCCAATCAGGTCGTTGGCGATCAGAAACAGACCACCACTGAGAATCAGCCCGACCTTGTAACCGGACACCTGGATGCCGTTGCCCAGGCCGTACAGATCACCCCGCAACCAGCGTACCGCCAGGCCATCGGCGGCCACGTCCTGAGTCGCACTGGCCAGATTGATCAGAAACAGGATCAACAGCAGAACCGGAAACGCCTCACCAAACCAAAGCGGGCGCTCCAACAACGACAGCACCAGCAACAGCGCCATCACCAGCACTTGCGCCGCCGCCACCCAACGCAGGCGGTGACCGGCGCGGGCACCGGCCATCGGATCCACCCAGGGTGCCCACAGGAACTTCAGCGCCCAGGGCAACGCCGCCAGGGCCAGCAGACCGATCCATTCGGTGGACAGCCCCGCTTCCCGGGCCAGCGCCGGTACCGCCTTGGCCAATAAACCGGACGGCAGGCCTTGCAGAAAATAGAGTCCGGCCAGAGTCAGCAGTACGTATGCCGGGGCCGGACCGCGCTCAGGGGGCACGAGTATCCACCCAGACAGTGATTTCCTCGCGGTCGTAGTACAGATGCGCGGCGTTGATACGGGCGGCCAGGCCCTGTTTTTCCATGCCCTCCGCCAATCGCTCCAACAGCACCCGCGACTCACGATAACGGCGCGCCATCGGCAATTTCAGATTGAACAAGGCGGTCCGGGCCCAGCCCTGGGTCAGCCATTTCAACATCAATGATTGCGTGCGGGCCGGTTTGTCCACCACATCGCAAACCACCAGGTCCACCGGTCGCTCCGGGCGCCAGGTGAAGGCGTCGGCGGAAACGTGACGCACCGGGTATTCCTCCAGCAGGCGGGTATCGAGGCGACCATGGTCGATACCGGTGACCTTGATGCCCAGGCGCGCCAGCTGCCAGCTCCAACCGCCGGGCGCCGCGCCAAGGTCCACCGCGGTGTGCAGCCCCTCCGGCCGGCCGCGCCCGAGGAAACGCAGCATTGCTTCTTCCAGGCGCCTCCGGCGCCAGCCGCAGCCGTTGAATACCCCCTTCGGGCAACGGCAGCCGGGACGGGCTGACGCCAATATAGCCATGGCGGGAATCGTCGAAATACAGATGCAGACGTCGACTGGAATTTGCGCGCAGCACGCCTTCCTTACGCAGACGCGGCTCCAGCGCCTTGCGGAAGCCACGCAGGAAGCCGGCCAGTTCACGGCGGTCATTGGTGTCCGCGTGTTCCAGATACAGCTCCGTGTAAGGGCCGTTACGTTTTAACTCCGGCCACAGGGCACCGATGCGATCCCGCTCCGGCAAATCATCGAACGCCGCCACCAGCGGATAGAAGGTCCGCGCGAAAATCAGCCCGCTCTCCAGAATCGGCGCCGGATCCCCTTGCAGGTTCTCCCAGAACACGCAGCCGCTATCCGGTTGCGCCTGCGGATAACCGGCGGCGCCCAGATCAGCGGCCCGATCCGACAGCTCCGCCGCCAGATCCGACTCAAACCCGGGCCGGCACAGGGCCAGATAGCGGTGTGGTTGCTCAGCCATAAACCCTCGGGAAAGCAGTTAATAGTTAACAGTGAATAGTGAACAGCGAAAGTCAAAACAGATTGCGGTTTCGCAATAGCCGTTTGCGTATCAGCAGATGCCAATTTGAACCGCGGCGTTTTTCAGGACAAAGATGCCGCACCCGGGTTTTGAGCGCGGCCTCCTGAATTGCGGATCACTCCGTCCGGTTGTCGCGCAACTATTCCCTGTTAACTATTCCCTGTTAACTGTCCACTATTCATTGCCTTTACTTAACGAACACCACCGTCTTGTTGCCGTCGACGATGACCCGGTCCTCCAGGTGCCAGCGTACCGCGCGCTGCATTACCTGGCGTTCCACGTCCTGCCCCAGGGCGCGCAACTCCCTGGCCGAATGGCGGTGGGAGACGCGTTGTACGTTCTGCTCGATGATCGGCCCCTGGTCCAGATCCTCGGTGACGTAGTGACTGGTGGCGCCGATCAGCTTGACGCCCCGGTCCCAGGCCTGCTGGTAAGGGTTGGCGCCGACGAAGGCCGGCAGGAAAGAATGGTGAATATTGATGATGCGATGGGGATGCCGGGCGACGAACTCCGGGCTGAGAATCTGCATGTAGCGGGCCAGCACGATCACATCCACCTGGCCTTCCAGCAATTCCAGCGCCCGGGCCTCGGCTTCCGCCTTGTTTTCCCGGGTCACCGGAATGTGATGATAGGGAATGTCGAAGCGCTCCACCTCGTCGCGCAGATCGTCGTGGTTGCTAATCACCATGGTGATGTCGGCGGACAGATCATCCCTCGAGACCCGCCACAGCAAGTCCATGAGCACGTGGTCATGACGGGACACCAGGATCGCCATGCGCTTCTTCTCGGCGGCGTAGCTGATGTGCCACTGCATGCCGTACCGTTCCGCCACCCGCTTGCGGAAATTATTTTCCAGGGCATCCCGCGAGCAATCCAGATCCGGAGTCTGGAATTCCAGGCGCAAAAAGAAAGTACCGTCCTGGGTATCGCTGGAGTGCTGATCCAGATCGGTGATATTGGCGCCATGGTTATAGAAGAAGGTGGAAACCGCGCTGATGATGCCGGGCTGGTCCGGACAGGTCACCAGCAACCGCGCGGTGGCGGCGTCAGGGGTGCTCATTCGTTTCTCCAAAGTGGGTCCGCCGGTACGCCGACGGGGTCATGTTGGTCCATTTCTTAAACGCCCGGTGAAACGAGCTGGCTTCACTGAAGCCCATCAACAAGGCGATTTCGTCAATACTGAGTTCCGCTTTGGACAGGTAATACACCGAGGCGTCCTTGCGGATCGAGTCCTTGATTTCCTGATAGCTGGTGTTGTCATCCTTGAGACGGCGGCGCAGGGTTTGCGGTGTCATTTGCAAACGCCGGCAGACTTCACCGAAGTCCGGGAAATGGCCACCGTAATCCTCGGACAGCAAACCGCGAATGCGCGCCGGCAAACCCACGTTATGCACATTGCCTTCGAACAACTGCGCCAGAGACTCACGCAGGAAATGGGACAATGACAGCTCATTTCTCACCAGAGGCAGATCCAGGTAGTGGACGGGAAACACCACCTGATTGACGCCGCTATTGTAATAGGTCGGACAGTTGAACATGAAGCGGTGCTCATCGTCCTCCTTGAGCGGCTGGTAATCCAGGTAAACCGCCTGGGGCTCCACCACCTTGCCCACCAGCCAGCTCATGAAGCGCAGGCTGAGAAACAGCATGGCATCGATGATCACATCACGAAAATCCAGGCGCGGATCGACTTCGGTGATCAGCCGGGCCTGGTCGCCTTCGCGCCGCAGCCAGGTGCGCATGTTGAGGTCAAACAGCTCATAGAAGCGGATTCCCCGGCGCACCGCCGCATCCAGGGTCGGGCAATTGATCACCGCGTGGGCCATCATCGAGAAGGTGCCGGGCTTGGACTTGCGGCCCTGGCCGAAGCCGAGGAACTCATCCTGGGTCTGTTCCATCACCAGCAGCATCAGCCGGATAAAGGTGTCCCGCTCGATGCGGGCGTCCGGCTGCTCCAGAACCCGCCGCTCGATACCGCACTGGTCCAGCAACTCGGGGATGCTCACGCCGCTGCGCGCCGCCCCCTGCAGCACCTTGACCACTCGCCGCACATTGATGGTTCTTCGTTGATTCATCCGCGATCCTGAACGTGGGGACGACGGCTTGCGCGGCGGCGAAAAAGCCGCCTGCCCCGGCCATCCCCCGGGAAAGGCCCAATGATAAATAAAAGCGCCGGCGATTGGCATGGTGATACCGCCAATCCAGACTGTCGGCGCCGTCGACGCCCATGCCGATCGGTGAAATTTTCCATGGGGCTGGTAATTAAATTAATTATTAATTAAATTGCCGGATACCGTTATCAGAGAGAGTCACCATGAGCCCTCCCCGTGGCCGCCGGCCCGGGCGCCCGGAAACCGGAACCGGTCCCGATCAGCGCTCACAACTGCTGGATGTGGCGGTGCGACAGTTCAGCGAACACGGCATCAGCGGCACCCCGTTAAGCCGTATCGCCCGCGAAGCACGCGTTACCCCGGCATTGATGCACTACTATTTCGGCAACAAGGAACAGTTGGTGGAGGCGGTAGTGCGGGAACGCCTGTTGGCGCTGATCGCCCCCGCCCTTGACAGCATCACCGAACACGCCCCGGACGACGGCGCCGGCCAGATTCTCGACCGCTTCGTTGTGACAATACTGGAAACCGTGTCGGGTGCCTCCTGGCTTCCCCCACTGTGGGTACGGGAAGTGCTGACCGAAGGCGGCCAATTGCGCGAAATGCTGGTGCGGGAAGTGGCACCACGAGTCGCCGGCACCATCACCGATGCGATCGAACGGGATCAACGGCGAGGCCTGCTGAACCCGGATATCGAACCGCGCCTGGTACCAATATCGTTGATCGGCCTGACGATCTTCGCCCTTGCCACCCGCTCGCTGTGGTCCCGTTTTCCGGGCAACCAGAACATCGACACCGCCACCCTGATCCGCCATGTGCGCGCCTTGCTGCACGGCGGTCTGACCGGAGGATAAAGGCGTGAAAGCAATCCGCGACCACTCCGCTCCCATCACGCATTACGCTGTCGTCACCACCTTATTGCTGCTGCTCTCCGGCTGCGGCGACCAACCCGAGCCCCTGCTCGGCACTATCGAATGGGACCGCGTGGCGATCCTGGCCGAAGCCTCCGAACCGGTCATCGAACTGGCCGTGCGGGAAGGTCAGGCGGTGACCGCCGGCCAGCGTTTGCTGCGCCTGGACCCGACCCGGGTACAGGCACGGCTGGACGCGGCGCGGGCGGACCTGGCCGGGCAACAGGCCCGGCTTGCCGAGCTGGAAAGCGGCCCGAGGCAGGAAACCATCGACGCCAACCGTGCCGAACTTGCCCAGGCGCGCAGCGAACACGCCCTGGCGCGGCAGGATCTGCGGCGGACACAAACGCTGTTCGAACGGGGCAGCGTGGCTCGCGCCGATCTGGACGACGCCCGTACCCGAGTGAGCAGTCTCGGCGCTCAGGTGGACGCCCGTCAGGCACGGCTGGACGAACTGCTCGCCGGCACCCGCCCGGAACAGTTGGATCAGGCGCGTGCCGCCTTGTTGGCGGCACAGGCGGCCGTGGCGGAGTTACAGCGCCAGCGGCAACGTCTGGACGCAGTGGCCCCCACCACCGGCCGGGTGGATGCCCTGCCCCACCGGCTCGGCGATCAACCCGCCCAGGGCGCGGTGCTGGTCAGCCTGCTCGGTGGCGACGCGCCTTACGCGCGGGTCTATATCCCGGAACCCCGGCGGGCGGCGATCCGGCCCGGCGATCGCTTCCGTGTCGCCGTGGACGGCATCGACACGCCCTTCGACGCCGAGGTGCGCGGCATCCGTCAGGACCCGGCCTTCACCCCCTACTACGCGCTCAGCGGTGACGATGCCGCCCGGCTGTCCTATATGGCGGAGTTGACGCTGCTCGGAGACGCCGCCCGCGAGTTGCCGGCGGGCGTCCCCTGTCAGGTCTGGCCAGAGCAAGACGATGAGCACTGACAACGCCATCGAGACCCATGATCTGACCCGCCGGTTCGGCGACTTCACCGCCGTCGATCACCTGGATCTCAGTGTGCCGCGCGGCCAGGTCTACGGCTTTCTCGGCCCCAATGGCTGCGGCAAGTCCACCACCATCCGCATGCTCTGCGGCCTGCTGTTACCCAGTGAGGGCGATATCCGCGTGCTCGACCTGGACATCCCGAAACACGCCGAAGCGCTGAAACGCCGGGCCGGTTACATGACACAAACGTTCTCGCTGTACCGCGATCTGACCGTGCGCGAGAACCTGGAGTTCGTTGCCCGGCTGTTCGGACTGAGCCGCTCGCATACCCGCCAGCGGGTGGAAGAACTCTGCCATCGCTATCATCTGGAAGAGCTGACCGGCCAGTTGGCGGGCACGCTCAGTGGCGGCCAGAAACAGCGCCTGGCCCTGGCCACCGCGGTACTGAACCGGCCGGAACTGTTGTTCCTGGACGAGCCCACCAGCGCCGTGGACCCGCAATCGCGGCGGGATTTCTGGGACGAGCTGTTCGCCCTCACCGACGCCGGCACCACGCTGCTGGTCTCCACCCATTACATGGATGAGGCGGAACGTTGCCACCAACTGGCTATCCTGCAACGAGGCAGGCTGATGGCTCAGGGCAGCCCCGAGCGACTGAAAGCCGAGGTCGGCGCGACGCCCTTGCTGGTGGTAACGGCAACGCCGAGAAAGGCCCAGACGGTATTGCAAACATTGGACGGCGTGCGGTCCTGCGCGCAAATCGGCGCCAGCCTGCGGGTGCTGGTCTCGTCCCCGGATCAGTTACCAGCGGTACGTGATGCTCTGCATAAGGAGGGCATCGAAGGCGAGGTGGACTACACCGGGGTCAATCTCGAAGATGTCTTCGTCGCCGCCACCCACGGCCACACGGAGGGAGCATCGTGAGCGATCGTTTCAGCCTTGCGCGCCTGCTCGCGGTGGTGATCAAGGAACTGCGGCAGCTGCGCCGGGACCGCCTCACCTACGGCATGATCATCGGCATTCCCACCCTGCAGCTGATCCTGTTCGGCTACGCCATCAATATGGATGTGCGCCACCTGCCCGCCGCCGTGGTGGATCAGGCCCAAACACAAACAAGCCGGCGGGTGGTGGCGGAACTACAGCAATCACGAGTGTTCAATTTCAATCGCGCCGTGCCTCATCCGGCCACCGGCGAGGCCCTGTTGCGACGGGGAGAAGTGAAAGCGGTGCTGATCATTCCGTCGGATTTCGAGCGCCGCCGGCAAGGTCAACGACCGCCGTTGCAACTGATCGTCGACGGTTCCGACCAGGTAGTGCAACAAGCCGCCCGCCAAATCGCCCAATTCCCTTTGCGCGGCGCCACCAGCACGGCTTCGGTGGAAGTGCTGCCCTACTACAATCCGCACCGCAACGCGCCGCTGAACACCGTGCCCGGGCTGATCGGCGTGATCCTGACCATGACCATGGTCATGTTCACCGCCATCGCGCTGGTGCGGGAACGGGAACAGGGCAACCTGGAATTCCTCATCACCACGCCGCTGTCCTCGGCGGAGCTGACCCTGGGAAAGGTACTGCCCTTCATCGCCATCGGCCTGATTCAGACCTCGCTGGTGCTGCTGCTGGGAAAGTGGATTTTCCAGGTGCCGGTGCGGGGCTCGCCGCTTGAACTCTATCTGGCGGCTTTGCTGTTCATCATCGCCAGCCTGGCGCTAGGTATCTTTATTTCCACCCTGGTGCGCAGTCAGTTCCAGGCGATCCAGGCGGCGATCTTCACGTTTCTGCCGCAGATTCTGCTATCCGGCTTCATGTTTCCCTATGAAGGCATGCCCAAGGCCGCTCAATGGATCGCCGAGGTGCTGCCGCTAACCCATTTCATCCGCCTGGCACGGGGCATCATGCTGCGCGGCGCCGGACTCAGCGATCTGTGGCCGGAGTTATTGGCCCTGGCCGCCTTCGCCCTGGTCCTGCTGGTTGTCGCGGTGACGCGGGTGCATAAACGGCTGGATTGAATGCCACGCCCTGGCTGGTACACCAGGGCAACATTCTGTGGCAGCCAACCCCGCTGGCGAATTTTTCCATCGTTCGGAAGGGCTCATTCGCCAGCAGGCTGGCTCCCACAGCGGCTTCATAGCCTACCGCTCCCGGTTACCGCCGCGGCACCACCGCCAGGGTAACGGTGCTTTTCGCCACCAGTTTGCGTTCGCCGTTGTCGTCCTCGGCGAACACCTCCGATTCCGCCACCGTCACCGCCTTGCCGGCTTTCAATACGTTTGCCTCACACACCAGGGCCCGCCCCACCGCCGGACGCAACAGATTGACCTTGAACTCGATGGTCAGCGGCATGAACCCTTCCGCCATCACCGTGGCGGACGCGGCGCCGGCGGTATGATCCGCCATGGTGCCCACCACACCGGCATGGACGTAGCCATTCTGCTGATGATGGTCCTCACGCACGGTCAGCCTCGAAACCACCCGGCCGCTCTCCACGCTGACGGCTTCCAATCCAAGCAGCTTGAGAAACGGCGCGTTCATCACCCATTTGAAATCATCGGTCAGAGCCACTGTTTTACCTCCCGCCAAAAGAAAACAGCAGCATTGCCGATTCCCGCGATCATGACCATTGCCAAAAGCGACCTGCCTCGGTGGCATATTCCATGTAACCCGAAGAAACGCAACGCAATCCCATTTACAAATGAGAACCATTATTATATAAAGCTTTCTCAATCAGGCCGTCATCCGGCCCTTTCGCCGGCTCTCCTCTCCCGGAGAGGGGAGTGCCATTTTTATGGCCGCCGCCAACAGACCCTGGTGTGGTGTTTAACAGCACACCAGGCAGGCTGGCCGGCCACTTTTTATTTTTTCGAGAGGTTTGCCCGTGTTGTCATCACGTCGATTCCCTATGCGTGCCCTACCCCGCGCCATTCTGGCCGGCACCGCCACCCTTATCGCTCATCACGCTCTCGCCGAGGAACAAAGCCCGCACCTGTTGGAAGCCGTGACGGTGGTGTCCGCCGCCGGCTTCGAGCAGCATATCGCGGACGCTCCGGCGTCGATTTCAGTGATTGACCGGGAGCAGTTGGAAACCAAGAGCTACACCGACGTCACTGATGCCTTGAAGGACATCCCCGGTGTCACCGTCACCGGCGGCGGTTCCCGCCAGGACATCAGCCTGCGCGGTATGTCGCCGAAGTACACCATGATTCTGGTGGACGGCCGCCGGCTGTCCGGCCGTGAAGCCACCGCCAACGGCAACGACGGCGGCCTGGAGCAGAATTATCTGCCGCCACTGCGCGCCATCGAACGTATCGAGGTGATTCGCGGACCGATGTCCTCTCTTTACGGTTCCGAAGCCATGGGCGGCGTGATCAATATCATTACCCGCAAGGTACCGGATCAATGGCTCGGCTCCTTCGGTGCCGAAGCCACCCTGCAGGACAACTCCGAATCCGGTAACGCCCGCCAGTCCGATTTGTATCTCGCTGGCCCGCTTCTGAAGGACAAACTCGGTCTGCAGGTGAACGGTCAGGTTCGTCACCGTGATGAAGACGAGATTCTGGAAGGCTTCGAGGAACAGAAAGTGCGCGGCGGTGGCGCCAAACTGGTGTTCACTCCGGATCAGAGCAACGAAATCGGCTTGTCCTATCAGGAAACCCGCCAGGAACGAAACGGCTCACCGGGCAAATACTACGAAGAAGGTTCGGAACCCTCCCACCGCCGTTTCGACAAAGAGGTGGCCGCGCTCACCCATAATGGCAACTTCGGGAACTGGAGCACCGACTCCTACATCCAGAATGAAAAAACCGAGAACCCGGACCGGGTCGGTGAGCTGCGTAACGGCATTACGCTGGAAACCCTGACCGCCAACACCCAGGCCACCTGGTTCGGCGAGCGTCATATCATCACCGCAGGAGCGCAATACAAGGACGAGGAGCTCACCGACTACGCCACCAACCGTCTGCCCACCAGCAGCACCAGTGAGATCAGCCGCTGGCAGTACGCGGTATTTCTCGAGGACGAATGGCGTCTGACCAATGATCTGTCGTTGACCGGCGGGCTGCGCTTCAACAAGGACGAGAACTTCGGTAACCACGTGTCGCCGCGTCTGTACGCGGTATACCACCTGAATCCGGCACTGACACTGAAAGGCGGTGTTTCCACCGGCTACCGCCAGCCGTCCCTGCGCGAAGCCGCGGATGACTGGGGCAGCATCACAGGTGGCGGTGGCTATCCGGCGGGCCATCCGCGCGCCATCATCAAAGGCAACCCGGATCTGGACCCGGAAACCAGCATTAACTATGAGATGGGCCTGGCACTGGATCTGCCATCCGGTTTCGCCACCAGCGTGATGCTGTTCCAAACCGACTTCAAGGACAAGATCACCGAATACCGCGAGTGCGACAATGGCGGCGACCGCAACGATCCAAGCACCTGGAGCTGCGATTACGAAGGTCAGACCTACATGTTCGTCAGCGACCGCATCAACGTGGACGAAGCGCAAATGCAGGGTGTGGAGGCAACGCTGGCCTGGCATCTGACACCGACGGTATTGCTGAACGCCAGCTACACCTTCACCGACTCCGAGCAGAAAACCGGCGAGTTCAAGGGTGAACCACTGAACAAGATTCCGCGCCACATGGTCAACGCCGGTGTCGACTGGCAAACCACCGATCGTCTGCAAAGCTGGGTGCGGGTCAATCATCGCAGCCGCACTTCGGACTACCAATCCCGCACCAGCATGGCCGACGGCACTCCCGGGTATTCGATGGTGGATCTCGGCCTGAACTACCGCGCCAGCGAGCACCTCACGCTGAAAGCCGGCGTTTATAATGTCGGCGACCGCCAGGTGACCAACGCCGATTACGAGATGGTGCTGGACGGCCGCCGTTACACCGCCGGCCTGGTGTTGGACTTCTGATGGACCTGCAGCGACGCCGCTTGTCCCAGGGCCTGCTGGCCGCCGCCGGTTTGCTGGTGCTCCCCGGCCCGGCGGCGGCGCGCCCGGATATGACCCGCACCATGGGCACCACGGTGGCGGATACCGGCCTTGCCGGTTACCGCTTCGAGAGCCGTGTCTTCGCCGGCGCCGAAGGCCGGCGCCGGCACCGGGTGTGGCTGGCGATTCCCGACCGCACGCCGCCGCCGCCGGCCGGCTTCCCGGCGCTGTATCTGCTTGACGGCAATGCGGTACTGAGCCGACTGCGGCCCGAGTGGCTGACGGCACTCGACGAAGCGACACCGCCGGTGCTGGTGATGATCGGCTACGACACCGATCTGCTGTTCGACGGGGAGGCTCGTCATTACGACTATACGCCCGCGCCTGAAGGACAGGCCTCGGTGCGGGATGCGCGGCGGCCGCAACGGGAAGGCGGTGGCGCCGCTGCTTTTATCGAGCGGATCGAGTCCACCATCACGCCCTGGGTAGCCAGCAGGACCCAGGTGGATGCAAATCGCAAAGCGCTTTGGGGCCATTCTTTCGGCGGCCTTTTCACACTGTTCACGCTATGCACCCGGCCCCAGGCATTTGGTATTTATATGCCGGTCAGCCCTTCCCTGGGTTGGGCGGATAATCTATTGCGGCAATCACTGGATCATCTGGCGGCGCGACCGCCGGAGCGGAACATCCCGGTCTGGCTATGCCGTGGAGATAATGAGGTGCGCGTCACCGCGGAAATGAACGCGGACCAGCTCCGGCAACGGAAACAACAGGGTAATGCCGCCTTCAATCACTTCGCCGATGATCTTGATCGCATCCCGAGAGTCGAGGCGCACCGCCGTCTCTATCCCGGCCTTGGTCACGGCGACACGTTCAGCGCCGCTCTGCCGGAGGCGCTGCGCATCGTTGCCGGGCTGGCGCCGGATCCGGCCTGGTCCTGATCAGGGTATTACCTCACCGCCGTGGGAAGCTTGCTTGCAAGCGAATGGGGCTGCGTTCCAAGCATTCGCTTGCAAGCAAGCTTCCCACGGCGGCTTCGTAGCTACCCCGGAGCAAGCTTCCCACAAGGGCTTTGAGACCACTCATGTATTCGCTGGCCCATCGTTAGCGACACCCGGTTTCCCGCTCCGGTCGCCGCCACAGCCACAACAGCACCACCACCATGGTCAACGGCAGCAGGCCCTTGGCCCAGTGCGGCAGCGAGGAGAGCAGAATCAATACCACGCCGATGGACATGGTCAGTGTCGCCATCCATTTGGCATGCCGGGAGATGGCACCGTACTCACGCCAGCGGCGGATCGGCGGCCCGAAACGGGGGTGGGCCAGCAGCCACCGTTCCAGCGCCGGCCAGCCACGCCCTGCGGCCCAGGCCGATAGTAAAAGAAACTCCACCGTCGGCAGTCCGGGCAACACCACACCGAGCATGGCGGTGCCCAGCGCCAGTAACGCCAGTGCACGCCACAACAGGATACGCATGCCACTCACGCCGGGCGTGGCAAAGCCGCCATCAGTTCTTCCGCCGCTGAATTGACGAAGGCGAAAGCATCCCGCGCGCCTCGCACCGCTTGAGCTTTGTCTTCTTCACTGAACCCCAGCGCGTCCAGTTGCGCCTTGAACCGCTTCCAGTGCAGGCCGCGCCCGTCCGGGTGCCCGGCCAGGTGCCGGGCGCCATGGCTTTCGCTCAGCCCCAGTTTGTCCCGCGCCAGTTTGAACAGGAAAGCCGCACCCAGATTGGAGCCTTCATTGGTGTACAACCAGCCTACCGCCGCCGGCACACCGGCGATCAAAGCGGTGGTGCCCGCCAGGCGATCAAAGGACAGATCGGAATCGCTCACGTTCAGATCACGGCAATCCGCTTCCACTTCCGGCAAACGGGATCGCTCCGCCAGACCGGGGAATGGGCCTTGCAGCTCCTCCGCCTGATATAACGGCGCGGTGGCACATTGCAGCCGTAACTGCATGCGCAGAAAACAACGATAGCTGTGTTCGTCAGCGAACGGCGCGAAACCGGACAGACGATCATCCAGGTTTTCATGGATCTGGTGGGTGCCTTCCTTGAGGCACAAGGACAGCGGCTTCTCGACAAGATCCACGGTGTTGGCCTGAGTCATGATGATTCCTATATGCAAATACCAAGGCAATGCCAATAAACAACGGCTTCCATCAACTATGACGAGTGAGATCGGGAAAAGTACAACGCCTGGTCCACGATTTTCAGTTCCCGCACCCCCAGAACCCCGCTTTGCTGGTGCAGTTCCAACCAGGCATTGAGATAGTCGTAACCCGCGCCCAGCCATTCCAGGCGGGCTTCGTGCAGCTGCCGGCGCGCTTCCAGCAGGTCCTGATTGTTGCGCTCGCCACCGAGCAGGCTCTGACGGGTGGCTTCCACCAGGGCCTCGGCACTGGCCACCGCCTCCGCCAATGCTTCGAGGCGGGAGGCGCCACCGCGACAATCGCGGAAACGTTGTTCCACCGCCAACAATAGTTGCTGCCGGGAAGAAAGCAGCCGTTGTTGTTCGGCATCATGGCGGGCGGCCGCCTGGCGCCGGGCGGCGGCGACACCGCCGCCGGCGTACAGCGGCACTTGCACCTGCACGCCAACGCTGTCGGTATCGTAATGCTGGCCGTAGGTATTCTCGCTGTCGGAGTCGGTGCGTCGGGTACTGGCGTACAGGCTGACCGTGGGCCAGTGGCCCGCTTTCCGCCGGTCCACTTCCCGCTCCGACAGCGCCACATCCTCACGACGTACCGCCAGCACCGGGCTGTGGCGCAGCGCCTGTTCACGCCAGCGGGCCAGATCGCCGTCCAGCGGCAACGCCGACACCGCGCCCCGCGCCCGTGGTTGCCAGCCACTGAGATCCAGCCCGGTCAATTGTGTCAGACCACGTTCCGCCACCTGGGCCTGCTCTTCGGCGGCGAGCCACTCGGCTCGGGCCAGGGCCAGGCGGGAGCGAGTTTCCAGCACTTCGGTCAGGGTCCCCTCCCCTGCTTTTCGCAACGCCTCGTTGCGCTCCAGCAATGCGGTCAATACCGACGTCTGTTCCCGCGCCCAGCGGCGCCGGGACCAGGCCACCAGGGTATCGGTGTAGGCTCGCGATACCCTCACCACCAGTTCCTGCAGGCGAGCCTCGAACTCCAGTTCCGCCCTCGCCGCGCGCAGGCGGCCAATATCCCGCGCCACCCAGGCGCTGTAATCGAACAATGGTTGTTCCAGTCTCAACGAGGAACTGTAGCTGCGGTAATCCCGTTCCTCGGTTACCGGACCAAACAGCGAGTCTTGTTCCACCTCCGACCAGTTCTTGCCCCAGGAATAACTGTAGGCCAGCGTCGGCAGCAGATTGGCCCGGCCCAGCACCTTGAATTCACCGGCGGCGCGGCGGTCATGAATCGCCGCCTGAAAGTCCGGTTCGTGACGCAGCGCCGCATCGAAGGCCTGTTCCAAGGTCAGCGCCGACGCCAGCGGGCTCAAGCACAACAACAGCAGCAGCCAGGCCGACCAACACGGCCAGGCAGCAGCGAGGTGTCGCGGTCCGTGGACCGCTCCCACCGTAGGTATAGAGGTCTCCGTGCGCGCGGTCCACGGGCCACCGCTATCCCGGCTTTGGCGCTTGAGCGCTGAATCCATGGCCGTGGCTTGTCTATTGGTCTTGGAGACATGAATTCGCGCTGTATTCACTGCCAGAAGGGGCACGAAGTCGCAGTGGGAAGCTGCCTTGGCAGCGAATTGGCGTGTAAGCGTGCCAGCGTGTTGCGTGTAAACACACTGTGAGACAGCAGCGGCCCACGCACCGCGATGTGGTGGGACTTGTGTCATTGCCCCTCCAGCGCCAGCGGAATACGGTCCACCAGGGGTTTGAACAGATAACTCATCAGCGATCGCTCCCCGGTGCGCACGAACGCCTGCACCGGCATGCCCGGCTGCACCACCAGGTCACCGAGCGCGGCCCGGGCTTCCTGATCCACCCGCAACCGGGCGGCGTAGTAAGGCTGGCCGTTGTGCGGATCCTCCAGCCGGTCCGGTGACACCCGCGTCACCGTGGCGGGGATGCGTGGTGTACTGGCGCGATTAAAGGCGGTGAACATCAGCTCCACCGGCAAGCCGGCGTGCACCGAATCAATACGGTCCACCGGCACCCTGGCATCCACCCACAACGGCTCGTCCGCCGGCAGCAGTTCCATCACCACGTCACCGGGACGGATCACCGACCCCCGGGTCAGCACCTGCAGGTTCACCACCCGGCCGGATACCGGCGCGGTGATCTCACTGTGCTCCAGTTGGAAGCGGGCGTTGGCCAGCCGCTCGCTTTCACTGGCGGCCCGTAAACGGTGTTCGGTCAGCGCCTGCTCCACGTCACGGTTCTGGTTGTCACGCAGGGCATCCAGCCTGGCCCGCGCTTCGCCCAAACCGGCCCGTGCCGCCCGTGCCGCAGCGTCGCTGGCGGCCAACTCTCCGCTCAGCCGCGCCCGCTCCTCTTCCAGTTCCAATACCCGGTTGCGAGGTACATAGTCCTGCTCCGCCAACGGCCGCAACGCCGCCAGCCTTTGATCCAGCAAGGCCAGACGTTGCCGCAAACTGGATTGCCGTGCCTGTTCACCCCGCCAGCGCGCCTCGGCACCAGCCATCGCCTGCTCAAGGCCGGCGCGTTCTGTTTGCAGTGCCAGACGGCGGCTGCGGAAAAGCTGCCGTTGTGCCTCCAGCGCCGAGGCCAGTATCGGATCGGAAGTAACCTGTTGCGTCAGAGCCGGATCGAGGGCCAGGGTCTCAAGCCCTTGGCTTTCCGCTTCCAGGCGCGCGATACCGGCCACCGCCATGGCCTGATGCAACCGCGCGGAATCCAGCTCCGCCCGCGCCACCCGGGCGTCCAGTTTCAGCAACGTCTGACCTTGGCTGACGCTCTCTCCTTCCGTCACCGGCACCTCGGCCACCACACCACCGGCGGGATGTTGAATGCGCTTGCGGTAGCCATCCACGGTTACCGTGCCTTCCAGTGCCACCCCCCCATCCAACGGTGCCAACACCGCCCACAGCAGAAAAGCGGCGAACCCGCCCAGCAATATCACGCCACCCCATAACACCAGCTTGCGCTGACCACGGCGGCGCAAACCCACGCCCGGCAAGGCCTCGATCGGCGGCTCCATGCGCGCATTCATGCCCCACCCCCTTCGGCGCCGAAACTGTAAGACACACGGGGTGCCGGTTTCGCCGCTGGCCGGCGCTGCCCCATCACCTCGGCGGTAACACCGAACTTCCGCATCACGCCGTCCTTGAGCACCAGCACCTTGTCGGTGACCGCCAGCACCGCCGCCCGGTGGGTGATCAACACCACGGTGCGGCCTTGCGCCTTCCAGGCTTTCAGGGTTTCCGCCAGCGCCGCCTCGCCGACGTCATCGAGGTTGGCGTTGGGTTCATCCAATACCAACAGCGCCGGTTCACCGTACAGCGCCCGCGCCAACGCCACCCGCTGCTTCTGGCCGCCGGACAAGCCGCCGCCATCCTCGCCAAGCACGGTGTCATAGCCCTGAGGCAAACGAAGGATCATGTCATGCACGCCAGCGCGACGCGCCGCATCGATAACCGCTTGCTGAGCGCCGCCGGTCAGTTCGCCAAAGCGGGCAATGTTTTCCGCCACGGTGCCGGCGAACAGATCCACCTCCTGCGGCAGATAGCCGATCGCCGGCCCCAATTCGTCCGCGGGCCAACCGTGCAGGTCCGCTCCGTCCAAGCGCACCTTGCCGGCACGCGGCCGCCATAATCCCACCAGCGCCCGCGCCAGGGACGACTTGCCGGAGCCGGAAGGCCCAACCACGCCAAGCACTTCTCCCGGCGTCAGCTCAAAACGCACATTGGCCAAACTCGGACGTTCCGCGCCGGGCGGCATCAGTGTCAGCCCTTCCACCATCAGCGCGCCTTGCGGACGCGGCAGACTCAACCCCCGCTCCGGCCTCGGATGCGCCTGCAACAAAGCCTGCAAGCGATTCACCGCGATGCGTGTACCGCTCCACTGACGCCAGGCGCCCACCACCTGCTCCACCGGCGCCAGCATCCGGCCCACCAGAATCGAACCGGCCACCATCATGCCGGCGCTGATCTGGCCGTGGATCGCCAGCCAGGCGCCGGCGCCGAGCATCAGCGATTGCAGAGCCAACCGCAGCGCCCGCGTCACCGCGCTGATCAACACACTGCGTTCGCTGGCCAGGTGTTGATGGTCCACATAGCCATCCTGCAATTCACGCCAACGGCGGCGCAAACGGCCGCCCATACCGAGAGCCTTGATGGTGGCGGCGCCGCGCCAATGTTCCTGAGCCAGACGGCCGGCGTTGATGGACAAGGCGCTGGCTTCGTTCAACGGTGCCCGGGACCAGCGTTCGTTGACGAACGCCAGCGCCAGCAATACCAGAGCGCCCAGCAACGCCAAGGCCCCCAATAACGGATGAAACAGAAACAGCACGATCAAGTAGAGCGGTGCCCAGGGGGCGTCGAAGAAAGCGAACAACGCACTGCCGGCGAAGAACTGGCGCAGTTGATTGAGATCCGACAAGGCCTGGGCCGAGGACACATTTCCGCCTTGCAAACCATGCTGTCCGGCGGCGTCATAAACACGCTCGCCCAGTTGCTGGTCCAGGGCTTCACCGACACGAATCACCAGTAAGCCGCGCAGCCAGTCCAGCGCGGCCATCAGCGCGTACAGCCCCAGGGCGATCACCGTCAGCATCAGCAACGTCACGCCATTACCGGACGCCAACACCCGGTCGTAGACCTGCAACATATACAGCGCTGGCACCAGCATCAGCAAATTGATCACCGCGCTGAACACGCCCACGGAAACGAAAGTGCCGCGCTGCAGCATCAACGCCGCGCGCAGATCGTCCCTGGTCTTTTTCATCGCCGGCCGCTCCGCTTGGAACGGGCCGCCAACAACACCCCCAGGCCCGCGAGTAACCACCAGGACGGGCTGCCGCCGCTGCCATTGCCGTACTCGAGAACCTGCTCGTCGGTTTCCCGATCCGGCGCGCCGACGCCGAGGGACGCCACGTCGCCTACCTGGCCGCCGGTCAGCGTGCTTTCACACGTCAGGGTGTAGTAATGGGTGCCCGGTTCCGGGCTGACCCGAAGGAAACCGCTGTCGTCCTTGGCCCCGGCCCAGCCGTCACCATCATTGCCGCCGCTGGCGGTGCAGTTGGAGGCATCCACCGTGCTCCATTCCAGCAGGGCGGTGCCGCCTTCCTCGATCTCGCCGGGAGTGATGGTGACGGTGACTCGGGATTGCTCATCGTCCGGATTGAGGCTGAGCCGGTAAAGGGTACCTGTACGCGACAGCACCTTGCTGCCGGAAGTACTGAAATAGCCTCCCCCACTTAGGTTGCCTCCGTACATACGTCCGTCCAATCCCAGCGACAGACCCACCGGTCCCCGGCCGTCGTAACGCACATTACCTTGCTTATCCACGCCGTCTACAAAGCCATACACCAGTTCGAATCCATCGTCTTCCACCTGCCCGGACTCATTGATGCGGATCTGGTCCGGATTAATGCGATAAATCGCACCGCCGTAGCCCCATTCGTCATCGGCCGGCGGCTCCACCGGCTCGCCCGGTAGTGCCCTGCCGCCACTGAGACGGCCACCAGCATAGGTGGTGCCGTAGATATTGCCGTCTCCGGCCAGCACCATCGGCCCCCGTGGCTGGCTGCCGCCGTCACCACCGCTGAAACGATGCACAATGGCGAAGTCATCGCCGCTCATGGCCACGCGGTAGACCGATCCGTGGAGATTCGGGCCATCGTAATGGGGCGGATCGGACGCGTACCACTTCAGTTGGTCGTCCGCCGCGACTTCCTGCCCATGGCACAACGGCAGGGCCTCTAGAAAATGGCTCCAACCCTCTTCCTGGGTACCCGGCGTGGTGCAGATACCCAGGGAGAGATTGCCGTACACATAGCCGTCCGGCCCTTCCACCAAACCACTGAGGGTGTAACCAATAGAGTTGGCACCGTCCACGGCATTACGATGGTAGGTTTCCCCGTAGCGGGTCTGCCAGGGGATTTCTCCATCATCAAGAACAAAGGTATGCAACACCTCGAACGAGGCCGTGCCTTGCCGTGGATCGATTCGATACACCGTGCCGGTGGGTGTGGCGGGCGAAGACGGCGTTCCCGGAGCGTAGGGCACGCCCCGCACATAGGCGCTCACTCCGTAGAGCCAGCCATCGGAGCCCAGAATCATGCCGTTGGGATACTGGCGTTGCCCCTGAGGACCCGCGGAAAAGGTGTGCACGGTCTCCAGCGCCGGCTGCGCCGCGTCCAGGTTGACAGTGAACAAGCGCCCATTGCCTTCCGGCCCTTTATCCAACCCGTAGAGATGATCGTCATCGATCACCAGAATGCCATTGGGTTCCAGCAATTCCACCAGTGCGCGCGGGTGGCTGCCATCAAAGTCCAGACGCAGCAGTCGACCAGTGTCGAGTTCATCAAAAGGGCCGGCCACGCGGAAGCCCGCCACATACATTTCTCCCTTCCCGTCCCGATGGTCTTGCACCAGACCACCGCTGAACGCCTCCAGCCCAAACTCGGTCAGCTGTACGACTTGCCGGGAATGGTTAACGTAATTTTCCAGTGAAAAGATATTGTCGTAAGCGTCAATGCCATAAAGGCGGCCGTTCCTTGCCAACAGTGGCGGGACACGGGGGGCGCCCACCCCTTCATAACCGTCCGGTTTGGGGCCCCCATTGGCGGCCAGGATGGTGGGTTCCAGCGCACTGGCCGGCGGGCCCGCCAGAGCGAAGGCGCAAAATGAGAGCAAACAGAGTCCAAACCGTCGCATGTCTTGCTTCCTTCTTTTTAAAAAAAGCGGTGTCCGCCCATCAGAGAGCGAACACCGGTCAATCAGGCGGTTATGCTCAGGCCGCCAGTTCCAGTTCGGTTTCGGTGGTTTCTGGAACACCCAGCACTTCGGCAAAAGCGGAATTGAAAACCTCGGAACCAATATTGCCGTCAATGGCCGCCCACAATGCCGAGGCATCACCATCCTTCAGCCCATTCACGATCGCGTGGGTATCGTTGGTCAGATTGGGGTCATTGCGATCAATGACATCACCATTCGCGTCCAGGCCGCCATTGAGGCCGATGGTGTCCAAGCCGTCGATGGTCACCAGTTCCTCATCGAAGTAGTACAGACCATTGCTGTCCTGCTCCAGGCCAAGACCGAAGGTGATCGAACCGATTTCCCCATAGAGGGTATGAGTGGGGCTGGCGAAGAAGGTGTAGTTGAGATAAGAGCCGTCCGCCGCTTCGACGATAAAGCCCAGATCCAGACCCGCGTATTCGCCGGAGGAGGCGTACTGGGTACCAGAGAAGGTACCCAGCAGGTCCCAAAGGCCCAGGTCCACGACCGGATCAGGGTCTTCATCACCGGCAAAAGCCCCCGGGTTTTCGCTATGGTCGGCGATCTCGAAAAGGCGGTTGAAGGCGGGCAGGAAGCCATCCTGATTTTCAAAACTGCCTGTCGTTCCACTGTGCAGCCCGTCTGAACCATCCCAACCTTGGACAGCATCAGGTCCATAGGTCCCGTCATAATTACCGAACGTTGCTGAGTAAGTTACGGTTACGCTCATTACAGGTACTCCTTTAGCTCTGTTTACTGTGCCCCGTTACGGGGTAGTGACCCGCCGCTTTCCGCGACGGGGCGTCCGAGGCTGGCGGCGCGGCTGGCGCTCGATTGCTCTTTGGCCGACGGGGCCTGCCCGCCAGCAAAAATCAGAGGGAGAAGTGGCGCCGGCGGCGCACCGTCAGCAATGTCAGAACGGACAGCCACAGCAGTGACAAGGCGCCGCCGCCTCCACCGCCACCGGAAGAGCCACCGCCGCTGTCACCGCCGTTATCACCATCGCCATCTCCGCCATCTTCCGCCGGTTCCACGGTCACGGTGACACTCGCTTCCACCCGATCGTCATTGGCATCCACGCAGGCCAGGGTGAGAACGTATTCGCCATCCACGGAGGGGGTATAGATTTCGCTGCCTTCAGTGGCTTTCACTCCCGCCCAGTCGTCTTCCCCCGAGCAGTTATTGGCGTTGCTCACCGACCAGGTCAGGGTGGTGCTTTCGCCCAGGGTGAGGGTTTGCGGATCGGCGCTGATTTCGATCTCCGCGAGCACGGGCAGATCGATATCAACGGCGAACAAAGTGCCGAAGCCATCGGCGTCATTGACGGAAACGGTATTACCAACCCGTCCCCCCCGAGAGGTAGCGCCGTACAAGGTCTGCACCGTTCCATCGACGGCACCGGCGCTGAGTCCCGCCGGCAAGGCGCCATCAGCTTCCACGTCAAAGACATGCAGTACTTCATACTCGTCGTCGGAACGATCATTGGCTTGTCCGATGCGTACACGGAACAGAACCCCAGCCCCATCCACGGCGCCCTCCTCGGCCACCGTACGGCGAGTGGTGCCGTAAAGATTGCCGTCCGCCGCCAGAACCAATGGCCCCCAGGGCACACGGCCGTCGCCAACCTCTTCCCCGAAAGCATGCACAACGGCAAAGCTGTCACTGTCATCAGGCTGGAAACGCCATATCGTGTTGAAGGACGTGCCGTACAACCACGCCCCGACCTGAAGCAAAGCGTGCTGCGCGGTATGGCTGCCGTGGAAGCAGCTGTCGACACCGTTTGCTGAACACCCATCGGCCTCCTTGGCGAAGGTGCGCAGCAGTGTCACCGTGGTGGAACCGTCGGTCTCGACATTGGCAAGATCAATGGAGAACAACGTCCCCATACTTTCGTCGTCCGCGGGAATCGCCTCGGAATCACCAACGCCGTCGGACTGGTCTCGTCCCGCCAAGCCGTAAAGAACGTTCTCTTCCTGATCGATAAGCAAGGCGATTGGGCGCTGCCCAAGCGGGTAATAGCGACCTTCCGCATGGTTATCAAAGTCCACCAGCTCAACCAGTTGACCCTCCGGAGAAAGCCGGAACAGGCCGTTACCGGAGCTCCCCCCGCCACCGCCGAAATAGAGATTGCCTTGCGCATCCAGCGCGGGCACACCACGAGGCCTAAGATCCGATCCGTACTCTTCCGCCGGATTTTCCGGTGACGTGATCAAGGATGCTGGCTCCTCCCCCGAGCGCCACGCATACACGTCCGGGTCGCCGAAACACGTTTCCCCCATGCATGTTGGGTTGATGAGAAAAAGCGCTCTTTCACCATCCGTCACCAGCGGCGAAGGTTGGGATCCCGTCCCGGCCTGAGGCAGGTCGGCGGCCGCGAAGTCATCTTCCACTCCGCTTAGTGGATACGTGTAATAACTCACTAAAACGCTCGATACAGGCGGGGAGACACCGAACAACCAGGCTCTATCCTCGGATTCCACTCTGACCGGCGGCGACGCCGGCTTCATGCCGGAAGAATTGGAAAACCGATACAGCACTTCCGGCGTCACTGCCGCCAGCAGCGAAGACGACATCAATAAAAGCGTGGCGCCGACACCGGCCACAACCGGCCGGAATTTTCGTGATGAATGCGGTGTCATCGAAACACTCCTTCTTTCAGAATTTCAGTGAAACCGTGCCGGTGACGGTGCGGCCCGGCGCGATCCAGTAAGAGAGGCCGTTGAGTTCGGCGTAGTTGCGGTCGCGCAGGTTGTCCACCGCGAGCCGCAGGGTGAGGCGATCATCGGGCTGGTAGCTGGCCCAGGCGTCGTAGACGGTCCAGTCCACCACGTCTTCGTAGGCGCTGCCGCCGCGGCCATCGTTGTCTTCGTAGCGGGCCCGGGCGCCGAGCGTGAGTTTGCGATCGAGCAGCCGCAGGCCGGCGCTCAAGGTGCTTTTCTTCACCGGCGGCAACAGATAGAACATGCCGCCGCCGTTGGCGTCGCCATGGCCAGTCGGCGGACAACCGGTGAAGCAGCCAAGCGGGTAAGGGTCGTAACCGCCTCGCCCCAGATCGTGCAGGGTCCGCGTCCAGCTGGCTTCGAGGAAATAACCGCCGGCGTCATACTCGGCCTGCCATTCCAAACCGTAGAAACGCACTTCATCTTGCAGATTGACGAAGGCCAGGGATTGGGATTCCCCGTTTTCGGAGGCGGGCCCGACCACCAAGCCCTGGGTGATGTAATTCTTGACACGGGTGTCGAACCAGGCGGTTTTCATGCGCAGGCGATCGCCGTCGCGGAACAAGGATTGCCAGTTGAGATTGGCCCCCACTTCCCAGGTACGAGAACGTTCCGGTTCCAGACCGGGATTGGGAAAGAACGGAAAGGTATTGCCGACGTGGGCGCCCCACATGATCGACTCGGTGATGGCCGGCGGGCGCACGCCCTGGCCGTAGCTGGCGAACAGTTGCAATGGATTGGCCACCTGCCAGGCGGCTTTCAAAGTCGGCGAGACAAAGCCATCGTGGCGGGCCACGTCGAACTTGCTGTAAAGAAGGGTGTAGGGCGGGCGCACGCCGTCTTCGTTCTCCTGCCGCCCAACAAACATCTCGCCGTCGCCTTCGAGCCGGAACCAGTCGTAACGCACACCGCCGGTCAATTCCCAGCCGTCATAATGGGCCAGGCGCGCCGTAGTGAAGGCGCTGATCACGGAACGTTCCCCTTCCGGCGTCGGTCCGGAGAACCAGTCGCTGCCGCGCTCGTCACCGCTGTTATCCGGCTGGGTCCAGTCGTGATAGAACTCACCGCCGTAGGTCACGTCCAGTGAGCCACGCCAGTCACCAACGGGAACCTCCATGCGATTCACCAGAGTCCCTCCGACGGTGTTGGTCTCATAACGCAGATCGAATTCGCCGTAGCCATTGGCGGGGTCCGCGGGCCGGTACTCATCGTTTCTGGTACGGGTGTAGTAAAGGCTGGTATCCAGGTCCCACCAGCGGCTGCCGGGATAGAAGGCGTAGTTGATCAGGAAGGTGTCGGAGTGGATCTGGTTTTCATCGGTGGCGTCACTGCCAGACGCAGTATTGCTGCCTTCATCGAAATCCGCTCGCAGGCCGATATAACTGAGTTTCAGGGAGTGGTTGTCGGCGAAGCGCCAGGTACTTTTCAGCAGCGCGGACCACTGTTCCTGGCCGGTGAACTGGCTGGTGCCGTGCCAATAGCCGCCGCTGTTGCCACCCCGTTCGCCTTTTTTGAACGCGCCTACGTTCTTGCGGCTCACCGCCGCCATCAGATCCACATCGTCACTGGCGCGCACCGCGCCGGCGATGCTGCCGGAAAAGTAATAGGCGTTGTCACCGGTGGTGGCATTGACGCGGCCGCCGGTCTTTTGCTCCGGTTTGAGCAGATCGTCCACATCCAGAGTGCGGAAGTTGACCATGCCGCCGATCACCGCCGCGCCGCCGGCGCCGGAGCTGGGTCCTTTACTGATATCCACGCCGGCCAGCAGTTCCGGATCCACGTAGACCTGCCCATTACTGCCGTGGCCGCTTTGCTGATAGTTCTGGCGGGTACCGTCAATCATCACATTGACGCGGCCGAAGTCCTGCAGGCCGCGAATATTCACCGATACCCCCGGATCCTGACGGCTTTGCGAGGTATGCACGCCGGGCACCGCCGCCAGCACGTCGGAAGTATTGCGCGGCGGCATCCGGTCGATCTGGTCCCGGGAGATGATGGTCATGGACCCCGGCGTGCGGTAAGCCCGCCCGCGCGGATCCAGTTCACCGGTGACGGTGACCCGAGGCAAAGGGTTGGCATGGTCACCGCCCTCGCCGCCTTCCTGGCGCAATACATATTGACCCCGCGCTTCCGGCTCGGCGCTGAGACCGGTCCCGATCAGTAGCGCGGCGAACCCATCCGGCACTGAATATTGCCCCCGCAGTCCGCGAGTGTGCTTGCCCTCGGTGAGACCGGGATCGAAGTACATCACCACTCCGGCTTCCAGCGCGAAGCGATTCAACGCCGGTGCCAGGGCGCCGGCGGGTATCTGGTAGTGCCTTTGCGTCACGGATGACGCCTCGGCTTGCGCCCGGGTCTGGCCGGGGCCGCCAAGCAGAAAGGCCGCCGCCAGGATGCCCATGGCGAAGCGGGGTCGGAGACAGCGCTGCATTAATATCAATTCCCATTCTCATCCTTGTTCATCTGTGATGACGGGCGAGATCGGGAAAGGGACAGTGATTAGGGAAAATAAGACGATATGGATTCACGTTGTATTCGCGAGCAAGCCCGGCTCCCACAAAGTGGGCTGCGAAACTGCCGTGGGAGCCGAGCTTGCTCGCGAATCGGCGTGCTGTGTATCAGCGACGGCCGATCACGGTCAGCCAGCGGGTGTAATTGGTCACTTGAATCGGCAGGTAGTCGGCCAGCAGCGCCAAGGCCTGGTCGGTATCGTCGAGCGGGAAGACACCGGACACACGCAACCCCGCCAGTTCCAGATCGTCGAATCGCAACAGCCCGGATCGATAACGCGCCAATTCCTCCAACACCGTCGTCAAAGGCTGGTCGTCGGCCACCAGACGCCGGTCCAGCCAGGCGGTGGCCAGGCGTACATCGACGCCGCGCGGTGATTTGATGCTCTTTCCGTCGGTGGCGGTGCGCTGCCCCGCATGAGCATCGACGCAGGCGTGGCGGGCCGGCGGTGGCGGCGCGGCGGCGCACAGTTGCACGCTGGATTCGGTCACCACCACCGCCATGTTCCGGTCACGCAAACTGACGGTGTAACGGGTGCCCAGGGCACGAGCCGACCCCAGGCCGGTGGCCACCACGAAGGGTCTGTCGGGGTCTGGCGCCACCGTGGCGTGGACGTCGCCATCGCGCAGAATCACTCGACGCTCGTCACCATCGTAATCCACATCAACGGCGGCGCCGCTGTTCAGTATCAGTGAACTGCCGTCCGGCAAGGTCACCTGACGCTGTTCCCCAACGGCAGCGCGGTAATCGGAAGTCAGATTCAAGGACCATAGCGGCCACCAGGCCAGGCCCAGCCCAAGCAGCCCGGCCAGCGCCAGCAAACTGGCGCGGCGGTTGCGACGCACCGGCCCCAGCACTTTACCCAGCACCGGGCCGGCTTCCGGGCGATGCCGCCCGGACACCGGTTCGAGACCATGCCACAGGGATTCGGCGCGCACATAGGCACGCTCATGACGGACGTCGGCCCGGCGCCAGCGGCGGCAGGCTTCCCGTTCTTCCTCGGTGACGGCCCCGGAGTGCAAAGTGGCGATCCATTCCGCCGCCTCACGCAAAAAAGGCCCTTCGTCTTCCACGGTCACGCTTCAATCGGTCTCGTTCAGAGCCAGGCAGTGCAATAACGCCTGCGCCACGTATTTCTTCACCATGCTTACCGAGACGCCGAGCCGTTCGGCGATCTCCGCATGGGACAGCCCGTCCAGCCGGCTCATTATAAAGGCCTGACGGGGCTTCTCCGGCAAGCTCTCCAACCAGCCCGCCACTTCCGTGAGCAGCTCCACCACCGTCGCCAGTTCCTCGGACGACGGTGCCGCGGCGCAATCCCCATACAGCGCCATCCAGGTTTCCAGGTACGCCTGCTCCACCTTTTTGCGCCGGGCGTCGTCGATGATCAGACGGCCGGCGATGGTGGTAAGAAAGGCCCGAGGCTCACGCACCCCCTGCAGATCCGAGGAGGAGGTCAGCACTCTTACGAAGGTGTCATGGGCCATGTCCGCCGCGCGCTGTGAACAGCCCAGCTTCTTTCTCAACCAACCCAGCAGCCAGCCGTGGTGATCGCTGTACAGCACCGCCACCAGATCGCGTTTCAGGTAGCTCGTCGCCCCCATCCGTTCGCCCCTCCCCTGCGGGATTCCGTCGTTGGTACGCTATAGCCAATTCAGAATATGAGAATAATTCTCAATTGCTATAAAGGTCAAGCCGAAGGTCCTTGGTTGTTTGGCGAACGTCTGGGTCAAAGACGGGACACTGCCCCAAAGCAAGGTAACGGCCACGCCCCGGCTGGAGGCCTGGTTTTTCTTTTCAGGGCAGCGCAGCAAGCCGCTTGCTCGCCGATTCGCCGCCAAGCCAGCTTGCCACAACGGGAGCTACGGAGCTGCCGTGGGAAGCTGGCTTGCCAGCGAATGCAGCGCGCAAACACCGAAGCCCCCCATTAGGGTCGTGATGCTTTCACTTCCGGTTGCTCAGCATCCTTTAAAGTGGGCGCGGCGTTTTTCCAGAAAGGCGCTGGCGCCTTCGACGAAGTCCTCGGAGGCGAACGTCTCCGCGGCGGTTTCCCGCTCCACCCGCAAACGCTCCACCAGATCCGCCGGCAACGCGGTGAACAGCCTCTTGATCGTGGCCTGAGCCAACGGCGGTCCGGCGGCGAGACGGCGGGCGTGTTTCAGCGCGGTTTCCAGAGCCCCACCCTGCTCCGCGCGCACGTCAGCAAGACCGATATGAAGGGCCTCTTCCAGTGACACTTCCTCACCGGTGAGCAGAATCCTCCGCGCCCGACCAGCGCCAACGCGAAAAGGCAGTGCCCACCAAAGGGCGCCATCCGGCGCCGCGCCGACACGGATTTGCGCGGCACAAAAGCGGGCCCCCTCCGCGGCCACCATCAAATCACAACAGGCGGCCAGCCCCAGACCGGCACCGAAAGCGGGACCTTCCACCGCTGCTATGTACAGCTTTTCCGACGTCAAGATGCGTTGCAGCAAAGGGCCGCCCGCTTCCAGACGCTGGCGGATTTTTTCCACGTCACGAATACGGCGCAACGCATCCAGATTGCCGCCAGCGGAGAACACACCGCCCGCTCCGGTCAATACCATGACACGCAGGTCATCATCATTTTCAAAGTGCTCCAAGGCCTCCAGCAGCCCTTCACGCACCCCGGGCGCGCCCATGGAGTTTCGCATGGCGTAGGCGTTGATAGTGACCACCGCTACCGCCTCCTGGATTTCCATCAATACCGCTTGTTCCGTCATTGTCTCAGGCCTCCATACGTTCGAGATAAAGCTGCCCGTTATGCGTGGCGTCACCGAGCAGCCGGCTCAATGCGTTCACGCGCAACAGATAACGTCCGATCCCCAGCTCCAGGGTCATGCCGATGCCGCCGTGCATCTGAATCGCCTCCCTGCATACACGGTCACCCACCGGTACCGCCAGCGCCATTGCCGCGAAGGCGTCGGCATGGGCCGGTTCGTGGAGCAGGCTTTGTGCCGCACCGGACACCAGCGAGCGCAGCATTTCCAGATCCGCATGCAGATCGCTGGCACGATGTTGCAAAGCCTGAAAGCGGGCTAGTTTGGTTCCGAACTGTTCGCGTAATCGCAGATAGTCCAGAGTACGTTCCAGGGCGCCTTCGCACGCGCCCAGAGTTTCCGCCGCCGCGGCCAGGGCACCCTGCGCCAGCGCCGCTTCCAGCGCCGCCCGCGCCTCCGCCCCGCGGGCCAGCACCGCTTCTTCCGGTAGCAAAGCGTCATTAAAGGTGAGCGTCGCCAGGCTGCTGCCGTCAAAGGCCGCGTAAGACGCCACCGCCATTCCCTCCGTCTCCGGCGCCAGCAGCACCAGCGCGAGCTCACCATCCAACCGGCAGGAGACGATGAACGCGTCGGCACCAGCGGCATCCATCACCGCTCTTTTTCGGCCATTCAACATATAGCCCGACTGGTATCGCTGCCCCTCTATTGCCGTGTGATGGTGGTCATACCCGGCCCGATCCTCCAATGTGGCCAGTGTCAGAGTTGCCTCGCCGGCGGCCAACTGTCGCAGCCATTGATCCCGCAAGGCACCCCGCGGCGAGAACGTCAACGCGGTGCCGGCCAGAATCAACGACGAGAGAAAAGGCGAGCGCAGTTGGTCCCGGCCAAAGCGACGGCACAACACCGTCAGCTCCACCGGACCCATGCCGCCACCGCCGTGCTCCTCGGGCAACGCGATCCCCAACAGACCCAACTCGGCCAGCTCACGCCACAAGCGCATACGGGCCACGTCGGCGGACAACAGCGCCTGGTCCCGGCGCGGGTCCCATTGTTTGTCCAGCAACCGGGCCACCGTGTCTTCGATGAGTTGCTGCTCTTCGGTCAACATAAACTCCATGGGATACCTCACAGATCAAGCACGTGCTTGGCGATGATATTGCGCTGCACTTCATTGGAGCCGGCGGCGATGGCCGGCCCTCGCAGGTAGTAGCGGGACTCCGCCACATAGCGGGCATCACCGCCATCATTCAACAGGCCCCCGGGCAAGCCGTCATAGGCGGCATCGGCGGCAAGCGCATCGACGCCGGCGATGTCCATGATCGCCTCATCCACTGCCTGATTGATGGCCACGCCCTTGAGATTGAGCGATGAGGCGAAGACCCCGATGCGGCCATCGCGAATCAGCATCTCCAACCCGCGGCGGGTGGCGAATTCCAGAGCCTTCACCTGTACCGCCACCTCGGCGATGCGCGCTTTGAGATCAGCCCTTTGATAAAGCGCTCCCGACGCGTCCCTGTTGGTTTTCGCCAGCACCAGAAGACGGCCCAGTTTGCGCCGTGCCTCGGCGTGGCGGGAGGTGGCCAGCCGCTCGTGTTCCAGCAGCGCTTTCGCCGTGGTCCACCCGGTGTTCTCCTCGCCGATACGTTGCTCCACTGGCACTTTTACATCTTCGAGCAACACCTGATTGAGCAAGTGCGCGCCATAGAAATGATGAATCGGCTCGACACTGACCCCTTCGCTGCGCATATCCAGCAGCAGGAAGGAAATACCTTTCTGCTTCTTGGCTTCGGGATCGGTGCGAACCAGGCAGAACATCCAGTCGGCGTAGTGGGCATAGCTGGTCCAGATCTTGCCGCCGTTGACGTGGTAGTAATCCCCTTCACGAACCGCCCGGGTCCGCAGTGCCGCCAGATCCGACCCGGCGGAAGGTTCCGAATAGCCCTGACACCACCATTGATCCATGTTCAGAGCACCGGGCAGAAAACGCGCCTTCTGCTCCTCGGTACCGTATTCCAACAGGATCGGCCCCAGCATGCGGGTATTGAAAGGCGGTATGGATGGCGCGCCAGCCAGTGCCATTTCCTCCTCAAAGACAAATCGCTTTTGCAGACTCCAGTCGGTACCACCCCATCGCTTCGGCCAATGCACCGCCCCCCAGCCCCGGGCAACCAGCTTGCGTTGCCAGGCAATCGTCTCGTCACGGCTGACGTCCCTGCCCTGCGCCACTTTCAGGCGAATGGACTCCGGCACTTCACTGACCACGAACTCGCGAATCTCCTGTCGGAACCGGATTTCCTCCGATCGGCTCAGATCCGTCATCTTCAAACACTCCTGTTGATGGTTTACTGGTTTCAGGGCCACTGAACTGCTCCCATCTGCCCTGGAGAATTAAAAAATTGCTCCCGGTAATTTTGAACGTCGCTCCGCGATGGCCCGAAGGGTGACCGCCACGGGCAGTGGTCATAAAAAAACGCCGGCCATCGGCCGGCGCGAAAAAGGACACGGAAGGCGGCGTCATCATCGACACTACATTCGACACCACTCCGGCGATGGGGAGAGCATTCGCCCCGGAGAGTCTCGACACCGCCCGGACAACGTGGAGGATGTCCGGAGAACACACCGTATCCAGTGGACAACGGCATTCAGAACTTCAGCTGGGCACCGACCGACAGGGCCCACGGGTCATTACCGGCCAGCGTGCCCACTTTGTCGCCATGGGCATAATCAACGCCACGATAGGCGGCGTTGTCGCCGTTTTGCGTCACCGTGTACATGGCATGCAGCAATACCGAGTCACTAAGGGAATGGAATACACCAACGCTGTACTGGTCGGCTTCATCGTCACCCACTTCCGATTCTTCCGCGTGGTTCCATTGCGCCGCCAGGTTCCAGCGCGGCGCCACCGTATACAGAGCCTGCAAACCATAGGCCTCGCGGTCGAGGGAGGCAAAATTGTCCGGACTGATGTCCTCGTAAATGGCACCAAGGGTGAAAACAGAAAATTTATACTTGGCGAAAACCCGCCAGGCATCCAGGCTGCCGGTAGTGGCGAAATCGGAATAATGAATATAGGCACTGCTCAATTGCAGCCCGCCTCGCTTCCAATCCAGCCAGATACTTGAACTGTCACGATCATTATCGTCAGCACTATTGACTGAACCAGCCTGATCCGCCGCGTACTGCAGAGCGACGTTGACACCGGCCAGACGGAACTTCCAGTTCAAGCTGTTGGAGCCAAACAAATCCAGCCGTCCACCAGCACCTGCCGAGGGCGCGCCAAGAATGGCGTGGGTATCAGCCACCGTGGTATTGAAGTAGCCGAGATACGACACACCCATGTTCTTGAAAGGCGTGTTGATACGTCCCACCAGGAAAGTACCGATAGGTGTACCCAGGCCAAGAAAGCTGTCACGGGTGGTCCAGACGTCATTACCGTCGGTATCATCCATGTCAACCTGCTGTTCGTATTGCCACAGGAACTTAAAATCCTCGCTGTAAGGGACTTCTCCCCGAAAACCTATCATCGTGGTATTACTGGAAACACCGATCCCACCATCGGAAAGCAAGGGCGAGGTGTCCGCCTGCGCATCCGTGACATCGGAGTCCACATAGTCCACCGACATGCGCAGCGCCCCATACAGTTCCATCTTCTTCTTAATCGCCTGTTCCGGGTGAATAACATCTTCCAGAACCTGAATATCCGCGGCCTGGACGGACAGTGGCAGCAAAGCCATCAGCAGACCGGAGCCTGCCGCGGTCAAAAGAGGACGGGTTTTCATTAGCTTCTCCTCGAATCTTTTTTTATCTAATTGATACGGGTCATAACCCGGGGTTATCTCTCGTTCAGTCGTGCCGCCACCGAACGATAGATTTGCGCGGAGACAAAAGACGGAGAGGCCTCCGCCAGTTGCTCCAGAATTTCCGCCTTCAGGGCACGGGCACTGGCTCCGATCCGGTCCTGGCTGCTTTCAGGGGAAAGCAGATCCAGCACATGCAAAGCCAGTTGCGGCTGGCCTTCCTCCCGCTTTCGCCGTGCCACCCCCAATACCTTTTCGGGATCACTGATGGCCTCGCGTAGCGCGGCCGTCACCGCATCCGGCGGCCCCGGATGCAGCTGCGTGGCATTGCGGTCCCACCAGCCGTTCTCCGAACGCCAGATATCGCGCACGATGTACTCCGGCATGCCGTAGCTGGGCTTCATCAACGGATGACCAAAGATCTCTTCCGGGTAGACCATGTCATGCAGAATCTCCGCCTCGGTCATACCGCGATTCATCCGCTTCACCGTTTCCTCACGCAGATAACGCAGGGCCTTGATGGTCAGAGTCATGGCTTCACGAACGGCTTCCCGGCCTTCAATCGGCTTGCCGAATTCAGGAATCAGCATTTCCGGCTCCAGCCCCAACAGCTTTTCCATGGTTTCCGCCCAGCGCACCGGATCACGCAGCGTGCGCAAAGGCGTGCCGATATTGGGAATGGATTTGATGAAGGCCGGGCCGGCATAAAGGATCTTCTCCTCCGGCAACCACAACGCCATGGCGTCATCGGTTTCCGAAGGCGCTTCCAGTATCTCCACCTGACGATCCCCACCCTCGATAACATAGCGTTCACGGAAGGTGACATCCGGATAGGCGAACCATTTTTCCGGCGCGCTTTCCGGGAATTGGGAATTGAACTGCAGCCCGTTGAGATGCGCCTGCAATCCCCATGTCTCCTGGTAGCGGTCATAGCGACGCGGCAGGTTGGCCTGAGCCACTATTTTCGGGCGCGGATGACCGCGCTCGGCGGCGTCCGCCAGCCAGCTGCGGGCACCGTGGTTGTAACCCAAATGGCCGTGGCTGTAGACGATGGCCAGCACCGGTTTATCGGTCAGTTGGCGAATGTGTTCGATCATTGCCCGGGTGATCTTGCCGCCCGGACCGGAGTCAGTGATTACCACGCCGTTGTCGGTTTCCACCACCACACTGTTGCCCTGCCCTCCGAGCAGATGGACACCCGGGGCGATGGTCTTGAGGTCCTTGTTGGCGAGCAGGAATTCGCCAAGGATCGGCGATTCCCGCTTGTTGCTGTTGCCTGTCATGACATAGCTCCTGCTTTGTCACCGGTGGCGGGCACAGGGGCGCCCGTAACGGCCACCGGTGGTGCCGTTGGAAAGAAGGGAAAACGGGTGATTCCGTGTTTACAGACGCTCGACGCGCGGCAGCCTGTAACGGCCTTCCATCAGATCAGCCTTAGGCATATAACCTCGGAAAAACAGGGCGAAGGGCCCCTCGTTGGCGGGCAGCCAGTTTCTCTCGCGATCCGCGCCGGGACTGCGTGCACCGATCCAGAGATCCAGGGATCCGTCCTCGTTGTACTGCAGACCGGGACTGCGATCCCCCACGGCGTAACGGCGCAACGGGGTATCGGCGAAGAAGAACTGCCCGTCGTCCATGGCTTCGTAAAGTGTCAGTGACCAGAACGAATTCAACGGCGGCATGGCGCCAGCGGGGAAATGCAGCCGGTAGTTCTGGTTGCCGTCGAACAGACCTTCTTCGGCATCCCCTTCGGCACGCATATAGATCGCTTCTTCCAACGGCAAGGCACCCAGACCACCCACCGACACCACCGCTCGCAGGGTGTAGTTCTGACCATAATCACCATTGCGCATGCTGGGATAGGTCCAGCCGTCAATGGCGCTGCGGCGCGCACGCTGAATCTGGACCAGCCAGTTCCTGGCCTCCTCCACGCCCCGTTCAATCGCTTCCGCCTGCTCCTGATCGAACGCATCCGCGTCGAACACCTGATCCGGGCCGATATTCAGGGCACGAATCTGTTCCAGAATCAGGCCGTCGGTGACCGGCGGCGGTTCGCGGCGCAACAAGCGATTGGCGGTGGCCAGATACTCACGCCAGCTGGCGGAGCGCTGTACCGGATCACCCGGTGCCACGTCTTCAGGATCCGCCCCTTCATGGACGAACAATCCATCCTGCACGGCGCAGGCCGCCGGCAGGTCGTCGGGGCCGTCCACCAGAATACGCGCCAGTGCCCAGACTCTTGGCGTCGGTGCACGGACCACATTGGTGGCATCCTCCGGCACCGCCTGATGCGGACCAACCACGGTATAAACACCGCCGTTATTCCCCGTGGTACGAGTGCCGAGAATGTCGAAGTTGTTGGTGTACATGTCCATGAAGGCCAGCGAAAAATAGCGCTCGCCAGTGGCCGGCACGGTGATCTTTACCGGCCCTTTTGACAGATCCAGCCAGGCATCGGAGTACAGGGTGTCATTGTTCGGCGTGGTCACCCAGCGGCTGCGGTGCGTCAACAACTTGCGTGCATGATTGAAGACGTTGGCCCCGGCGCCCATGCGCCATTTACGGGTGGTCTCCATGATCACCAGTGGAACCGTGTAAATGTACGCGCGCTTGGCGGCGGACTTCAGTTCAGCGGGAGACACCGAAGCAAATTCATTACTCATGTTAGTTCCTCTTTCTCTTCTTCAAAGGATGCCCCCGGGCACCCGCGCTCAATGCCGGTGCCAAGGTCTTGGGGTAACACCCAGGTCGTTTCGCCGGTGTGCCTTTTCCACCACCCGTCAACGGGCTTCCGGCGGCACCATCGCATCCGGCACATCCAGGCCAATTTCCCGGTAGTACCGCAAGGCCCCGGCCTGCAGTGGCGTGTTCACCTGATTGAGCGCGTTCTCCAGCGTTATGGAATCCATGAACTTGGCGGCGTCGTGGAACGTCTGAAGATTCTCGAAGATGGTTTTGGTGATCTTATATCCCAGTTCGGGGTCCAAATCCTTCTGTGTACCCAGGGTGACCCAGGTACCGACGGTTTTCACCGGACCTTCGTTGGTCTGGTTCTCGCCATAGATACCGGCGGGAATTTCCGCAATGGTCCGGCCGGGCAACGACATCACTTGCTTCATCGGCTCGCTATCGAAGGCCTCCTCGGGAATCCCCAGGAAACGGACCTTTTGCAGCAGCACTACTTGCTCGATGGAGGCCGACGGCAACTGGGTCGGACCGATATACATATCCACCTGACCGTCCTGGAAGGCCTGCTGCCCGGAGTTCCAGTCCAGCTTCGCCATCTCATAATCCTCACCCGCCTTGTAGCCGGTGGCCCCTTCGATGATGGACAAGGCAACCAGGGTCGCGGCCCCACCTGGCGGTCCAATGAAGACACGGCGATCCTTGATGTCCTTGAGCGAACGGATACCCGATTTCTCGTGCACCATGATGTGGTACGGTCCGAGCGGGAAGCTCATGATGGTGCGGATGTTCTTGAACAGCTCCGGCGCGCTGGACATTTTGCTGAACATGCCCGTGCCGGTGCTCATGAAGTGATTGATCGATTGACTGCCAATGTACAGATCCACCTGCCCCTTGGCGGCGTCCAGAGTGGAACGGGTGGACGCCATACTGGACGTCATGTTGATGCGAACCGGCAAGTGCTTTTGCAGCACCGACTGCAGCGTCACCGAAAACACATAAGGGGACGACCCTGGTTGAGCGGTATGCATCCGCAGATTGGCATCAGCATTGGCGTAGCTGGCCAGCGATACGGTTGCCAGGAGCACCAGACCACTCGCCCAGCGGATAAAAGGGTGTTTCAGTTTCATTCCAATCTCCCGATTTGTTGTTTTATCTGGCTATTGCTTGATTCCGGGGCGCCCGATATCAGCGCCCGATGACCAGGGCATCCAATGCCACCACGCCCTGCCCCCCGGCGCGCACGCGCACCGGATTGATGTCCAGACTTTCCAGACTGTCCCCGGCGGCCACGGCGAAGTGCGACACTCTCACCAGCAGATCGGCCAGGGCACCGATGTCCGCCGGTGGCTGCCCGCGGACACCGTCAAGAATCGCTCTGCCGCGCAGCTCGTTGATCATGTCCATGGCCATATCCCGGTTCAGTGGCGCGCTGCGGAAGCTGACGTCCTTGAGCACCTCCACCAATACGCCACCCAATCCCAGCATCACCACTGGGCCAAAGGCAGGATCCCTCTGCACACCGACGATGCATTCAACGCCCTGTTCTTCCATTGGCGAGAGCAGCACGCCATCGAGGCGCGCCTCCGGGCAGGCGCGGCGGGCCGCGGCGAGCACCTCATCACTGGCCTGGCCAACAGCCTCGGCACCACGCAGGTTCAGCCGTACACCGCCAATGTCGGATTTGTGCGGAATGTCGGGGGACGCGATCTTCGCCACCCAGGCGCGAGAGTCTTGCGCCACCCGGGCCCGGGCCTCGGCACCGTCGGCGACCAGATGGGACTCCGGCACCGGCACTCCGAAGTCAGCCAGCAGTTGGAAGCTGTCCGCCTCCGAATAACTGCCAGTGCGCAACGTTACGCTGGCGCCGCGCGACGCCACCGGCACCGCTGGTTTTTGCCGTTGCCGGGCAAACCAGGCCAGGGCGGACAGCGCACGAATGGCACGAGTGGGGTCCTCGAAGGCGAGACAGCGATTACGCTCCAGCAAGGCACGCACCGGCTCCTTGAACACCGATACCGCGCAGAACACGCGATCCGGATAACGCTCACGTACACGGCCGATCTGCTCGGCGATGTGCTCGCCCATGGGCCCCTGACCGGCGGCGGCCAGAAAAGCGGCGACCAGGTGGTAATCACCCTGCTCGAGCATGATGTCGAGGCTGGTCTCGAACAGACCGATGTCGTTGGTGATCTGTCCGGTGATGTCCACCGGATTGCGCGGTGCGGCGAACGGAACCAACTCCCGGATGCGGTCCTGGGCCTGTTGATTAAGCTCCGGCAGCGCCAGTCCTTCATCAGCGGCGGCATCCGCCATCAACACACCAGCACCGCCAGACACAGTAAACACACCGAGGTTTTCTCCGGACGGGATGCCCGCCACGGAAAAGGCATAACCCACATCGAAAAATTCCTCGATGGAATAGGCGCGATACACGCCGTACTGGCGGAATACCGCATCAAAGACCGCGTCCTCGCCGGCCAGCGCGGCGGTATGAGACGCAGCGGCCTGGGCGCCGATATCGGTGCGACCGACTTTGGTCATCACCACCGGCTTGCCGGCGGCGCGGGCGGCGGCCAGAGCGGCTTCCAGCTTGCGGCCATCACGGCAGCCTTCCATGTAACCGAGGATCACATCGGTGTCCGGATCCCGCGCCAGCCAGCTCAGACAATCGGCGAAATCCACGTTGCCTTCGTTGCCCGTGGTGATCCAGTAGCTCAGCCCCAGACCACGCTGCCGCGCCAGCGTAAACGCATAGGCACCATAGGCACCGCTCTGGCTGATCAGGCCAATGCGCCCTTTCGGCGTCACGCCTTGTCCCACCACCGGCGAGAAAGTCGCAAACACTTTTTCGGAAAGGTTCATGAAACCAAGACAGTTGGGCCCGAGAATACGGACACCGGCCGCGCGGGCGCGGGCCATCAGCGCATCCTGTGCCAGACGCCCTTCCTCACTGATCTCCGCGAAACCGGATGAAAACAGCACAATACCCTTGACGTCCGCGGCGATGGCGTCATCCACGGCTTGATCGACCAGCGCGGCCGGCACCGCGACGATAGCCAGGTCCACTTGTCCCGCTACCTCGCCGATGTGGGTGTAGGCTTTGAGCCCCTGCACTTCAGAGGCCTTCGGGTTGATCGGAAAGATTGGCCCTTCGAAGCCTTGGGCAAGCAGGAACGCGATCGGCAGGCCGCCGATTTTCGTCGGCGTGGCGCTGGCACCAATGACCGCCACGGAGCGGGGCCGGAACAGACGATCCAGATCTTCGATAGTGTGTTCTGATACTGCGCTCATTAACGTGCCTCCGGTGGAATCAAGTGATCCGGAAGGTCAACGCCGGCCTCCCGGTAATAACGAACCGCGCCGGCGTGCAACGGGGTTCTCATCTCCGTCAGAGCATTCTCCAGGGTGATCTCTTCCATGAACTTCGCGGCGCCATGGAAAGCAGACAGGTTCTCGAACAAGGTTTTGGTGATCTGGTACACCAGCTCTTCATCCAGATCCTTGCGGGTACCCAGGCCAGCCCAGGAACCGATGGTTCTTACGTCCGTCTCGTTGGTTTGATTTGCACCGTAAATACCGGCGGGGATGGTGGCCCGGGTCCGCCCGGGAAGGGCCATGATTTTCTTCATCTGGTCGGATTCGAACGCGTCATCGGGAATCCCCAGGAAACGGACTTTCTCAAGCAATGCCATCTGCTCCATCGAAGCGGACGGTAGCTGCGTTGGCATTACCAACATGTCCACATGTCCATCCTGGAAAGCCTGCAGACCAGAGTTCCAATCCAGTTTTGCCAGCTCATAGTCCGTGCCGGCCTCATAGCCGGTGGCGCCTTCGACAATGGAGATGGCCACCAGAGTAGCCGCGCCACCCGGCGCGCCGAGAAAGATACGACGCCCTTTGATGTCCTCGAGGGAACGAATGCCGGACTTTTCATGCACCACGATATGATAGGGGCCAGCCGGGAACGTCATGATCTGCCTGACGTTCTGGTACAACTCCGGTGCCGCCTCCATTTTGGCGAACATCCCCGTACCGGTTCGCATGAAATGATTGATGGACGGACTGCTGATAAAAAGGTCGGTCTGGCCCCGTGCCGCATCCAGTGGCGAACGAGGGCCTGTGACACCGGCTGTCATGTTGATCTTCACCGGCAGCTTCTTCTGCAGAACCGACTGCAAGGTCACGGAAAAAACGTAGTATCCCGATCCGGGAGTGGCGGTCTGCATTCGCAGATGAGTTTCTTGCGCCTGCGCGACCTGCCCCAGCGCCAAAGCGACGGTCATCACACAGACCACCCACTTAATCGTTTTCAGTCCAAACATTCCATTCTCCTTTTGGGGCTCGTGCGAGCCTCTTACTGCCAGGCCTCCCGGCCTTTTTTCGTTTTTTATTCCGGCGTTCACTTGTCCGCCGGCGCACAACCAAGCCAACGCGGCCTGTGGTGCGGCATGAAATCAAACAGCAGGATCAGTAGCGCCAGGGCCAGGCCGACCAGCTCCACCGAGGTGCCGCGCGCCATCAGCAGCGCCGCCACCGCCAGCCTCAGAACCCGTGCCAACATGCTCAACCGCTCGCCGCCAAACCCCGCGAATCCCGTGGTCACTGCCCATACCACCAGAGTCAGACGCACCACCCCCCAGGCCAGATCCATTGGATCGAAGCCCTCCACGATCAACAGTAGCGATGGGTTGAACACGAACAGGAAGGGCACCAGAAACCCGACCAGAGTCAGACGCACGGAGAGCATCGCCACTTTCATCGGGTTAGCCTCGGCCAATGGCGCCGCGGCGAAAGCCGCCAACGCCACCGGCGGAGTAATGGCGGACAGCACACCGAAGTAGAGGACAAACAGGTGCACGGAAAGCAACGGCACATCGAAGCTGGTCAGGGCCGGCCCCATGACCAACACAATGATCAGATAGGCGGGCAGGGTCGGCATGCCCATGCCCAGAATCAGACAACCCAACGCGGTTAACACCAGACTCAACAGCAAACTGTGCTCGCCGAGGCCGGCAACGGCTTGCGCGAAACTCAATCCCAGACCGGTCAGATCCATACCGGCAATGACAATACCAATAGCCCCCACCGCGATCATGATGCGCGATCCTGCCACTCCGCCTTTTGCCAGAGCACCGATCAGCGCCCAGGGCCGACGGCGAATTTCAGGATTGAGGAAACCAAAGGCCATTGCCACCAGCGTCGCCCATACCCCGGCCATGGCCGGTGAACGGCCGGTGGCCAGGACCAGGATCACCGTTAACACCGGTGCCACGAACATCAGCGAGCGCAACCAGTCATCTTTGGTCAGCACTGGCAGTTCATGCTCGGGGGTAGGCTTGATGCCAAGCCGCCGAGCCTCGTAGTAGACCGCCGCGAACAGCGCGATCACATAAAAAGCCGCCGGCAATAATGCCGCCACGCAGATCAACAGATAGGGGGTGCCGGTCAGTTGCGCCATCATGAATGCGGCTGCTCCCATCACCGGAGGAATCACCTGCCCCCCGGTGGATGCGGCGGCTTCAACGGCACCGGCGAAAGCGGGGCTGAAGCCGCGCTTCTTGATCATGGGAATAGTGAAGGCACCGGTCCCCGCCACGTTGGCGGTAACACTACCCGACATAGTGCCAAACAGCATGCTGGCGAAGATCGCGGCGTGAGCCGGCCCACCCGGCAGACGGCCGGTGACGCGAATCGACATGCGGACCAGAGCCGGGCCGGCGCCGGTGGCTTCAAGCATGACGCCGAAGATAATGTAGATGAACAACAACTCGATCATCACCGCTACCGGCGTACCGAATACGCCACTGAAGCCGTACCACATGCCCTGCATGATCTGGTCCAGAGAGAACCCAGCATGGCGAACGACGTCGGGCAACAGATCTCCCCACAGGCAATACAGCAATGTCACGCCGGCGAACAGGGACAGTCCGAGGCCAAACTCCCTGCGGGTCAGCTCGATAACCGCCACCACACCAGCCAGCGCGATCAGTTGATCCGTGCGGCTATAGTCGACCAACATGTTTTCCATATCGCCGGCGAAGACGAGGAAGCGGCCGACGGCCAACAGGATGGCGCCGACCAGCACCAGATCGATGAGCCAGAACAGAGCGCGGAATGATGCGGTGCGCGGCGGATTCACCATCACCAGAGGCTTGACCAGTACGGCGACAAGAATACAGGCAGCAAACGTCAATGGACGCTGATAGCTGGGATCAAAGATCCCGAAAAGAGACGTATAAATACTGATGGCGGCCAGCACCACGGCAATCGCCAGGCCAAGCCGGCGGCTTGAATCTGTGAGCACTCTCCCTCTCCCGCGGACATCGAAGTCCGCCTTGGTTTTTTTGTGCACTCATCAGATCATGCCGAATTAATGTCTGTCAATTAGATTACTACAAACTCCCTCACCTCAGTGACAATTTATTCATTGGCATGCCTCATTATCCCCGGCGGAAGTGAACATTCGTTCAAGACACGGAATTTTGCCGTCCTCAAATTACAAGTTATTGTTATAAAAGTATTTTTTATCTTAAACCGGACATCGTTGAACACACCTGTCGACACTCAACATGCCTATCCGGCAACCCGGAATGCCCACCCCTCTTTCCTCGCAAGAGAGGCGGATTTGAGCATAAGTAATGCCATAACATGAATTTCACCTATCTTTTCTAATGTCACGACATTACTTTAGGTAACACTCTGTTCCTGATTCTCACCCTCGGAGGAGACCCTGAATGATCAACGAAGAACTCAGAGCTATTGGCGACGCCTGTTGGGAGCGGTTTGATTTCGGCCGTGACTGGAATCGCCACCTGCATGGCAGCCAGGTCATACCGATCAACGACCATCTGGTCTACATCGCTTCCAAAGGCGTGGTGGGCAATGTCACCGTGCTCAGCACCGGGGAAGGTCTGGTGGTATTCGACAGTGGCAGCCGCAATACCGCCGCCAATATTCATCAGGCTATTCGTTCCTGGTCGGATCAGCCGATCCGGCACGTCATCTATACCCATGGCCATCTTGACCACGCCTTCGGCACCCCCCTGTTCGATCAGGAAGCACAACAGGCCGGCGATCCGAAACCGGAAGTTATCGGCCAGGCGAATATTCGCCGGCGCTTCCAACGCTATCAGGCCAGCGCCAACTGGAACGCTCATATCAATAGCCGGCAATTCAAAGTCGCCGGATTCCACTGGCCCGCTGAATACCGTTATCCCGACCGCTTCTATGAAGAACAGATGATTCTGCAGTGCGGTGACAGTCAGGTGGAACTCAATCACGGCATGGGCGAAACCGACGACCATACCTGGAGCTGGATCGCGGAGGACCGCACCGTTATCACCGGCGACTTCATTATCTGGGCGGCCCCCAATGCCGGTAACCCGCAGAAGGTCCAGCGCTTCGCCTTGCAATGGGCGGAGGCGCTGCGGGCCATGGCCCGGAAGAAACCGGAAGTATTGGTGCCCGGCCACGGGCCGGCGGTGTTTGGTGCCGACCGCGTCGCCACCCTGCTGGACGACACCGCCACTTTCCTGGAAACCATCCATGACCAAACCTTGGCGGGCATGAATCAGGGGTTGCCCCTGGCGGACATCGTGCAACAGGTAACGCTGCCTGAAGGCTTGCTTGACCGGCCCTACCTGCACCCCTCTTACGATGACCCTGAGTTTCTGATCCGAAATGTCTGGCGGTTGTACGGTGGCTGGTACGACGGCAATCCCGCCCAGTTGAAACCGGCACACCCTGATGCGCTGAGCAGCGCCCTGGCGGAACTGTGCGGCGGCGCCACCATTCTGGCACAGGCCGCCAGCGGGTATCTGGAGCAAGGCGACTTACGCCTGGCCGGACACCTCAGCGAAATGGCGATCAGCGCGGAGCCCGGCAATCAGGAAGCTCACCGGGTGCGCGTAGCGGTGAACCAGGCGCGGGCCAAAGCCGAAACCTCATTAATGGCCAGAGGCATTTTCACCGACGCCGCCAACGCCTCGTTGAAAGCGCTGGGTGATGACGGTGACCCGGGTTATCCCGGCCGCCGGGTTGGCATTGGTTGAGGAGACGCCGGCACCGGCGGCATCATTCGCCGCCGCCGGTGCCGGCGCTCTTGAGTATGGAGGTTTCCGTATAGGAGGGCAGGTCATACAACGTGGACGCCTGATGAATCGCTTCCAGCGTCTCCGGCGATAACGGCGCGTCGTACATGGCAACGCTGCAACCAATAATATCCTCGACTCGAATCCAGGCCTCTTCACGACGGAAACTCTGACCTTTTTCCGACTGAATCCGCTCGATCGTCGCCATCCCGTTGGTGTGCATGAACAACATACTGAGGAAACGCTGCTCGATAATCGCCTTGGGCAAATACGGTTTTGCCTCCCGCAGCGCTTCCAGACACTTTTCCATGCCCGCACCGTACATCGCGTTGAAGTGCAGCCAGGTACCGCGCTCCATACGCAATTGCACCAAAAAACGCAGGTAATATCCGGGCTCCTGTGTACCAAACAGATAACGGGCCAGGGGCATCATCCCGCAGCGCATAATCTGTTCCGTGGACAGAGGCTTGCCACCCGCCTGCCGGCGGGCCTCCTCGAACATGGCATGGCGGTCCGCGTCTATCGGTTTGGAGCGCATCGCCAGAATGGACTCGATGATCGCTTCCCGGGAACCAAAGTAATAGTGAATCGCCGATTCGTTCTTTTGTCCGGCCTCCTCACGAATCTGACGCAGGGACGCCCCCTGCACCCCATTCATGGCGAAAACCTTCTCCGCCGCCAGCGTCAACTCCAACTTGGTTCCGGAAATCTCTTCCGCCTTGCTCTTTTTACGACGCGTGGGTTTCCTTGCTGCCGCCATCCTTTTCCACCCTCAACAAAGTTAATGGAACAATACTAACATCATTCCATTAACAGGGGAGTGGTGACAAACCGGCCTCTATGAGCCGGCAATGATCGAGACAATGACGCCGGTAGCGATGGCGGTGAGCAGAAAGTCATTATCCACTTTTACCCAGTGGTGACCCGGCTTCGGTGCCGGCAGCCCATAACGACCGTACTCCTTCACCACGTAACGCGGTTCCTGATAACGCTTGGGCAACGGCTTTCCCTTCCAGTCGGCATGGTGCGGACGATGCCCATCACCATGGGAGGGACCTTGATGGGCCTGCTGAGCCGGCCCGTGATTGCTCTGATCCGGTCCTCTAGCCGGCTGTGACCAGGCCAGAGAAGACGACAGCAGCAGGCTGCCACCAAGGGCGAGAGCGAGAGTTTTTCGGCTTTTCATGGTCGGCTCCTGTTTCGTCCTGATGGAACCAGGATGCGCCGGTAATGCGCAAACACTGTGCCGACTTTGTGCAAATATGAAGAACCGAGTAATCGCCGTGGCACCGCCCGGCGATCCAATGACGCCGGATCAGGACATCTGGGACTGGCGGTAGTTTTCCTCGCCGATGTGCTTGATCAAACGGAGCTGTTGCTCCAGCCAGTGAGTGTGATCCTCTTCCGTGTCCTGTAATTGCTGACGCAGCATTTCCCGGGTCACGTAATCCCCCACCGACTCACACAATGCCATGGCTTTGGCCAGATCCTCCCGCACTTTATATTCGAGGCGCAGATCCGCTTCCAACATTTCCATGACGGTACGGCCCGGAGACATGGCGTGGGGCGTCATATCCGGAACCCCTTCCAGGAACAACAGCCGCCGCAGAATGGCATCCGCGTGTTCGGTCTCTTCCTGCATTTCGTGATTGATGCGCTCGTAGAGGCGGCCATACCCTTGATCCTCGTACTGGCGTGAATGCAGAAAATACTGGTCACGGGCAGCCAGTTCACCGCGCAGCAGCTCCTGCAGGCACTTGATCACATCAGGATGGCCTTTCATGGATAACTCCTCGAATTACAGATAAATGGAACACGCGCACAGTATGACGCGCCCTGTTGTGACGCGCCAGCCCCGGCGAAGATTTTATCATTTAATTCAATGGGTTAGGTTACAGGTAGCAGAGAAACGAATCGCAACCAGAATGGTTATCGAATGCTGGCGCGTGCAAGCGTGTTGCGTGCCAGCGCCTCAATGAAAAAGGTTCATCGCACTTTAGCGGGAAGTCTCGCTTCAGCCGGGGCGCCACGGGCCAAGAGGGGACCCAGGAACCCATAGCGAAGGTGCGTTATGCCTTTGCTGGCCTTGGAGACCCAAACCCGGAGGTGACTACAGCGCCACTGTGGGAGCTTGTCCGGGCGGCGGACCGCTGCAAGCGAAGGTTAAGGTCGCAAGCCCATTCGCCAGCAGGCTGGCTCCCACAGCGACTTCGAGGCCCTTCCATGCCAGCCGCTCACCTCGAAGCGTAGCTGTGTTACGCCTTTGCGGAACCTGCTTCACGACGTTCCCGCAAAGGCGTAACACGGCTACGCTGTCCCTGATGGAAGGCAATACGGTTTCCCTCCAAACCGCGATGAACCATAAAAAAGCCCGGGCCAAACGGCCCGGGCTTCGGCGGTTCCAACGAAAGCCGCTGGCTATTTGAAAATCTCGCCTTTCTCTGCTTTTTCCACCAGCAGCGGCGGCGGATTGAAACGCTCCCCGTAGCGGTCGGCCAGTTCCTCGGCACGGGCCACGAAGCCGCGCAGGCCACCCTCGTACTGGTTCATATACTGCACCACACCGCCGGACCAGGCCGGGAAACCGATACCGAAGATGGAACCAATGTTGGTATCGCCAACGGACTCGATCACCCCTTCCTGGAAGCACTTGACCGTTTCCAGGGCTTCGGCGAACAGCATCCGCTCCTGCATATCCTTGAATGGAATTGCTTCACGGGCCGGGAACTGTTCCTTCAGGCCAGCCCAGAGGCGCGCCTTGCCATTTTCCGGATAATCGTAAAAGCCCTTGCCATCCAGCTTGCCGGGGCGTTCCAGTTGGTTGACCATTTTTTCCATCACCGCCAGCGCGGGATGGGCTTGCGGGCTGTTACCCTGGGCTTCGGCGGCCTGCTTGTACTCACCGGCGATCTTCAGGGACAGCTTCATGTTGATCTCATCGATCAGTTTGAGCGCGCCCACCGGATAGCCGGCCTGAGTAGCAGCCTGCTCGATGGAGTTGGCGTTCTGCCCTTCACCCACCATGGCGATGGCCTCGTTGATGAAGGTGCCGATCACCCGGCTGGTGAAGAAACCACGGGAATCATTGACCACGATCGGCGTCTTGTTGATTTGCAATGTGTAGTCGAACACCTTCGCCAGCACTTCATCACTGGTGTTCTCACCACGGATGATTTCCACCAGCGGCATTTTGTCCACCGGGCTGAAGAAATGGATGCCGATAAAGTTGTCCTGTTTCTTCACGCCTTCCGCCAGGCCGGTGATCGGCAGCGTTGAGGTGTTGGAGCCCAGTACCGCGTCCGCGTTGACCACGTCCTCGATCTCCTGGAACACCTTGTGCTTCAGGTCGGTGTTTTCAAACACGGCTTCGACGACAAAGTCCACGCCTTGCAGATCGTCAACATTGGCGGAGGGCGTGATACGGGCAAGAATCTGCTCTTTCTTTTCCTTGCTCATCCGGCCCTTGGATACCGCCTTGTCCAGCAGCTTCCCGGAGTACGCCTTGCCTTTCTCCGCGTTCTCCAGGGAGACGTCCTTGAGCACCACCTCGGCACCGGAGCGGGCAGTGACGTAGGCGATCCCCGCGCCCATCATGCCGGCGCCGAGCACCGCCACTTTCCGGGCTTTGTATTTCGGCACGTCCTTGGGACGGCTGGCGCCGGCGTTGATCGCCTGCAGATTGAAGAAGAAAGCGGTGGTCATGTTCTTCGCCACCTGACCACAGGCCAGCTCGACGAAGTAGCGGCCCTCGATCTTGATGGCGTTGTCGAAGTCCACCTGGGCCCCTTCCACCGCCGCCGCCAGAATATTGCGCGGCGCCGGATAATTGGCCCCTTTGAGCTGTTTGCGCAGATTAGCCGGGAACGCCGGCAGGTTCTGCGCGAAACCGGGATGGCTCGGCGAACCGCCGGGAATCTTGTAGCCCTTCTCGTCCCAGGGCTGTTTGGCCTTGGGGTTGGCTTTGATCCAGGCACGGGCCTGTTCCAGCATCGCTTCCGGGGTATCCACGACTTCGTCGACAAGACCCAGCGCCTTGGCTTTGTCCACCTTGTGGCGCTGGCCTTGCAGCAGGACCTGCATCAGAGCGTTCTGAATCCCCAGCATGCGCACGGTGCGTACCACACCGCCGCCACCGGGCAACAGCCCAAGGGTGACTTCCGGCAGACCGAACACCGCCTTGGGATTGTTCAGTGCGATACGACGATGACAGGACAAGGCGATTTCCAGACCGCCGCCCAGGGCGGTGCCGTTCAACGCCGCCACTACCGGAATCCCCAGGGTTTCCAGGGTGCGCAGCTGTGCCTTGGCGGTTTCCACACCGGCGGAGAATTCCGCCGCCCGCTCCGGCGTTACCTGGATCAGGTCGTTAAGGTCGCCGCCGGCAAAGAAGGTGCTCTTGGCTGAGGTAATGATCACCCCGGCAATGTTGTCCTTTTCTTTTTCCAGCCGTTCCACGGTGGCCGCCATGGAGCGCATGTAGCGCTCGTTCATGGTATTGGCGGATTGCTTGGGATCGTCCAGGACCAGGGTGACGATATTGTCGGCGTCCTGTTCCCAGCGGATGGTGCTTTCTTTATCGCTAACAGCTTTCTCATTCATGATTCGTTTCTCCCCGTCCGGCTCACAGGCGCTCGATGATGGTGGCGATCCCCATGCCACCGCCCACGCAGAGGGTGCACAGTCCGTATTTCTGGTCACGGCGTTCCAGCTCATCCAGCACGGTGCCCAGAATCATGGCGCCGGTGGCGCCCAGCGGGTGACCCATGGCAATGGCGCCGCCGTTGACGTTCACTTTGTCATGGCTGAGGCCCATGTCCTTCATGAAACGCATGGCCACGGAAGCGAAGGCCTCGTTGATTTCCACCAGGTCGATCTGGTCGATGGTCATGCCGGCTTTCTTCAGCACCTTGCGGCAGGCCGGCGCCGGACCGGTGAGCATGATGGTGGGATCAGCGCCGCTGATGGCGGTGGCCACCACCCTCCCCCGCGGCGTCATGCCGTAGTCCTTGCCCACCTGGGCGTTACCGATGGCCACCAGGGAAGCGCCATCGACAATGCCGGAGGAGTTGCCTCCGGTGTGCACGTGATCGATCTTCTCGACCCAGTGGTATTTCTGCAGCGCCACGGCGTCGAAGCCGCCCATTTCGCCCATGACGGCAAACGACGGATTCAAGTTGCCAAGCACATCGGCGGTGGTGCCGGCGCGCACGTGCTCGTCCCGATCCAACACCACCAGGCCGTTGCGGTCCTTCACCGGCACCACGGAGCGCCGGAAATAGCCTTTTTCCCAGGCATTGGCGGCACGGGCCTGGGACTCGGCGGCGAATTCGTCCACATCGCGGCGGGAGAAGCCTTCGATGGTGGCGATCAGATCGGCGCCGATGCCCTGAGGCACGAAACCGGTTTCGTAGTTGGTGATCGGGTCCATGGCCCAGGCACCGCCATCGGAGCCCATCGGCACCCGGCTCATCGCTTCAACACCGCCGGCCAGAACCAGATCATCCCAACCGGACGCCACTTTCTGGGCCGCCGTGTTGACCGCTTCCAGGCCGGACGCACAAAACCGGTTCAGTTGATAGCCCGCCACCGTTTCCGGCAGACCGGCGGCCAGGGCCGCGGTCTTGGCGATACAGGCTCCCTGATCCCCCACCGGCGAGACCACGCCGAGCAACACATCGTCGATGCGGTTGACGTCCATATTGGGGAAACGATCGCGCAATTCACCAATCAACCCCACCACCAGATCCAGAGGTTTGACAGTATGCAGGGAGCCATCCTTCTTGCCACGCCCACGGGGGGTGCGGATGGCATCGTAAATATAGGCTTCGGTCATGTAAGCGTTCCTCTCGCCCTCGCGGCCTGAGCAGGCTCGGCGTTCCGGGGTAACGATAATTATTGAGGTGAACAGATATTGAGGCCAACAGAGTGCCCGAGGGCCGGAATGGCCACAATGACGGGAGCGATCACGGATACTGAGCGAAAAAGACAGCATTCTGATTCTTTTCCTTCTTTTAAATAAAAGTAATTCGCATTACGATTATCGCAATGGACAGCAAAGCCCTGCTCCGGCTAGGTAACGAAGCCTTCGCCACGCAACGCTACGCCGAAGCTCAGGACCGCTACCGCCAGGCCATCAGCGCTCTGGCAACCGCCCTTCAATGCCGGCGCCCCGCCGACACCGACGCCCTGATCTTGTATTCCATCGCCATTCAGAACCTCGCCGATACCCACGCCCGGCGCGAACAACCGGAGCGGATCCGGGATGTTCTGCTGGAGGGCTGCTTGAATCTGGCGGTCTGGGTGAACGATCAGATGTCGCGAGGTGCCGGCGGCTGCGCGCTGGGCGAGTTCGGCCGGCTGAGAATGCGGTTACTGGCTTTGCACCAATCCGGCGTCGGATTGCTCGAGCCACATCAGCGGCGGGCACTGGAGGACGCCACACGTCTTTTAACGTTAGAGGATAGTTACCATGATTCATGAGTTTCCGGACTTACCGTACGCTTACGACGCCTTGGAACCGGTGATCGACGAGACCACCATGCGCGTACACCATACCCGGCACCATCGCACTTACTACGACAAGTTCATCACCGCCATCAGCGGCACCGATCTGGAACAGCAGCCGATGGAGACCATTTTCGCCCACATCTCCCGGCACGCGCCGGCGGTGCGCAACAACGGCGGCGGCTATTACAACCACACCCTGTATTGGAACGTGATGTCGCCGGATGGCGGCGGCGATCCGGTGGGTCCGCTGGCGGACGCTCTGCTGGCCAAGTACGGTTCCTTCGATGAATTCAAGACGGCTTTCGCCAACGCCGGCATCACCCAGTTCGGCTCCGGTTTCGCCTGGCTCTCGGTTACCGCGAACGGCGATCTGGCGATCAGCTCCACCGGTAACCAGGACAATCCGCTGATGGACACCGCCGAGGTGCGCGGCACGCCGATTCTGGGTTGCGACGTGTGGGAGCACGCTTACTATCTCACCTACATGAACAAGCGCCCGGACTACATCGACGCCTGGTGGAAGGTGGTCAACTGGCCCTACGTGAACCGCCTGTACGAAGATGCGCTGGCGCAAGTATCGCGGCAAAAGTCGGCCTGACGGCGGCATCGCCCCTGGCGCCTTGGAGCCGGTTCATGATCTTACCGGCGCCAGGGCCATTGTTCCGGCACGGCGCCATGGTCAAGGTAGAGCGGAACAAGGAGGAGCCTTATGTCATATCTGGATATCGCCCGTTCACTGGCTTCCAGCGCCGCGCAAAATGGCCGGGGCATCGCCACCCGCCCGCGTGACAGGCAGCCGGAAGAGCCTTTGGAATTGTACGACATCGAAGCCTGCCCCTATTGCCGGTTGGTGCGTGAAACGCTTACCGAGCTGGATCTGGACGTGCTGATTTTCCCTTGCCCCAAGGACGGCAGCCGTTACCGGCCTCTAGTGGAAAATCTCGGTGGACAGACCCGCGTCCCGTTCCTGATGGATCCGAACACAGGAGCGGCGCTCTATGAATCCGGGGACATTATCGATTACCTGCACCGGGAATATGGCGACCGCCTGCCCCCCGGCCGCGGACTGGCTTCCCGCTTGCGGCTGGTGTCATCGTTCACCGCGTCGGTGCCCCGTGGCCGCCGAGGGCTGCGCGCCCGCCCCGCGGGCCTGGCGGAACGGCCTCTGGAACTGTATTCCTTCGAGGCCAGCCCGTTCGCCCGCCTGGTGCGGGAACGGCTGTGCGAGATGCAACTGCCGTATCTGATCCGGCAGTGCGGCCGGGACCAGTGGATGGACTGGGTGCTGCCGGCGGTACGTGACCGTTTGAACCTGAATTACCGGCCCAGCCAGCGCAACCGCCAACGTCTGATCACCATCACCGATATGGTGGCGATTCCCTATCTGGTGGACCCGAATACTGGCGAGGAGCGTTATGAATCGGCTTCGATCCTGGAATACCTGGATTACGCCTACCAGGAACCCGATACCGCTCCCCGGGCGGTATGAACAGGATCGTATGAATATTGCGTTGCGCCTCTTCTCCGCCGCCGGGTTCAGTGATATATAGTCGTTGATACACAGGGAATGCGAGCTGGTCGCGCCTGTTATCACGCGCCTTTTGTATTACGGATCTTTTTTGAGAGTACAGAACATGAGTCGTCGCCACTTTGATGACTACGACGCCAAAGAATGGCAAGAAGAGCATAGTCGGGTAGCGAAGGAACGTCGCAAGCGGGACGCCAAGAAGCATCGTCATCAAACCGATGACGAGGCCGCGGAAGCCCCCGGTCGCCCCCGACCGCCGCGTCCCTCGCACTGATCGACCTTTTCTCCCGGTCCTCAAGGGGTATGCTCGCATACCCCCTGTGGTGCTTTTTTCCGAGTTCCCCCTCCGCGCCCCGGTATTGACGACCATCGGGCCGCTGCCATGCCCCTCATACTTTGTGTACTATCCCAATAAAGTGCCGTGTCCGGAGGGTGCCATGAACGACCATGACGACGATCTGTTTCGCAAAGAAATGACCGGTGTGGCACCGCTCAAGGACGATGGCCGCGTGCACCTGAGCCGCCCTCACCCCCCCAGCCTGGCCCAGCAGCAACGTCGCGCCGCCGCCACCGCCCGCCCCGCCCAGGACGGCAATCCCTTGTCCTTGCCGGAACATGTTCCCGAGGCCGGCCCCCACGACATCGTCGGCCAGAAGAAAAACGGCGTGCAGGAAGGGGTGTTCCGGAAATTGCGTTTGGGCAAGTACGAAACCCAGGCCCGTCTGGATCTGCACCGGGTTCGTCTGCTCGATGCCCGCGAACAGGTATTCCGCTTTCTCCAGGAGGCTCAGACCCAGGGGTTACGCACCGTGCAAATCAGCCATGGCAAGGGCCAGCACAGCGAGCGCCCCGGGCTGCTGAAAAGCTACGTGCTGCACTGGCTGGCCGAGTACCCGGAAGTGTTGGCCTTCCACAGCGCCCCGCAGAATCAGGGCGGCGCTGGCGTCACCCTGGCGCTGTTGAAAAAAAGTGGCGACGCGCGGCAGAAAAACCGGGAGTTTTTTTACGAGCGCAGCCGCGCGCAGAGGTAGCCGCTACAAAGCCGCCGTGGGAAGCTTGCTTGCAAGCGAATGGCCGACGGCCCGGGGGCATTCGCGGCCAAGGCCGCTTCCCACGGCGGCTTTGTAGTGGCTTCCGAATTTATGTCCCTCCAGAAGAAGGCCCGGTCTGTTTCACCGCCTAACCCGGTTGACCCCGTTGATCGCCGCTACCCGATAGGCTTCCGCCATGGTGGGGTAGTTAAAAGTGGTGTCAACGAAATAATGCAGCGTGTTGTTGGGCGCCGGTTGACGCATCACCGCCTGCCCGACGTGTACTATTTCCATCGCCTGATAACCGAAGCAATGAATTCCCAGCACCGCCAGGGTCTCGCGGTGGAACAGAATTTTCAGCATGCCAACCCGCTCACCAGTGATCTGCGCCCGGGCCAGATTCTTGAAGAACGCCTGCCCCACTTCGTAGGGCACCTTTGATTCGGTCAGTTCCTGTTCGGTTTGCCCCACCGAACTGATGCCGGGGATGGTGTAAATACCGGTGGGAACATTCTCCACCTGCTTCACCGGTCCACCGGTGACGATCCCTTCGGCACAGAAGCGGCCCTGGTCGTAGGAGGCGCTGGCCAGGGACGGCCAGCCCACCACGTCCCCCACCGCGTAAACGTTCTCCGCCGCCGTGCAGTAGCGCTCATCCACGCTCAACTGACCGCGACTGTTGGCTTCCAGCCCCAGATTCTCGATACCCAGATCCTGGGTGTTACCGGAACGGCCGTTGCACCACAGCAGCGCGTCGGCGCGCAGTCGTTTGCCGGACTGCAACTCCAGCGTCACGCCTTCATCGTCGGCGATGATCCGCGAGTATTCCTCGCTGTGACGGATGGTGGCGCCCTGGTCACGCAGGTGATAGCTGAGCGCATCGGAAATTTCCGTGTCGAGGAAATCCAGCAAATGCTGCCGGTTATTGACCAGATCCACCCGCATGCCCAAGCCGGTGAACATGCAGGCGTACTCGCAACCGATCACCCCGGCGCCGTAGACGATGATGTTGCGCGGCGTATGCGCCATGTTGAGGATGGTGTCGGAGTCGTAGATGCGTGGATGATCGAAGTCCACGTCCGCCGGATGATAGGGCCGCGAGCCGGTGGCGATGAGAATATTGCGGGTACGCAACAGCCACTGGCGGCCCACCGGATCGTCCACGCGGACGTCCCCCGGCCCCTGAATATAGCCGAGCCCGGAGAATAAACGTACCCGGTTACGGATATAGAAGTCGGTACGCACCTGCACCTGGGAGTCGATCACTTCCCCGCTGCGGCGGATCAGATCCTGCCATTGCACCTGGCGCGGATTGATCAGACCGCGCAGCAACGGATTGCGTTGCGAACGGATCACCTGACGCACCTGGTGACGCAGCGCCTTGGAGGGGATCGTGCCCCAATGGGTGCAGTTACCGCCGACCCGGTTCTGGCTCTCGATCATGGCAACGCGCAAACCGCCCTTGGCCGCCTGCATCGCCGCCGCCTCCCCCGCCGGTCCACTGCCGATGATGACTAGATCCCAACCGGAACTGATATCCATAGCGTCTCCTTATCGACTTGGTGGTGATCGCGAGATCACGCGAGGGTGTTCGGTGTTGTTTCGGTAGTATAGGAAAAAAGACGGATCCCCGCCGGGTCACCAATCAAAAACATCCTTGATGAACGGGATGGTCAGGGCGCGCTGACGGGCCAGCGCCATATGATCCAGCGTGGCCAATCGCTCCAGCAGTGCCGCCGGCGAGCGCTCGCTGCGCATGGCCAGATAACGGGCTGCCTCACCATTGATGCGCAAGCCGCGTTCACCGGCGCGTCGCACCACCAATTCCGTAAGCGCCTGCTCATCCAGGGGCTGCAGCCGGATCACCGGCCCCGCCGCCAGCCGCGTGGCCAGATCCGGCAGTTGCCAGGCGGTTGCCGCCGGTGAGGCGGACGCGGTAAACAGCAGCGCGCCGCCGCCGGCCATGACGCGGTTGTAGAGATGGAACAGCGCTTCTTCCCAGCGCGGCTGGCTGGCGAAACGGTCGACATCGTCCAACGCCAGCAGAGCGAACTGCTCCATGCCATCAAGGACGTCGGGAACCAGCGGCAACAGCTCCGTGGCCGGCAGCAAACAGGCGGGGCGGCCCAACGTCTGGGCGTGGCGCACCGCGCCTTCCAACAGATGGCTCTTGCCCTGCCCCTCACCGCCCCATAGCAATACCTGCCGCTCCTCGCCTTGAGCCGCGGCTTTCACCGAGGCCAGGGCAAGGCCATTGTCACCGGCTTGGAAATTGTCGAGATCGTGCCCTTCACGCAACTGCAGGGCCAGGGGTAACTGGTTGCTCATGGTTGCCAGCAATACAGGGAGCGCCCCTGACTTTCCCCGCATTCGCTGAGACCAGCCACATCGCGGGCCAGCGTCAGCCCCGCGGGGCTCACTTGAACCAACACCTGATCGCCGTCGAGCGAGCGCACCTCCACCGAGGCCACGCCGGGCGCCTGGGACAGCGCCTGGCGCAAAGCGGTCAGGTCTCGCAGGGAGCCGATGCCGCGCACCGCCAGCAACGTCATGTCGTCAAAGCTGTCCGGGCCGGTGGGCGTCACCGGAGCGCCGGCCACCATCGGCCCACCGTCCGCGGGCGTGGCGGGCGAAGACGTCGGCGGGGAGGCTGGCGGGTTCGCCTGTCCGCCTGCGGCGGCGCGGACCTCATCGCCATAGCGCTCCGTGAGAGTATCGGCCATCGCCGTCACCATGCCGGAGAGCAAGGCGCCCCGCTCACCACTGTCACGATCCTGCGTCACGGTTTCACGGCCTTCCATCAAACGCCAGTTGAGGGTCTCTTGGCGGCCGTCGTACAGCACCGCCGTGGCCACCCAGTCGCTGCCGTAGCGGCGCGACGCCGCCAGCACCGGTTCATCGAAACGGCCGCGAATGTCCGCCACCGTGAGCCCCTCGCGGTCTTGTTCATCCCAGGCCGGGAAACGCAGCGTCACGCCGCGTTGTGCCGCCACATCCGTCATCGCATCAGCCAGATCATCGCCGGCGCCGACCACACTGCCGCGCCCGCTTCCCGCCACCATCCACACCAACACCGTGGGTGGCTCTCCCCGCCACACCGGCGCCCCCTGGTTGGCCAGGTAGCGGCGCAGGGCGGCGCCGTCGAATTCCAGTTCCAGCCGGGTGGCATCGCCATCCTGCTGATAGCGATAGGCCTGCAGCCAACGATCCGGCGCTTCCAGAGCCGCGGCCACGCCGGGCAGGTCGGCTACCTCGGCCTGGCCGGTCAGGCGGCGGGTCAATCTTTCCAACCCGTCACGAAGCGCCTCTTCGCCGGGCGCCTCGCCGCCGGCCCCTTGCGTCGCGGGCAGCGACACCTGCCCCAGGGTATCGGCCCCCGCGCCCGGCGCCAGGGCCAGCAATATCAGTACGCAGCACAATAATCGGGTCATCAGTTCGGTCCAGCGGGCCTCGATTGGGCGCGCTATTATCCCCTATCCGAACGCCGCTGGCGAACCGTCCATCGGCCCGTTTCCACTCCTGGTCCGCGATTGCTAGAATACGCGCCTTCACCATCTGGAGTGCCCCATGAGCGAACAGAAACGGCCGCTGACCTACCGCGACGCCGGCGTGGACATCGATGCCGGCAATGAGCTGGTAAAACGAATCAAACCGGTGGCCAGGCGCACCGGCCGGCCCGAAGTGATGGGCGGTCTGGGAGGCTTCGGCGCTCTCTGCGCTCTGCCTGAAGGGTACCGGAACCCGGTGCTGGTGGCCGGCACCGACGGCGTCGGCACCAAACTGCGGCTGGCCATGGATCACGACCGCCATGACCGCGTCGGCATCGACCTGGTGGCGATGTGCGTGAATGATCTGGTGGTGGGCGGCGCTGAACCGCTGATGTTCCTTGACTACTACGCCACCGGCAAGCTCGATGTGGAGACCGCCGCGCGGGTGGTGGAAGGCATCGGCGAAGGCTGCGTGCAAGCCGGTTGCGCCCTGGTGGGTGGCGAAACCGCGGAAATGCCCGGCATGTACCAGGGCGAGGATTACGATCTGGCCGGCTTCTGCGTCGGCGTGGTGGAACGCGACGGTGTCATCGACGGCAGCCGCGTCCAGGCCGGCGACAAGTTGATCGGTCTGGCCAGCTCCGGCCCTCATTCCAACGGCTACTCCCTGGTGCGCCGCATTCTCGAGCAAGGCGACGCCAACGCCGATCTGGACGGTAAACCGGTGATCGAGCATCTGCTGGAACCCACCCGCATTTACGTGAAGAGCCTGCTGGCCCTGATCAAGTCCGTGCCAGTGCACGCCCTGGCGCACATCACCGGCGGTGGTCTGCCGGAGAACCTGCCACGGGTGCTGCCGGACGGCACCCGCGCGGTGGTCGACACCAAGACCTGGACCTGGCCGCCGGTATTCCAGTGGCTGCGGGAACAGGGCCAAGTGCCGGAAATGGAGATGTACCGCACCTTCAACTGCGGCATTGGCATGGTGGTGGTGGTGCCCGCCGAGCACGTGGATCAGGCGGTGGCCGAGCTGGAAGCCGCCGGCGAGCAGCCCATCCTGATCGGCGACATCCGTTCTCACGACGGCACCCCGGAAGTGGTGATGGAGGGGCTCACTCCGTGACCCACCGTCTGGCGGTGCTGATCAGCGGTTCGGGCACCAACCTGCAAGCCATTCTTGATGCCATCGACGACGGATCCCTGGACGCCCGCGTTACTCTGGTGCTGAGTAACCGGGCCGATGCCGGCGGCCTGCGGCGGGCGAGCCGGGCCGGCGTCGACACGGCGGTGATTGATCATCGCGATTATCCGGACCGGCCCTCTTTCGACCGCGCCATGATCCGCGAACTTGACGCCCATGGCGCGGACACGGTGGTGCTCGCCGGTTTCATGCGGATCCTCTCCAGTGACTTCGTGCGGCACTATGACGGCCGCCTGATCAACATCCACCCGTCACTGTTGCCGCTGCACCGTGGGCTGCACACTCACGCCCGGGCGCTGGAGGCCGGTGACCGCGAGCACGGCTGTTCGATCCACTTCGTCACCGAGGAACTGGATGGAGGCCCGTTGATTGCTCAGGCGCGCTTACCGATACTGGCGAACGATACCCCGGAAACCCTGTCCAAACGGGTACAGGAATGCGAGCACGGACTGTATCCGGAGGTGCTGCGATGGCGGGCCGCCGGGCGTCTGCGTCTGACCACACAGGGAGTGGCACTGGATGGCGAAATCCTACCCCCACAAGGCCGGCAATGGGCGCCGGCGGTTTCTCACTAGCGCCCTGCTGACGCTGCTGATCCTGGCGACGGCCCCGGCCATCGCCACCGAATCACCGATCACCCCGTTCCAACTGCAATACCGGCTCAAGGCCCAGGGCATTCCTTTCGCGGTCACCGCCAACCGGACGCTGAAAGCGCTCGGTGACGGGCAATGGCAAATGGAAGTGGTGGCCAGCAACGTACTCGGCGAAATCCGCGAGACCTCCCGTTTCACCTGGAGCGGCTGCACTCCGGTGAGTCGCTATTACGGGTACCGGCGCAAGGGACTTGGCCAGCTCAAGGAAGCGGAAGTGCGGATCCCGGCCGGTGGCGCCACCGCCACCGCCAAACGCAGCGGCAAGGCGGATCGCCAATACCCGGTGCCGTCCGACGCGGTGACCGACAAGATTTCCCTGACCCTGGCTCTGCAATGCCGGCTGGCCCGGGGCGAGCGGGATCTGACCTTGCATGTGGCCGATGAACGGGAACTGGAAAGCCAGCATTATCTGGTCGAGGGTGAGGAAACCCTGAGCATCAATGGCAACCCGATCACCACGGTCAAGGTACGCCGCGACCGCAGCGGCAACAGCCCGCGCCAGACCTGGCTCTGGTTCGCACCGGAGTACGGCTATACGCTGGTGCAACTGGTGCAGGAAAACGAGGACGGCCGCCACGTGATGACCCTGCAGGGAGCGCTACCGTGATGCGTGCCGCGCTCCTGGCACTGGCTCTGGCATTACCTGGCGGCGCCGCTCTGGCCGAGCCGCTGGCACCGTTCGCCGCCGAATATCGCATTCACGTCAACAAGATTCCCACGCCGATCAAGGCGACCCTGGTGTTGGAACCCGCGCCGGGCGCGGACCAGTACCGCATGCTGTTCGAGGCGGACTCGTTCATGCTCACCAACACCGAGGAGAGCCGGTTCGAATGGAACGACTGCAAACCGCGCACCGAGCGTTACGTGCATGAGTTCCAGGGGTTCGGCAAACACCGCTACCACCACACCGACTTCTCCTGGTCACCACCCAGGGTGGTCAACAGCGACAACAAGGAAGGCAAGGAGAGTTTCGACATCCCGGCCGATGCCCTGGACGAGTTGACCATGTTGCTGCGGGCCCGTTGCGTGTTCGCCACCGGTGACAAGGAATACACCGCCACCAGCGTTTACGGTGACCGGATCCGCCAGCATCATTTCATCGTCATCGACCGGGAAACCCTGGACACCCCCATGGGCGAACTGGATACGCTGATCGTGGAAAAACGCCGCAAAGGCGACCGCAAGAAAAAACGCCGCACCCTGTTCTGGGTGGCGCCGGCCAAGGACTACATGGTGGTGAAAGCCCGCCACATTGAAAGCACGCTACTGCGCGGCGAGCTGATCATGATCGACTACGGGAATTGAACGGCATGCCGCACACTGATTCGCTGCCAAGGCAGTCTCCCACAGCGGCTCCGTAGCTCCCTCCGTGGGAAGCTGGCTTGCCAGCGAATACAACGCCTCTTCATGTCTCCAGGCCCCATGGACTGGCCACGGCCATGGATTCAGCGCCATCAGAATCCGAGGGACACCAGTAGTCGAACGGCCACGATACTCCTATCAGGCCTTCGGCAGCGTCACCCCTCGCTGGCCCTGGTATTTGCCACCACGATCCATGTAGGACACCGCGCACTCTTCATCGGACTCCAGGAACAGCATCTGCGCCACGCCTTCGTTGGCGTAGATTCTCGCCGGCAAGGTGGTGGTGTTGGAAAACTCCAGCGTCACGTGCCCTTCCCATTCCGGTTCCAGTGGCGTCACGTTGACGATGATGCCGCAGCGGGCGTAGGTGGATTTGCCCAGGCAGATGGTCAGCACATTACGGGGAATGCGGAAATACTCCACGGTGCGGGCCAGAGCAAAGGAGTTGGGCGGAATGATGCAGTAGTCGCCCTTGATGTCGACGAAGCTCTTCTCATCGAAATGCTTGGGGTCCACCGTGGCCGAATGGATGTTGGTGAAAACCTTGAATTCGTCGGCGCAGCGCACGTCGTAGCCATAACTGGACACGCCATAGGAAATCAGCTTGTTGCCCTCGCCGTCGACGCGCACCTGCTCGGCCTCGAACGGTTCGATCATGCCCTGCTCGCGGGCCATGCGGGAGATCCAGCGATCGGATTTAATACTCATGACAAGCCTTGTCCAGTGATAGGGTGAATCGACCAATGGTACAGAAGGAGTCCCTCCGGCCTCAATGCCGGGTAACCACTAATGCTGGGTGACGACTTTCGGAAACCCGCGTTTGCCTTCCTCGGTGAGCGACAACCGCGCCGCCAGGCGCCGGGCCGCCGCCCGGTACAGCGCGGCCTCCGGGCTGTCCGGTTCCGCCGCCACGGTGGGCCGGCCGGCGTCGGCCTGCTCGCGGATCTTCAGTGACAACGGCAACGCTCCCAGCACCTCGGTGTGGTAACGGTCCGCCAGCCGGCGCGCGCCGCCTTCACCGAACACATGCTCCTGGTGGCCGCACTGACTGCACACATGCACCGCCATGTTCTCGATGATACCCAATACCCGCACGTCCACCTTACGGAACATCTCCACCCCCTTGGTGGCGTCCAGCAAGGCAATGTCCTGGGGAGTGGTCACCACCACGGCGCCGGCCACCGGCACTTTCTGGGCCAGCGTCAGCACAATATCACCGGTGCCCGGCGGCAGATCGACAATCAGATAATCCAGTTGGTGCCACAGTGTCTGCTGCATCATTTGCGTCAGCGCGCCGCTGGCCTTGGGACCACGCCACACCACCGGCGTCTGCTCGGTGATCAGGTAGCCCATGGACATGCTTTGCAGGCCGAGGGCCTCCACCGGCACGAAGCGATTGCCATCGCGAACCTGTGGCCGCGTGCCCTCCGGCAACCCCAGCATCAGCGGCTGGCTGGGACCGAAGATATCGGCGTCGAGAATGCCCACCCGGGCGCCTTCCCGGCTCAGCGCCAGAGCCAGATTCACCGCGGTGGTGGATTTGCCCACCCCGCCCTTGCCGGACGCCACCGCGATCACATTGGTCACCTGAGCCATGGCCGGCATGCCGCCTTGGGCGCGGTGCGGCTTGATCGCCACGGTCACCGCCAGCAGCAAACGACGGCCTTCGATCACCGCTGCCACCGCGGTACGAATACGCTCGCGCAGCGCCGGCAGCACCGAGGCACAGGGATAGCCCAGGGTAATCTCCAGCCGCACCTGATCCTGATCCACCTGTATCGCCGACAGGGTGCCGGCGCTGATCAGGTCGGTTTGCAAATCGTCCGGGATCAAATCGCCAAGAACCTGTCTAACCGCCTGTTCGACTTCCGCCATGGGACCTCCTGCTGATGAATCAGGAATGATAAAGTTCCCCGGCAACACAACCAAGGTCGCAACCGGAATTACCTCATAACCAATGAATAAGGGAGTATCACAATGCGCAACAAACCGGCTCTTTTTGTCGTCGCTCTGGCCGTGCTGGGGTTGAGCGCCTGCGGCACGGACAGCGGCACCACCAACGGAGAGCGCGACACCATCACGGTGTCCGGCGAGGGCAAGGTCAGCGGTCAGCCGGATATTTTCAATCTGCAGGCCACCGCCCGGGAGACCGGCGATGACATCGCCACCATGAAGGATCGCGTGGACGATCAGGTCAAGGCCATGCTGGATCTGGCCGATTCCCTGGATATTGATGAGAAGGACGTCACCGCCACCGATATTCGCGTCACGCCGCAGTGGCAGTACCAGCCGGAACGCAAGCTGATTGGCCATGAAGTGGCGCGGGAAGTGCGCTTCCAGGTCAACGGCATCGAAGTCTATGCGGAACTGGCCGACGGCCTGACCAAACTGGGACTGAAGGACATTTCCCCGGCCGGCACCGATATCAGCAACGCCGCCGAGCTGAACCAGCAGGCACTGGAAACGGCGGTGGAAGACGCCCGCGCCAAGGCCGAGATTGTCGCCAAGGCGGCGGACCGCAAGCTGGGTCCGGCGATTACCATCAATGTGCAGGGCCAGAGCCATCCGGCACCGATGATGCGTGCCGCCATGGCCAAGGGCGCGGTGCAGGAGAGCTATCGCCCCGGTGAGCAGGAGCTGAGTGCTCAGGTGATGGTCACCTTCCAACTGCGCTGATCGATACCCCACCGACGCCAACGCCGCCCCGCAAGGTGGCGTTGGCGCAATTCCCCGCGACCATGCCGATCAGCGCGGCCGGTCACCGATGATAGTGGCCCGCATCATGCGACGCACCGCCGGGAAATAGTCCTGAATAGCGTAGTGCTGGGTTGAACGGTTATCCCAGAACGCAATGGTATTCGGCCGCCAGCGCAGGCGAATCTGATATTCCGGGGCCGCCGCCTGTCGATACAGGTACTGCAGCAGGTCCATCTCTCCGAGCCGGAAATCAAACCCCATCCGCATCTCCGCCACCTGGTTGTAATTGGCCAGATGAGTAACGAACGCCTCGTTAACGTAAAGAATCTTCTCGCCGCTTTCCGGATGGGTTCTGACCACCGGGTGCGTTGCCGGCGGGAACTTATGGCGGTTTATTTCACGCTCTTGCGGCGTCATTCGCGCGCCGAATGCCGGCATCACGTCATGTACCGCGTACAGTGCGACCAGCCTTTCCTTCACATCCTCCGGTAAATTGTCATAAGCGGCGGCCATGTTCACCCACAGGGTATCACCCCCCACTTCAGGGCATTCAATACACCGCAGCATCGAGCCCATCGAAGGACATTCCCGCCAGGACACGTCGGTGTGAAAAATGTTCTCCCGGGCCCGGACCTGCTGGTCACCGCCAAGCAGCACCAATTCAGGATGGTCAGGGTGATGATTAAACACCGGGTGCACTTCCAGTTCGCCGAAGCGACCCGCCAACCGCACGTGTTGCGCCGGCGTGATGTCCTGGTCGCGAAACACCAGTAATTTATGGCGGATCAGCGCCGCCCGCATTGCTTTGCAGGTGACATCATCCAGTGGTTGCCGCAAGTCGATGCCCTCGATCTCGACACCGATGGTGGGGGACAGCGGTTTGATTCGAAACGGCGGATGTTCTTGTTCGGGTGTCTCTTCCCCCATTCCAACCTCGGGGGCTGCCGTTGAAAGGCTCATGGACGGTCTCCTTGACGATCTCCGCGTGAATGCCGGCCGGAAGCCGCCAATGGCGGAGCCCGGCTCTCAAATTCAATGTATTGACTGGCCTCCTAATGCGTCCAATGCATAATATGCGTTTCATCATTGTGTTTTATGCAATACACCCTTGAGAATCAGGGCCATGAATCTGCGCCGACTTTCCCATGTGGTCGCCCTGGCCGACGAGTTGCACTTCGCCCGTGCCTCGGCCCGTGCGCATTTGAGCCAATCCGCTTTCAGCCGCAGCATTCAGGCGGTGGAACAGGAACTTGGCCTGCGACTGTTCGATCGGGACACGGACGGTGTTCGGGTTACTCCGGCCGGGCGGTTGGTTATCGAGAGGGCGCGTAAACTGCTGTTTGACGCACGCAGTCTGCAATGGGAGGTGGCTCTCTACCGGGATAGTCAGTTGGGGGATACCGCTTTCGGCGTGGGGGCGATGGTTTCGGCCACCATGCTGGCACCGGTCCTGAGCGAATTGCGGCGCGGCCACCCTCTGGCGACATTCCGCATCGAACAAAGTCACACCACCCAGTTACTGACCCATTTGCAGGGCGAGGAGATTGAATTCTTCATCGCCGATATCAGCCATCTGAGAGCGGGGCCATCCCTTGAGATAACCCCCCTGCCCCACCGCGATGTTCGCTTCTATGTCCGTTCCGGTCACCCTCTGGCGAACAGGGACAATCCCCTCTCCGATGTGTGGCGATATGGGCTCGGCTCCGTCAGTGTCTCATCGCAAACCCGCGCCCGCTTCCTTGAACAACTGCCGCCGCAGGCCGGGCAAAGTCCCGCCCTGGCCCTGGAATGCGACGACTTCGCGGTGCTGCGATCGATCACCCTGGCCACCGACACGGTGCTCATCGCCACCGAGGCGGCCGTTGCCGAGGACCTGCGGGACGGGACCCTGGTTCCGCTGCAAGTAAGAGACGCCCCCGCGATGCAGGCTTCATTCGGTATCGTCGCCCTGCGCGATCGCACACCGTCCCCCATGGCCCGGCGCATCATGACGCTGATCCTGGCCCAGGAATAGAGCCCTCACCGGCGCCACCGGAGCACGGTCAGGGGCTGCCCGCCAGGCCGCCGCGCCGCGAAACACCATGCCATCGGTCAATGTCACTTTTTACGCTATTGTCCGACAATCCGGAACCAATGGCGCCGGAAGAGACGGCTACACTGAATCGCAATCCGGTTGTGCTAATGCTGAATTGGCGTAACCGCGAAAACGCCCAACAATAAACATTTCCGGCCCGCCGATGGGCCGGTAGCAAGATCGGCGGCCCAACCTCGGGCCGGTCGTCAGCCAGGGAGATCCGCATGAATCGGACGCTCAAGCAGCTCGAGCGCGACATCGCCAACGCCACCTCCTATCAGGCGTGGATGGAAGCCAGTCTGGAACACGACCGGATATCCGGTGCCGACGAATGGAAGGGTATCGACCGCTCCCCTCACTACGATTACGAACTGATCCGAAACCGGCTCTGGCAGATCCGCCAGGCCCGCGAGCGGCACAATGTCAACAAACTGGTATTTCATCTCCACGAAGGCCTGCACGGCAACCTCGGCAACATTTCCAACCCGGCGCTGTATCGCCACAGCCGGGTTGGCACCAAACATCTGATCGAGCGTTACCTGGACGAAGTCTGCGCCGCGCTGAACTATCTGTGCGACGAGTCCTTCGAGCAATTCGGCCTGAAGCAGAAACTGGATTTCTTCGAAACCACCGGCCAGGCGTTCGGCCAAAGCGGCCTGATGCTGTCCGGCGGCGCCGCCCTCGGACTGTTCCATGTGGGCGTGGTGAAAAGCCTGTGGGAACAGGGCCTGTTACCGTGCGTGATCTCCGGCTCCAGCGCCGGCAGTATCGTGGCGGCGGGGGCCGGTACCCACAGCAATGACGAGTTGGCGGAAAAACTGCGCCCGGAAAATCTCTACCTGGAGGCGTTCCGCGCCGCCGGCTGGAAGGGCCTGGTACGCGGCACCCCGGTACTGGATGGTGATCACCTGGAAGCCTGTCTGGAAGAGAACATTCCCGACCTCACCTTCGAGGAGGCCTACCGCAAGACCGGACGCGAGATCAACATCACCGTCAGCCCCTATGACCGTAACCAGCACAGTCGGCTGCTGAACTGGCGCACCTCGCCCAATGTCCTGATTCGCAAGGCATCCCTGGCCAGTTGCGCGATCCCCGGCATTTATCCCCCGGTGAGCCTGTGGGCCAAGAACATCGATGGTGAGCGCGTGCCTTATATCCCCGGGCGCAAATTCGTTGACGGCTCGATCCAGGATGACCTGCCGGTGCGGCGTCTGGCCCGCCTGTTCGGCGTCAATCATTCCATCGTCAGCCAGACCAATCCCCACGTGGTACCGTTCCTGTCGCGCAGCGAGAGCACCGACTCCAGCTTCAGCACCCTGGCCGATTGGGGCGTGCGCAATCTGTCCATGAACCTGAATTACGCATTGGAACTGGCGCAGCGGCGGGTGCGTTCCAACGATCTGGGACTGCTGATCAGCAAAGCACAGAATGTGGTCAAGCAACGCTACATCGGCGACATCAACCTGATTCCGCCGCGTCAGCCGCTGAATCTGCTGCGCATACTGCGTAATCCCAGCATGGACGACGTGCGCAATTTCATCAGCCTGGGCGAACGCACCAGTTGGCCGAAGCTGGACATGATCAACAACTCCACCCGCATCAGCCGGACCTTCCTGGCCTGCCGACAGCGGCTGGACCAACTGGAGGAACGCACGCTCAACCGACTGCAGGTGGCATACTCTCCCGACGATCCGGAGCACCGCCGCGCCGCCGCCAGCGATCTGTCGCACTAGCGCCGGTTCACACTAATAAGCGTGGAGAAGATGCTTAGCGCAATTCCGTCTTGCCGCCCCCCTTTAAAGCGTCATCGTGAACCTCTATGTTCTCTGGAGTTATAAGCGAGCTTAGCTTTCAGCCCTATCACTATCCGCCAATATAACAAGGAGGCGTAGCATGGCATTGCAATTAGGTGACATCGCACCGGATTTTCAGCAGGACTCCACCGACGGTCCGATTTCCTTCCATCAATGGGCCGGGGACAATTGGGTGGTACTGTTTTCCCATCCCAAGGATTTCACCCCGGTGTGCACCACCGAGCTGGGGGAAGTGGCCCGGCTGAAGCCGGAATTCGAGAAACGCAACGCCAAGGTTATCGGTCTGTCCGTGGACCCGCTCGACGATCACAACGCCTGGTGCGGTGACATCGAGGAAACCCAGGGGCAGGCCCTGAACTTCCCGCTGCTGGCCGACGCCGACCGTAAGGTCGCCGACCTGTATGGCATGATCCACCCCAACGCCAACGACACCCTGACCGTGCGTAGCGTGTTCGTCATCGACCCGAACAAGAAGATCCGTCTCACCATCACCTACCCGGCCAGCACCGGCCGTAATTTCGACGAGATTCTGCGGGTCATCGACAGTCTGCAGCTCACCGACGGCTACAAAGTGGCGACCCCGGTGAACTGGAACGACGGCGATGACGTCATCATCGTTCCCTCACTCAGCAACGAGGACGCGCAAAAGCTGTTCCCCGAAGGCTGGGATGAGAAGAAACCCTACCTGCGGATGGTCAAGCAACCGAAAACCAGTTGAACCGTTCCGCCCTCTGTCAGAGCGGCGGCCTGCACAGCCGAAGTCCGCGAAAAATACGGGCTTCGGCTTTTTAATGGTTCATCGCTCGCCAGCAGGCTGGCTCCCACAGCGACATCAAAGCCCTTCCATGCCAGCGACCGGAAAAGCGCTGGCGCCAGCCCCTCACCTCGAAGCGGAGCTGTGTTACGCCTTTGCGGAACCTGCTTCACGACGTTCCCGCAAAGGCGTAACACGGCTACGCTGTCCCTGATGGAGGGCATTTCCAAATCCCGCCAAACCGCGATGAACCTTTTTAATGGGCTTGTAATCCTCCGCCATGATCAACAAACCCTGGCCCTCACCATGGTAAGCTGACTTTCTCATTGGGCACGGCACCAGACCAGAATGGATCTCTCCGACACTTTCACCCGGGATGAACTTCAGCAACTGCGCGATCACGATATCGTGATCTGGGCCGACCGCGTCATCTTCGAAGCGCAGCCCCCCGTTAGTGAGGATGCGTTGCGGGATATCCGCCAGCGAATCCGCGGCACCCTGCCCGACGCTCTGCTGTCGCTCTGGCGACTCACCGCCGGCGGCCGTCTGGACTACGACCTGCGCTTGACCATGCACGGCAATCAGGAAGCGATTTCCTGGACCGAGCTGTTCTACCACGACAGCGATGGCTATCGTGATCTACCCGGCTGGATCGAGCATGAACAGGCGCTCGCGGAAGAAGCCTGCGAGGCTGGTGGGCGTGATTGGGACGGCAAAATCGGCGCTCTGCCCATCGGCGGCTTCGAATACTGCGACCGCATCTATGTGGTCACCGACCAGCACGCCCTGGATTACGGCCACGCTCTGGCTTGGAAAATGGGCTTGCCGCCAGCCTGGCGCCACGCCATGCACGAGGACGGACTGGCCACCATCGCACCGACTCTGCGGGAGGCTTTCCAATGCCTCGGACTGGAAAAAGATCCGGTCTCCGACGACAGCGCCGATACCGGTCTGGAATTCTTGGAGTATCTGGACTGCCGCAGGCAGGATCACGGCCTGCCCGACGCTCTGGCCGACAAGATAGTCGACTTTTACCGGCAAGCCGTGCTGGATTGGCGGGGCGCGCTCGAAGCCGGCACCCTGAGCAACAATCCTCTTCTTGCCACACTGGCTCTGAGTCACGCCATTCAACAGGACGATGCCGCCCTGCTCACGCAATTACTCGACGGCGGCATCACGGCGGATATCCCGCTTCGCGGCGATATGAGCCCGCTCTCCCTGGCTGTCATCAACAATGCCTGGTCAGCCTTTCAGGCCCTGCTTGACCGTGATCCGCCGCTCCCCGAACGGCTGCTGGACGACGTAAATGGTCCTGTTCCCAGGGCGTTGGTGGCCCGTGTGCTGACCCACCCGGATCAGGCCTCGGTACAGGCAGCGCTACGCTGCGTCCTGCATGGAGTCCCCGACAGTGCCCACTGCATAACGGAACAGCTGTCCGTACAGCAGCGCGCCACCCTGCCGGAACAAAAACAAACACTGTTGGCGTCATTGCGCACGAGTTTGGAAAAGGTGAGACAGGGCAAACTCGCGCACTACCTGGGTGAAGACGGGCTGCGCCTGCAAATCAAGCGGCTGGGGGCCTTCCGGCATTGACCAGCGTCAGGGAGCGTAAGCAACCCAGCCCTTGAAGGTAAACCCGGCGTAGAACAGCTCGGTTCCTTTGAAACCTGCTTCCCTGAGGAGCGCCTCTTCCTGCTCTGGAGCAAGCAAGGGCAACCGGACGCCAATGGCTTCGATGGCTCTTTCGGCGTCGGCTCCGGCTACCCCGGACGACGCCGCGAACGCAGCGTAACGCTTCAGCCAACGCCGTTTCTCATCCTCGTCCTGGGGAAAACTGTGATGGGCCACCACCAACGGCGCGCCGGGTTTCAAGCGGCGCCGCAGCGCTCCGAGCGTGTGGCGGCGCTGCTCCATCGATAGAAAGTGCAGCGTCAACAAGCAGGTGGCGCCGTCGAAGGCCAGGTCCGGCGCCTGGTCGATGTAACCTTCGAGAAGTTCCACGCGGTCCGCAAGCGGGCCCAGCGTATCCGACGCCAGCTCCAGCATCCGCGCCGAGGGATCAACGCCCAGAAAGCGCCATCCGGACCGGGATTGCGCGAATGCCTTCAATTCCAGGCCGCCACCGGCGCCCAACACCAGAACATGCCCCTGTTCGGGAACACGCTCCGCCAGCAGCAACTCCGCCATTTTCTGCAGCGCGAGGAAACCCGGCACCTGCCTGACCGGGCCATCAGCGTACCGGGCAACGGAACCGGGATTGGAAAAAGAGGACACAGGAGATTCCATTGCCACCGTTTCGCCTTATCGTAACTTCAATTGTTACCATAAGGAAGGCAAACATGGAAAAGAGAGAATAAGGCGCAGCAGTTCGGCCAGAACCGCCAGACGTGCAACTAAAGGGTCTTATGCACCACGTCGATCGGCGTCCACTCACCACAACCCGCAATCATCCCATCGCCCTGGGCATTGAGCTTCCTCAGGCAGATCGCGGCTTTCCTCTCCTTACCGTCGATCAACATCACCGTGAACTTGTCCAGCGTGACCGCGCTCAGATCATTACCGCCACAACCGGCGAGCAAGAAGAGCACCGCTACTCCCCAGAACCACTTCCTCATATCGCGCCCTTTATCCGTTGGTTTCATGAGTCGCATTCCAGAAAGAAAGGATACCGCATCCTGACACGGCTCGTTCCATCCTATCGGTGGCGGGAGGGGGTATTCGCGGCGGGAGAAGGAGGTTTGGAGCGGGTGAAGGGAATCGAACCCTCGTCGTAAGCTTGGGAAGCTTCTGCTCTACCATTGAGCTACACCCGCTTCCGTGAAACGGCAATATAGTTAACGCCTTATGCCATGTCCACTGTCCCGCGGCATTTTCGTACGGCGTCATCAATTCTGGATGGAGGAGCGATACAGCGCCCATTCCTCGACGACACGACCATCCGGCAGATGGCAGTAGCCAACCTGGCCATTCTGCTCGTCGCGGATTTCCAGTTCGCCTCCCACTTGCTCACAGTATTGCGAAGCAGGATTAGCCATACCGGTGGGCCCAGCCGAGTCATCCTGTTCCGTGGTGTTGGACATACAAGCGCTCAGGGGAAATATCAGAGCAATAGCGAATCGATGGTACATACCACATTCCCATGGAATCCATGCCAGGGTCAGCATGCTTGCCGTGGGAGACGGATGCAACAGACCAGCGTGGACAGGCGCCTTTAAACCGCACCGACAGCTCAGGACAGGGCACGACAGGCCCTGTCGGAAGCCCGGGACCGGAGCAGACCGGAGACAAGGAGGTCAGGCGGAAACCTGGCTATGCCGCGGTTCCGGCCGCAGGAACGCCAGCACCGCCATGTACACCAAAGCGAACGGCGGCACCAGGGACATGAACAGGCCCAGCACGGCGGCAAGAATCGGCGCGCGAACTTTCTTGCGTGCCAGAAAATAGGAAATCACTGCACAGAGCACAGCCCAGGCGATCGCCATCTGCCCCAGCAGGGTGGTACTGATATCCATCATTAGCCTCTACCTTTTGTTATCGAATAGTATCGGTTTCGGTGTCGCTCTCCACGGGGGGTGGCACTCCGGTTTGTAGCTCCCGGCCTTCCCCGATCCGTAAACAGACTTGATCCAACATCAGGGAGCGGCGATCAAAAATCAACCCCTTTTTTGGGTTCATCGTAGATTAGTGGGGGCCGATCTTACCTTCCATCAGGGACCTCGGAAGGCCACCCGGGCTCCCGATGGAAACCCATATTCCCGTTATTCCGCGATGAACCTGAATAAAGCCTCTGACATTTTGGACCCGGGGCCCGAATCGCCCTATCCTAAGAGCCTGGATGACAGAACAACGCAGGACACGTCCTGAACCCATGAGGTAACGACCATGACGTCTTCCCGGCCCGGTGCCGGGCGTTCCTCCGATGAAGATTCTGCTCTGGTGGATCCGTCCCCCCGTTACGGTTATCTGGAATACAGCCCCCACGCAGTGTCCGGCGATCAGCCGCTTGCCGCCGAAGTGGCGGTGGCGATCAGCTATAACGGCATCAATCACGCGGTAATGATGGCGACCCCGAACGATGTGGAGGATTTTGTTACCGGCTTCACGCTGACCGAGGGCGTGGTGGATAGCCCCCTGGCGATCCGCGACATCGATCCGACACCACTGGAAGACGCGATCCAGGTTGAAGTGACTTTAAGCAGCCGAGCCTTAAGCGCCTTCAAACACCAGCGCCGCAACCGGGCGGGCAGCGGCGGCTGCGGCCTGTGCGGGGTGGAGGCCCTGGATCAAGCCTTACCCCGGTTGCCCGAGCGGGACGCCGCGCCACTGCCACCACTGGTCCACCTGACGGGATTACGTGAACGCTTCCAGGCGAGACAAGTTCTCGCCCGCGACAGCGGCGCCATGCACGCGGCGGTTTATGTGGATGGCGCCGGTAAAACGCGTCTGTGCCGCGAGGACATCGGCCGTCATAACGCCCTGGATAAGCTGATCGGCGCCTGCGTCCGCGCGGGCCTGGATCCGGCCAGCGGTTTTTTGGCCATCACCAGCCGTTGCGGTCTGGAATTGATCCACAAAGCAGTGCGCGCCGGTGCCGGCACCCTGGTGAGTCTGTCCGCGCCATCATCGCTGAGCGTGCGGCAGGCGCGCAGCAGCCGGCTGAACCTGATTCATCAACCCCGCCGCGGCGCTCCCCGATTGTTCAGCCCGCCCCCCAGCGAGCAAAACGGGCACAAGCACCTGGACTAAAAGGCTTACGGGCCCAGAATTTTTTCCAGCGCCCGGCCACCTGTTCCGCGTCCTTGTCAGCCAATCACCATGGGCAGGCAGCCATAGTCCTACACGTATTTCAGCCTGGACCTGCATCCCCGGCCCGCCCCTTCTTCTACACTGGCTCCGTCAATGGATGACCAGGAGGAACAAGGATGTCCCGCCCAATTTTGTACTTCATCGGCACGTTACTGATCGCCACCACTCTGGTAATGGCCGCCGCGGCCCGGGCGGCGAAAGCACCGGCGCTGATGCTGGCGAATACTTATGAAGAAGGCATTGATCTGAGCAACTACTGGGTCAGCGAGAAGCTGGATGGCGTGCGCGCTTACTGGGATGGGCAGCGGTTTTTGTCGCGCAACGGAAATGTGATCGATACCCCGCCCGGCTTTACCGAAGGCTTTCCCGACCAACCGCTGGACGGCGAGTTATGGATGGGGCGCGGCACCTTCAGTCAGTTGGTCGGGATACTCAACCGTCGCACGCCACCCGCGGAACCCTGGCGACATATCTATTTCATGGCGTTTGATCTGCCCTCGTCCGCGGGTCCGTTCGACCAGCGGCTGCCGCGACTGCGCGAACTGATTGACGATGCCGCCCTGCCCCACCTGTACCTGGTCGACCAGCGCCGGGGACACGACCACGCCACGCTGATGCGCGATCTGGAGCAGGTGGTGGCGGCGGGCGGAGAAGGCCTGATGCTGCATCGCGGCGGCGCGCCTTACCGGGGCGAACGCAATGACAATCTGCTCAAGGTAAAGCCCTATCTGGACGCGGAAGCGGAAGTGGTCGCGGTGATCCCCGGCGAAGGCAAGTACACCGGAATGATGGGGGCGCTGCTGGTGAAAACGCCCGGCGGGCGTCATTTCCGTCTGGGCACCGGTTTCAGCGATGCGCTGCGGGCTCGCCCTCCGGCCATTGGCAGCGTCGTCACCTACAAATACCACGGCCACACTCGTCATGGCCTGCCCCGGTTCGCCAGCTTTCTGCGCCTGCGCGAAGAAGGCCCGGGCTTTACACGCTCCCCGCCCTAGGCGATAACCGGAGACAAACCATGAATGGGGAGCGACAACATGCCCAGCGCCTTTATCACCGGAGCCCGGGGGTTTCTCGGTTGCCACATCGCCCGCCTGCTGGTGGAACAAGGCTGGCAGGTCACCGCCCTGCTGCGCCCCGGCAGCGACGGCCAAGCGCTGCGGGAAGCCGGGATGAAAATCGTCCATGCCCCGCTGAGCAACGCCACCGAACTCACTCTGGTAATGCCGCCGGCGGTGGACGCCGTGTTCCACGTAGCCGGCAATACCAGTCTCTGGCGACGGCGGCGCGACCAGCAGTATCAGGACAATGTCATGGGCACCCGGGCGGTGGTCACCGCAGCCCTGCGCAATCAGGCGGGCAGGTTGATTCATACGTCTTCGATTTCCGCATGGGGGCAGCAGGATGGCATCATCCACGAGGAAATCCCCTCCAACGCCGCCAACGATTGGATCGGCTACAACCGCACCAAATATCTGGCGGAAGAAGAAGTCCGTGACGGCGCCCGTCAGGGCCTGAGCACGGTGATCCTCAACCCCTGCGCCATCATTGGCGCCGGCGATACGCATAACTGGTCGCAGATGATCAGCCTGATCGATCAGCGCCGTCTGCCCGGCGTTCCCCCTGGTGGTGGTAATTTCGGCGCGGTGGAGGAAGTGGCGCGGGCCCATCTGGCGGCCTGGGACGCAGGCCGGGACGGGCACAACTATATCCTGGCCGGCGTCGAGGCCAGTTTTCTGGAACTGGCGCAAACCATCGGGCGGCTGCTGGGCCGGCCAGCGCCCCGCAAAGTGACGCCACGTTGGGCGCTGGGCCTGCTGGGACAGTTGTCCCCCATCGCCGCTCGTTTCTCCGGTAACGAGCCACGTCTGACGCCGGAAAAGGTAGCGCTGATTTCCACGCGCAGCCGGGTCAGTGGCGCCAAGGCGGTACGGGAGCTGGGTTTTGATGATCAGGTACCGCTGGAGATCATGCTGCGTCGATGCATCGACTGGATGCGCGCGGAAGGAATGCTGAGTGTCACCTGATCAACGGCGGGCCCGATAAACCCGGAAGCGATTGGTTTCCCGTACCACGGTCACTTGCCGGAAAGCGTCGTCCAGCCACTGGGCATAGGGCAATTCCCGGTTTGCCACCAGCCAAAGTTCCCCGTCCGCTTGCAGATGCTCTGGCGCCTGCCGGATCAAACGGCGAGTGATCTGGGTGGTACGCTCACGGCCATCGTGGAACGGAGGGTTGGTCACCAGCAGATCAAAGCGACCAGTGATGCCGTCAAACAGATCGCCGCCCTGTATCTCGGCGCTCAAACCGTTATCGGCCAGCGTGGCGCGGGCTGCGGTCACCGCCGTGGCACTTGGATCCAACGCCTGCACCCGGCAGCCGGCCCGGGCCAGCCAGACCGTCAGCACACCGGCACCGCAACCAATATCCAAAGCCTTGCCACCACCGACATCGGCGGCTTCCAGGGCATCCAGCAGCAAGTCGCTGCCTTCGTCGAGGCGGCCGTGGCTGAACACACCGGGGTAACTGGTCACCCGTGCACCGCGCACCTCGATCACCGCGGCCTGCTCCGCCAGGGATAGCGGTGGCCCAGGTCTCAGTTGCGCCTCATACAGTTTGCAGTGGCGGGCGCTGTCGAGCAGTTGGATGTCATCGGCGAAGCCCTTGAGCCGGGTAACGCCGCCACGGATCCCGCCCTTGGCCGGCCCCACCAACCACAGCGGCAGCGGCTTGCGGATCACGCCGGCCAGATGGCGCAACAGCAGCGTCATGCGGTCCGCCGCTTTCGGCAACGGCAGGATCAACAAATCGGTGTCCTCGGCCACTTCCGGCAACGGCCGCCACTGATCCGCCGACACGGTAAAATCATCGGCATGCAGCCACAGGGAGGCCGTCGGCAGATCGGCCAGGGCCGCGTCATCGGCCTCCACCACCCCGACCCGGCGAGCCGCCAGCGCGGACGCCTGACGTTGCAAAAGTTTTGTGCTGTTTTCCATCACGGTCACCGGTCAGGGCAGGCGAAAAAAGGGGCGACAGTATAAACCCCGGCGCCGGCGCCACCTCAAGTTTTACATTCACCGCGCACGCCCGGCGGTCGCGTCTCGCTAGAATGGTGAGATCACCCTACGAATGGAGGCAGGATGATCCGTCGCGCCGTACTGGTTTTCAGTTTCGCTTGTAGCGCCCTGGCATGCGCCACACAACCCGTGAACACAAATTTCGAGGACGCACTGCGGGCAGCTCGCGACAATGATTGGGAAACACTGGCGCAATTGGAACCACGCATCGCCCAGGACTACCCGCTGCGCGATTACCTGGAATTCCATCATTTGCGCAGAGACCTTCCGGAGCTGAATCCTTCGCGTCTGCGTGACTACCAAAACCGCTATCCCCGTTCCCCGTTGCCGGCGGACATTCGCCAGATGGCCTTGATCGCTTACGCCAAGGCCGGGCGCTGGGATGCCGCCGCCGAAGCCATGGACAGCCCTCCCACCGCCATTGAAGCGCGCTGTTACTATCAACGGGCCCAGTTGCGCCATGATCGCGATGCCGCACTGAAGGACGCCCGTGAAATCTGGCTGGCGGGCCAATCCCGCCCCTCCGCCTGCGACCCTCTGTTCGAAGCCGCCCAGGCCGCCGGCGTCATCGGCCAGGAACAAATCTGGCAACGCATGCAACTGGCGTTCGAAGCCCGGGCCACCGGACTGATGCGCTATCTCAAACGTATGCTCGACGAACCCTACCAGACCGCTGGAGAATGGCTGGAGCAGCTTTATCACAACCCGGACAAGGTCGCCGACTTACCGGCGACGCTGGCCGATACCCGGCGCCAGGAACTGATCTCCGCGGCCTTGCAGCGCATGGCCTATACCAATACCACCGGTGCCCGTCAGGCCTTCGAGCAAAGAGCCAGGCGCTGGGGGCTCACCGACCCGGCACTGTATAGCGCCGCCGGTGATCGGATTGCTTTTTATTCCACTATTCGGGGCATTCGCGGAAATCAGGACTGGCTCGACCGGTGGTTGTCGGACCACCCCGATACCGCCCTGCTGGACCAACGCATTCGCCGCGCCGTTATTGAGCAGGACTGGCCCGCCGTGGCACGCTGGATCCAACGCCTGCCCAGCGAGGAAGCCAGCGACAGCCGCTGGCGCTACTGGGCCGGCCGGGCCGCTTGGGAAAACGGCCAGCGGAACCAGGCGACACCACTGTGGCGGCAGGCCGCCGAGCAACGGAATTTCTATGGTTTTCTAGCCGCCGACCGGCTCGGGCAGACCTACAGTTTCAATCAGCAAGTCTACCAGCCCGATACCAATGTCAACCTGCCTCCCGGCGTGATCCGCGTGCGCTTGCTGCGTGACATGGGAGAGTACGGCGCCGCCTGGAAAGAATGGCACTGGCTGATGTTGCACAATGACCGGCCCCATCAGGACCGTCTGGCCCAGTACGCGCTGGAGCAAGGGTGGTACGACCTCGCCGTGCAGGCTTCCATTCAGGCCAAGGCCTGGGACACGCTGGCCTGGCGCTTCCCGGCCGCCTACAGCAAGGAATTCGCCCGCGCCAGCGCCCGTCACAAACTGGACCCATGGCTGGCGATGGCGATTTCCCGCCGGGAGAGCGCCTTCAACCCCCGCGCCCAGTCCCATGCCGGCGCCATGGGCCTGATGCAGCTGATGCCCGGTACCGCGCGCAAGGTCGCCATGGATGAAGAGCAGCCGGCCCCCTCCCGTGATCAGGTGTTTGATCCAGAAACCAACATCAATCTGGGCAGCCGCTACCTGTCCGATATGTTGGGCCGTTTCAACGATAACCGGATTCTGGCCCTGGCCGCCTATAACGCCGGGCCGGGCCGTATTCCCCAGTGGTTGCCGGAACGCAGCGACACCCGCCCGATGGACGTGTGGATTGAATCGATTCCCTTCCGTGAAACCCGCGAGTATGTGCAGGCGGTGCTCACCTACCGGGTACTGCTGGCGGGTTTGCACGCCCCTGACGAGAAGGTGCGTCTGACTACCCCGGCGGAGCGTAACGCGGGCTATTCCCAGGCGCTTTTGCAAAGCGATGAGGCACTGGTGAGGAAGTAAAGACATCGTGGCCCACGAACCCGTGGAATCCCACAGCTGTAGACCCGCCAGCTTACAGGCTGGCACGCCTACACGCCGTATTCGCTGGCAAGCCAGCTTCCCACAGCAGCTTCGTAGTTCCCCTCCGTGGGAAGCTGGCTTGCCAGCGAATACGGCGTGAATGGATGTTTCCAAGACCGATTAACTGGCCGCGGGCTAGTTCAGCTGGCGGATATGGTAGTTAAGACGCCCGTCACGCACTGACGGAGCCAGCGCCGGATGCGCCTGCACCCGGCGCCGCAGGTGTACGCTGCGCGCCGGCAACCGGGAAAACGCCACCACCGCATTGTGGCAGTCGCCACAGGACAGGCGGAAGCGGCTGGCCCAACCGGCCATGGCGGCGGAGCCAGCCGCGTGGCTGTCGCGAAACTCACGATAGTCGCCGAAGTTCATCACCAGCACCCCCTGTTCGGAGACATGCCGGCTCAGACTGTCGCACCAGTCGCGATCCGCCGCCACCGCCCGTGTTACGGATTCGTCACTGGGCGCGAACAGATCCTCGATGATCAGATCGAATGGCGGCCCCTGGTAATCACGGACCCACTGCACCGCATCGCCTTCCACCGTTTCCATATCATCGTCGATCACCTGAAACACGTCCCGCGCCACGGTCAGATGCAACGGGTCCATTTCCACCGCCACCAGACACTCCGGTTTCAATAACCGGCGCAGCGGCGGGATCAGCGTGCCGCCTCCCAAACCCAGCACCAGCACCCGCCGCAGCCGTTCCGGTTCTCCCAATAACGCCGGCAACCACAACAGATCCCAGACACTGCCGGTGACCAAACGGCGGGGGTGGAATTCGGAGTGCTGCACCCCATTGGCGTACAGCTCCAAAGTGGTTCGCCGGCGACGCACCTGATAACACACCCCGTCGTGCTGCTGCTCCCAGATCAGACTCATTTAATCGTTGCCCAGCCCAAGTTGGATGCCCGCCAGTTTACCGTCCATGGCCGGATCCCCAAGACGAACCCGGCCCGCATCCAATCCATGCTGCTCCACCAGTTCGTTGCGCGCGTTCTCCGCCCGCTGCGTCGCCAAGGTCCGCAGCGTCTGTGCGCTGACGTCCTTGGCGGCGGCTTCCACCAGCCGCTCCCAGGCCAGCCGGGCACGGCGGGCGTCGGCGGCGTCATCGCGACCTTCCACGCCCAATTCGGCGCTGTCGGCATCGAATCTTTTCTCGAATTCCTTGACGATGCGTTTGCCCCAGCGATGGTCGGCCAACGCCGCCTGCTCTCCCGGCCAGTCACCACGGAACATGCCTTCGCTCAACTGTTCACCCAGGGCCTGGCGGGCAAAGGCGGCCCGATCCTCGTCATTGGTTTGTCCGCTGAGCACCACCGACAGGCCCGGTCGTTTGCTGAGCACATCATTCAAGGTCGCCAGATTCTGCCGGGTCTCCGCACCGGGCAGGGCGTCACCGGCGGGAAATGCGATCTGCTCCAGATCCTTGCCGCCGGCCAGGCTGGACAACAGTGAAAATGGCGCGGTGGCAGCCTTCACCAATACGTTCTTGATCACGGTGAAGATCAGCCCCGTGACGCTGAAACTGGGATCGTTCATGTCACCGGAGACATTCAACGGCAAATTGATCATGCCGGAGGAATCTCTCAGCACCGATAAACCCAGCCGCACCGGTGCGTTCACCGCCTCGTCGCTCTGTATCCGGTCACCCAGGAAAAAGCGGTCGGCGGCCACCGTGGAGCGGCTCCGCAGCTGATTGTTTTCGATCTTCAAGGTGGAATTGACGCTCAACAGACCACGGCGCACCGCATAGCCGAGGAAGCGGCCGGTGTAAGGCGTCAGCCCTTCCATGCCGTAGCTCTGGAAATCCATTTTCAGATCCAGGAATAACGGATCCGGTGACACCGAGCCTTCCGCCTTCAAGGGCGCATTGCCATTCACCTTGCCATTCAGGGTAATCGCGGCACGGCCGCCGCCGGTATCGAAATTGCGCACCGTGCTGTTCCATTGCTCCAGGGAAATGGCAAACGGTTTCGACAACGACGCATCGTTATGCGCCAGCTTGGAGTTCTTCACCCGGACCTGTTTGAGGCCGACCCGCCAGGCCGGCCCTCCGGCATCACCGCCACCACCGCCAGTGTTCAGCCGCGACACCAGGTCCCGGCCCTGGGCGTCCACCCGATTGATCAGATCCAGGCCACTGACATCAATATTGGCCACCGTGGCGCGATGCTCGGCGGTGTTGACCGACACACCGCTGGCCTGCAACGACGCCAGTTTGGCGAAGCTCTGGCCATTTCCTTCAAGCAGATCCAGGTTGTTCAGTCCAGCACCGCCGGATACGGTCACCACCGGTTCCTCGCCGGCGACGTCCACTTTTAGGTCAGCACTGGCCTGGCCACGGCGTATGGTGATCGGCACGGCCTGCTTCACCCAGGGCGCGAACGTCGGCAACGGGACGGCGTCCGCCTTGATCGCCGCCGAAATGTTCAGCGGCGACAAGCTGCCTTCGCCGCTGTGATTGAGCCGGCCACTCTCCGCCAGCACCGCGTCGCCCTGCCAATGCCAACTGATCTGGTCGCCCACGGTGACGTCGGTGACGGTCAGATTGGTGTTGGTGAACGCCACCGGCGTGGCCGGACTCACGGTTTTGTCCAGCAACGTCAGTTGCGCCTGTTCCAAGACCAGGGTTTGAAGTGCCACCCGCCAGGGCTCGACGGCACTGTCTTCCGCATTTTCCTGTTCCTCTTCGGCCGGATTGCGCGGCAGAAACAGGGTGGCCAGATCAAGCCCTTCCTGATCCAGCTCCGCGTTCACCACCGCCTCGCTGATCCGCACCTCCGGCACCGTCACTTCCCTGGATACGGTGTCCAGACTTACGCCATTGACGGCGATGCGCGGTAGCGTCAGGTTGGCGTCCTCCTGGCCGGCACGACGAATCACCAGATTGTCCAGTTCCAGCGTACCGTTGCGCACCGTCAGGCCCTGCCCCTGTTCCGCCGAGAAGCGGTAATCCGCGCTCAACGCCAGATGGCCGGACGGAATGCGGAAATCAAACTGGGAGCGCAACAGTTGGGCAAAGGACACCAGATCCACCTGGGCCATACTCAGCCGACCATCGGTGCTCAATGGTTGCAAGTTAAAGCGGCCGCTCCATTCCAGCGTACCGCCATCCGGCCCCTCGATGTTCAGGGCATAGCGATTGTCTTCCTGCTCAGGCGCGCGGGTGGTGAGGTCCTCGACCTTGAACTCCACCGGCAGTGTCAGGGTCACCGGCTCCTCACCCGTGGCGTCGATGAAGCGCACTCTCCCGGCGGTCAATTGCAGCACGTCCACGGTCAGCGCCGGCACCTGTGATTCCTGTTGTGACGCCGCTTCGGTCTCGCTGGCGGGCGTTGTCTCCGCCACCAACGGTTCCTGCTGCTGCTCCGGTTGCTCCTGTTCCGGCGGCTCCGGCTCGTCAGTCGCGACGGTATCTGGGCTATCCGTATCCGGGCTATCCGTATCCGGGCTATCCGTATCGGCGCCATCGGCGCCGGCGTCATCCGTGCCGGCGGCCGGTTGTGAGAGCCGCGCCAGAATATCGTCGATACTCAGTTCGCCGCCCTGGCCTCGCCACAAGCCCGCGTCCAGTCCATCCAGACTGATTTCCCTGACCCAGGGACGCCAATGAAACAACGAAGACCAGAACTGGGCATTGACGAACAGACGCTGAAACCCGAGCAGGGTCTCGGTGCGGTCGTCGGCGATATCGAACCCTTCCACGGTGGCCGATAAAACGAAGGGATTGAGGCTGACCTTCTCCACCGTGACCGTCCGGCCCAACAATGAGGACAATTCCTGTTCCGCCTTGCCGCGCAGCCAGCCGGGCAGGATCAGCCCCACCACCACCAGATACAGCACATAGAGGAAAAGGCAGATCACCACCGTACGCCGGCCCCAGCCCTGGCGGCGCCACCACTGTAATGGGGTGTCCATGTCAGTCTCCTGTTCCTTGCGTCCGTGAGAGTCTTACCGCCCGAGATAGCCGCTGTTCCGAGACAGCCCTTGCCAACACCACTTGCCGAGGCCCTGCCCTCAATATCGACGGCGAGACCGCCGCCGCGGTTTCCACGGCCATTGTGCCGGGAATCAGTGCCGGCACAATCGGGGCCTTCCTTTTCGGAGAGCCCCCATGAGCGACAACTATCTGCTTAATCTGTACCGCAAAACCCGCCGGATTCCCAAGGGGCGGGAATTGTTTTCCCTGATTTTCAGCCGCAAGGCGCCCTATTTCGGCACCGTCCGACCGTTGATCGCCGAACTGCGCCCCAACTACTGCGAAGTTCACATCAAAAAGCGCAAAGCAGTGGAGAACCACATCGGCACCGTTCATGTCATTGCCATCTGTAATGCCTTGGAAGCCGCCATGGGCGCCATGGCCGAAGCCTCCATTCCCAAACACCTGCGCTGGATTCCCAAGGGCATGGACGTACGCTACACCGCCAAGGCCAACAGCGATATCGTCGCCACCGCCGAGGTGGACGCCGATGCCTGGGAAAATGGTCCGGACCTGCCGGTCACCGTCACCGCCCGACGCGACGATGGCACCGTGGTGGTGGCCGGGACCATCTACCTCTGGGTCACCGAGAAACCGGCCCGGGACGCCTGACATCCGCTAGCAGGCGTCGATGAATTCGACGATGCGATCCGCCGCCTGACGCAGGTTATCCTGGTGGCTTACCGGCGCTGATTTTCGCGGCTTCAGGTCGTGGTCCCCATCGGGCAGCCAGGTCACCGTCACCTGGCCGCCCAATGCATAGCCAGCCACTTCCGGTGGCCTGCCGAACGGGTCGCGCTCTCCCTGACAGATCAGGGTCGGCCGTGACAACGACGGCAGGTGGCCGGTGCGGGTACGCTCCGGTTTGCCCGGGGGATGAAACGGATAGCCCAGGGCCACCACGCCGGCCCAGGGCTGATTGTCCGCTCCGGTGTCCGCCGCCAGCAGCGTCGCCATGCGTCCCCCCATGGATTTGCCACCAATCCATAGTGGCAATCCACTGTCTTTTTCCTTGAGCACCTCGCCCACAACGGCATCGAATCGCGCCAGCAACTTCTCGGCCCGATCCGGCGGCGCCTTGACGCCTTCGCGACGGCGCCGGTCCATATACTCAAATTCAAAGCGGGCCACCTGAATACCCCGATCCGCCAGCAATTCCGCCATGCTTGTCATGAAAGGGCTGTCCATCGGCGCCCCGGCGCCATGGGCCAACACCAGGGTGACTTTTGGCCGCTCCGGCCGATTCCACAACAACGACAATGATCGGTCTCCTCAGAGCCTGTTTGCGATCCATCCAACTAAGGAAAGTGAGCCTGGCCCTTCGGGTTTCGGTGTCAGGCCTGCAGCCAGGCGGCAATGCGGCGGGTCGCCAGGCGTGGGGAGAATTTGCCAAGCCAGACCAGCAACCGGTTACGCCAGCCCGTCACCACGATGGCGCGCCGCCGGTGCTCCAGAGACTGGCGCACCACGTCTCGGGGCTGCATGGTACCGGCCTTGAACAGCCTGGTCCCGCCCATGTTGGCCTGCTCGGCGAATTCAGTGCGCGTGGCGCCGGGACAAAGCGCGCTGACCTTGATGCCCTGGCCGCGCAATTCCTCATGCAACGCTTCGCTGAAGGACAGCACGAACGCCTTGGTGGCGTAGTAGACAGCCATGTTCGGCCCGGCCTGGAAGGCCGCGGTGGAAGCCACGTTGATGATGAACGCATCGCGGGCATTGCTCAGTTGCGGCAACACCTGCCAGGTCAATGCCACCAAAGCGTTGACGTTTACCTGGATCATGTTCATCTGCCGTGACAGCGGCAGATCCTTGAACAGCCCCCGGTCACCAAAACCGGCGTTATTGACCAACCCCACCAGACGAATCGCGCGGGTATCCAGCTCGTGTATCAGGCGCGATACCGCGTCCACCCTGGACAGATCGCATTCCAGCGCCACCACTTCGATATTGAACGAAGCGGCCAGTTCCTCACCCAATTGCCGCAGGGCCGGCAAGCGCCGCGCCGCCAGCACCAGATTGTACCCTTCCGCCGCCAATTGCCGGGCGAAAGCATCGCCAATACCGGCGCTGGCGCCAGTGATCAGTACCGCTTCCATACCCCGCTCCGTCGATGGTTCAGTTCCAGTCAGTTAACTCTTTTTTCACTGCATATTTAAGTGTTGATTCGTAAAAGGCTGTTCAATGATGGCAAAAGCGCTGGACGCTGGTAATGCAAAACCAGCCCCAACACCCTGGCAAGAACCAAAACACCTATTTGCTTCCGCAACACCCGCGGCCCCGGGTTTTGACTTTAGCGTCTAGCGTCTGACATCCGGCCCACATCTAATCCCCCCACAAACTCATCTGGCCTTCCTGGCCCGGCGGTCGAAAACCGGAAATATCCAGTTTGAAACCTTCCCGGGGCGCCAGACCATGACGCTGGCAGGCGTTGCGAAAACGCTGGGACAACAGCGACGCCCAGGGCCCCTTGCCCTGATGTCGATGAAACCAGCGGCTGTCATAGGCGGCCCCGCCGTGCAGTTCCCGCAGTGTCGACATCACCCGCCCGGCGCGATCCGGATAATGCTCCCGCAGCCATTGCTCCCACAGCGCGCCCAGCTCATGAGGCAAACGCAGCACCACATAACCTGCACTGCGGGCGCCCGCGGCGGCCACCTGCTCGACGATGTCCTCCAGTTCATGATCGTTGATGAACGGAATCAGCGGCGCCACCAGCACCGTCACCGGCACACCGGCCCGGGCCAGTTCCCTCACCACCCGTACCCGCTCACGGCCGGCGGTGGCCCGTGGTTCCAGTTGATTCTTCAGCGTGTTGTCCAGGGTGGTCACGGACACCGCCACGCTGGCTCGCCCGTTGCGCGCCATCGGCGCGATCAGATCCAGATCCCTCAGTACCAGGGCGCTTTTGGTAATCAGGCTGAACGGGTGGGCACAATCGGACAACACCTGCAGGATCTCCCGGGTAATGCGTCGCTCCCGTTCCACCGGCTGATAGGGATCGGTGGCGGTGCCGACCACCAAAGGACGGCAGCGGTAGCCTGGTTTGCGCAGCGTTTCACGCAACACTTCGGCGGCGTTGTCCTTGCAGAAGATCTCGCTTTCAAAATCCTGCCCCGGCGACAGGTCCACATAGGCGTGGTTGGGGCGGGCGAAACAATAAATGCAGCCATGCTCGCAGCCCCGATAGGGATTGACGCTGCTGTCGAAGTGCAGATCCGGGCTGCGATTATGAGTAATAACGGAGCGGGCGATTTCCCGGTGATAACGGGTGGGTCGCGCCTCCGGGGGCTCGTCCCGCTCTATCCGGGTCACCGCGAAACGTCCCTCACATTCGCTCAGGGTACCCCGGTTACCGGCTTGATTGGCCATGATCCACCCTCAATAATACTGATCATTTGAACAGTATTATTGAGGGAGACCAGAGTCAACGCAAGCGCTTTGGGCGCACTGGAAGATCAGTGCAACGGAATCGGCTGGACCAGCACCCAGGGCTTCACCACCAGGGTCCACAGCTCCTGATCGGTCTCGAACCAGCCCTGCGCCTGCTGGTCCTGAACCAGGTCCACCTCGCCGTCCTTGCGCCAGACGGAAATCCGTGCCGCCTGATCCTCGGCGAACGCCGCCGCCACATCGATCAGATCCAGATGCCCCGCCACCGCCACCACCAGCCCCCGGGCAAAAAAAGGCTGCAGTTCGGACCAACGCATCGGAGCGGTTTCCTGGTTCAGTTTTTCTCGCAATACCTGGCCAGGGGAAGGCTCGGTCATGACGGCTCCGGACAAAAGAAGGGGCGCCATTATGGCCCAGGTGAGGGTTGGGGAAAAACCGCCATCACCATTGAATTTCCCGCCCGACCTGAGGCAGGGGCTCACCGTGTCGATCATAGGCGGTCAGCGAGGCGCCATTGTCATCGAGCACAATCCGCGAGAACGCATCACGGCTATGCACTTCACCGGGTACCGAGACCTTGCCCACCGACAACCGGCTCAAACCGCGCAGGTGGTGCTGATCCCGAATCATCGGGCGGTACCAGCGGAACGCCATCAGCGCGGTGGGCCAGAACAGGCCGGAACAAATCCAGGCATGTACCGGCGCCCGGCCGCGGGCATCCAGGCGCGCGTAGAGCGAGGCATGCACATCGCCGCTGAGCACCAGCACCCGCCGGCAGCCGGCATCGCGGATACCGTCCAGCAGCCGCTGTCGCTGGGCCCGGAACCCTTCCCAGGCATCATCGCCACGGAACGGCCAGCGCTGTTCCGGGAACAACGGCACCGAGGACACCAGACATTTAATCCTGTCCGGCTCGGTATTGAGCCACTCCAGCACCGCCCGTTCCTGCACCTTGGAGGTGATGCGCTTTTGCCAGGGCCAGCGGCTCAGCACCCGCTCGGTACGCAGGTCCATCATGAAGAAGTCCGCGCAGCCCCAGCGGAAACGGTACCAGAGCGCATCCGGGTCACGATCCAGCCGGGTGCCGGCATCGTTCAGCGGTACCGCCGGCGAATGCGAGGCCTGATAGATCTGATAGGCCTTGATCGCCGCCGGATACTTGCTGGTCCAGAGATCGGCGTCCGCCCGTGCCGGCCAGTTATTCTCGATCTCGTGGTCATCAAGGATCATGTGCTGGTTGTAACGGGACATCAGCCGCTTGATGTTGGGCTGACCAAAGCTCTGCCGGTACAGGTCGAAATAATGTTGCTGGGTGGACGCCGCCGCCAGCCGCCAGGTGGCGTCGGCATAGACCTGATCACCGCCAAACATGACGAAATCGGTGGGCTCATGCTCGGCGATGCCGGCCATGGTGGCGAACACCCGGTCGGCCCGGGCGTCCTCCACTTCCCGGTCACTGCCGACGAAGCGGTAACAACAGGAACCGAACAGGAACCGCGCCGGGGCGCTTTCATCCAGCGGCGAGGTACGGAAGGCACCGTTGTCGGCCCCGTCCCATTGCAGTGCCGCATCGGCCACGGCACTGTCACTGACCCAGCCGGCCTGGAACTGGTAACGGCTTCCCGGCTCCAGCTCCGAGAGCACCACCACGCCGCTGCTGTCGAAATTACCGTTGATGCGAAAATGCTTCGGCCCGCGCCAGTGGCTTTCCCCTTCACGACGCCAGCGAATCCGCCCCAGCGCCTTTTTTTCCCCGGCCACCAGCGATGCGGTCGGCATCACGCCCAAAATACGTACCCGCCGTGGCGCTACCGCTCCCACCACGGGGCCCACCGAAAATGAGTGGATTTTCACATTTCCCCCTGTTTTGTTTGGCCACGGTCCATGGCGGTCACCCTCCGGGCCGTCGCCAAGGCGGCGTCAAAAAATGCTCCCGGCCATTAGTGTCCCACAATCCGCTGGCACGCTGACACGCAACACGCCGGCACGCCAAACCCAAGGCCCACTTACCGGCCTTGGGGACACCAATTCAAAGCAACCCCGTCATGCCGGACTTGATCCGGCATCTCCTTCCACGAAACCATGCGCCCTGCGGACCCGGGCCACACAACGGTGCTTAAAGCACCGTTTGCCCCCCCGCGGGGCGCCCCGAAGGGGGAGTTCAATGGTCTTAAGCCATGGAACGCTCCACCCCGCGAGGCCCGGGCGTTTTCAAAGCGCGTTGGCGTGTTGCGTGTTAGCGGCCCGTTCCACAACGGTGGGACAGCCATCGCTCCCGGCGTTTTTTTGTGACCACCGTCCATGGCGGTCACCTGTGGGCCGTCGCCAAGGCGACGTCAAAAATCGCTCCCGGCGATTTTTTCCTCTCTATTCCGAGCTGGCAAGGCCGCCATACTTAATTAATACTATCCCAATGGATCGTCTCATCGGGTTACAACGATTTTGATCAAGGACGCACCGAACCGCTCAATCCGGCTCGCACTTTCGGGCTTGCTGATCTTACTGTTGTCGGTAAGCGCGCATGCCGTGGAAAAGGTGGTCATCAACGACGGCGACGATGACCTCGCCCCTTATTCTCATCTGGACTACTTCTGCGCACCGCCCAATCGAGTGCCCGACCGTGACACCCTGACCCGTGATCCACAACGCTGGCCATGGCAGCCAGCCGGTGATCACGCCCCCAATCTGGGCTTCACCCGGGACCATTGCTGGTTCCGGATGGCGATGGAGAACCAGGATCCGTCACGCACCGACTGGCATCTGGAAATCCCCTACGGCCTGCTGGGTCGGGTCCAAGTGTACGTGCTGGACGAGCAAAATGCGCTGCTCTCGGAGTATCGGGCCGGCATCGACCTGCCCTTTGGGGCACGCCCGGATCCCCATGCCCTGCCGGCATTCCCGCTCAACCTGCCCGCCGGCGAGCCGCGCACCGTGCTGATGCAGGTGGACTCCGCCCACAGCATCCAGTTGCCCGTGCGATTGCTCAGTTCCGAGCATTTCCATCAGCAGTTGCAGCACAGGACCCTGCTGCAAGGCCTGTTCTTCGGCGGCATGCTGGTGATGATTCTCTACAATCTGGTGCTGTTCTTCACCATCCGCGAGCGCGTTTATCTGCTGTACGTCTGCTGGTCCCTGGTGGTGACGCTGTTCATGGCGACGTTACACGGGTTCAGCCAGCAGTATCTGTGGCCGGGTTCCGCTTTGATCAGCCAGTACTCGGTGCATTACCTGTTGCCGCTGATCGTCATCATGCCGTCGTTGTTCAGCCTCAACTTCCTCGGTCTGGCCGAGCGAGCTCCGCCGCTGGCCCAGCTGCTCAGGGGGTTGGTGACGGTGGGAGTGGTACTGCTGTTGGCGGCCCCCTTCATCGGCCGCGATACGCTCATCCCGATCTGCGTGCTGGCTATTCTGGCCATGGATATCACCATCATGGCGGTGGCGGTGGCGCGAGCTCTGGCCGGGGATCCCGATGCCCGTATTTTCACCCTGGCCTGGACCTGCTTCATGGTCGGCGCCGCCACCATGGCGCTGAACAAATACGGCGTACTGCCGCGGACCACGCTTACCGAGAATCTGGCGCAAATCGGCGTCTTTCTGGACGTGGTGTTGCTGTCCCTGGCACTGGCCCGGCGCATCACCCGGCTCAAGGAAGCCCACGCCCATTCCGTGCGCGACAAGGCGGTGGCGGAGATGGAAGCGTTCAAGGCCGGGGCCCGCAACCAGGCCAAGAGCGAATTCCTGGCCACCATGAGCCACGAAATCCGCACCCCGATGAACGGCATCATCGGCATGACCGACCTGCTGCGGCGTACCGATCTGACGCACCAGCAGGGCCAATATGTGGACACCATCTACCAGTCCACCCAATCACTGGTCACGGTGATCAACGACATCCTCGATTATTCGCGCATCGAGTCCGGCAAGCTGGAACTGGAGCTTCAGGAGGTGGACCTGGAGGCCCTGGTGGACGATTGCGTGCGGCTATTCACCGCCCGGGCCAACGAAAAACGGCTGCCGCTGTACACCTACATTGATTCGCGGGTGCCGCAGTACATCCAGGCCGACCCGATCCGTCTCAAACAGATTCTCACCAACCTGCTCAGCAACGCCTTCAAATTCACCGATCGCGGCCAGGTGGCGCTGCACCTGACGGTGCGCCAGTCGCCGGACGACCAGGGCTACTGCGTGCTGATGATGGAAGTGGTGGACACCGGCATCGGCCTGGACGAGGCGCAACAGCGCAATCTGTTCCAGGTGTTCAACCAGAGCCCCCACGGGGCTCGCCACAAGGCCCAGGGAGCCGGGCTCGGCCTGACCATCTGCAAGCGCCTGGTACAGTTGATGGGCGGCGAGATCGGCGTATCCAGTTCCCTGGGACGCGGCGCCACCTTCTGGCTGACCCTGCCCACCCGGGTTCAACGTGGTCCACGACAAGACCGGCCTCTGGCCGGCCGCAAGGTCATGCTGCTCAACCAGGACGCGGCTCTGTCATTGAGCCTGTCCCAGTTGCTCACCCGCTGGGGGCTGCAGGTGTACGAGAACAACGATGCCCGGGAAGCCCTGAACACCCGCCCGGCGGACCTGGAAGTGGATCTTCTGATCGCCGCGGAAGACAACCTGCGGCCGTGCGATGACCTGTTGGCCGCGCGACGCGCCTTTGGCAACCCGCCCTTGATGATCCTGCAAACCATTGGCGCCCAATTGGAAGGTGAACTGCCGGAAGACATGCTGCTGCTGGAAACACCGGTGTCCTCCCGGGGCCTGAAAAACACCCTGGGCCAGCTGCTGCGGCAGCAGCAGCCAGCCGTTCCCGAATCCGGCCCGCGTCCGACCAGCGGCTCGCCCCTGTCCCGATTGAATGTCATGGTGGTGGAAGACAATGCCGTGAACCAGTTGGTGATCGACTCCATTCTGCGCTCCCTGGGCATCCACGCCACTTTGCTCAATCACGGCGGGCAGGCGCTGGAGCAGGTAATGCAAACCCCGGGAGGCTGGGACGTGATCTTCATGGACTGTGAGATGCCGGTCATGGACGGCTATCAGGCCACCCGCGAGATCCGCCAGTTCGAGGCGGACCGGGAAGTGGATCCGAGCTGGATCATCGCGCTCTCCGCTCACGCCACCAATGACTATGTCCAGAAAGCGCGGGAAGCCGGCGTGGATGACTATCTCAGCAAACCGGTTTCGCGGGATCAGGTGATGGAAGCGCTGCAGCGCAACCGCGCCATCGCCAACCTGTAAGATCGGTCAACGCCGGGGCACGGACCGCGATCCGCCGGATGCCCCGCCCGAATCAGGCGTGAAAATAACCGCCATGGCCAGTATCATAGCCGGTCCGATTCCGTCCACGATGTAGTCTTCCATGAGCGACCAAACCCGTAAGATCCTGGTTACCAGCGCCCTGCCCTACGCCAATGGCCCGATTCATCTGGGCCACCTGCTGGAATACATTCAGACCGACATATGGGTGCGCTTCCAGAAATTGCGTGACGTCAACTGCCTTTATGTCTGCGCCGACGACGCTCACGGCACCGCCATCATGCTCAAGGCGCAGGAAAACGGCATCACGCCGGAGCAGCAGATCGCCCAGGTGAAGGCCGATCATGAACGGGATTTCGCCGACTTTATGATCCGTTTCGACAATTACTACAGCACCCACAGCCCGGAGAACAAAGCACTCTCCGAGATGGTGTTCCAGCGCAACAAGGACGCCGGCTATATTGTCGAAAAGACCATCACCCAGCTTTACGATCCGGAAAAGGGCATGTTCCTGGCGGATCGTTTCGTTCGTGGCATCTGCCCGAAATGCAAATCCCCGGATCAGTACGGCGACAACTGCGAGGTATGCGGCGCCACCTACTCACCGGCGGAGTTGATCGAGCCCTATTCCGCCATCAGCGGCGCCACTCCGGTGGAAAAGGAAGTTACTCAGCTGTTCTTCGATCTGCCCCAGTTCGAGCCGTTGCTGCGCGAGTGGACCCGTTCCGGTTCTCTCCAGGAAGGGGTGGCCAACAAGCTCCAGGAGTGGATGGAAGACCTGCAGCCCTGGGACATCTCCCGGGAAGCCCCCTATTTTGGCTTCGAGATTCCCGGCTACCCGGGCAAGTATTTTTATGTCTGGCTGGACGCGCCGATCGGTTACATGGCCAGCTTCCAGAATCTGTGCGAGCGCGAGGGGCTGGATTTCGACGAGTACTGGCAGCCGGATTCCAAGACCGAGCTGTATCATTTCATTGGCAAGGACATCATCAACTTCCACGGTCTGTTCTGGCCGGCGATGCTGGAAGGTGCCGGGCTGCGCAAGCCCTCCGCCATCTACAGCCATGGCTTCGTCACCGTGAACGGCGCCAAGATGTCCAAGTCCCGCGGCACCTTCATCAAGGCCCGCACCTATCTGGAACATCTGGATCCGGAGTATCTGCGCTATTACTTCGCCGCCAAACTCAACAGCCGGGTGGACGACTTCGATCTCAACCTGACCGACTTCGCCCAGCGCGTGAATACCGATCTGGTCGGCAAGGTGGTGAACATCGCCAGTCGCACCGGTAACTTCGTCAAGAAATTCGGCGGTACACTGAGTGCCCAGTTGGATAATCCTTTGCTGGTGCGCGAAGCCCAGGAGGCGGCGCCCCGCATCGCCGAATTCTATGAACAACGGGAATTCGGCAAGGCAATGCGGGAAATCATGGCGCTGGCCGATCACGCCAACGGCTACATCGCCGACAAGGCCCCCTGGACCCTGGCCAAGGAAGAAGGCCGGGAGCAGGAAGTGCTGGCCGTGTGCACCACCGCTCTGAACGTATTCCGTCTGCTGACACTGTATCTGAAACCGGTACTGCCTGGCCTGGCGGAACGGGCGGAACAGTTTCTGGCGATCGACCCGATGACCTGGGCGGACACCGACAAGTTGCTCCAGGAGCATCCGATCAACAAGTTCACCCCTCTGATGGCGCGGGTGGACATGGCCCACATCGAAGCCATGCTGGAAGATTCCAAGGACTCCACACCGACGCCGGCAGCCAAAAAGGAAGACAGCAAAGCGGCCGGAGCGGAGGACCGGGGTAACGATCACATTGACATCAAGGACTTCGGCAAGGTGGAGCTGCGCGTCGCCAGGGTCATCGAAGCATGCCATGTGGAAGGTGCCGATAAACTGCTGTGTCTGCGGCTGGACGTTGGCGCGCTCGGCGAACGTACCGTGTTTTCCGGCATCAAGGCCAAATACAGCCCGGAGCAATTGAACGGCCGTTTGCTGGTGCTGGTGGCCAACCTGGCGCCACGCAAGATGAAATTCGGTGTTTCCGAAGGCATGATTCTGGCCGCCGGCCCCGGTGGTGAGGATATTTTCCTGCTGTCCCCGGACAGCGGCGCCGAACCCGGTATGGAAGTGGGCTGAACAAAACGGTCATGGACGGTGGCTAAAAAAGGTTCATCGCGAAATGACGGGAATGTGGGCCTCCATCGGGGAGGCGGGCTCCACAACGGCGGCCGCCGGCACAGAAGGGGCTACGAAGCCGCTGTGGGAGCTTGCTTGCAAGCGAATTGGGGGCCCGAAAGCCCATTCGCTTGCAAGCAAGCTCCCACAGGGGCGCTGTAGTGGCCGCCGAATTTGTGTCTCCAAGGCCAGAAGAGCACCATGCTTTCCGGTCACCTCGAAGCGGAGCCGCGTTACGCCTTTGCGGGACCCTGCTTCACGGCGTTCCCGCAAAGACGTAACGCGGCTCCGCTGTCCATGATGGAGGGCAATTCCAGTTCCCGACAAACCGCGATGAACCAAAAAAAACGGGCCAAAAGGCCCGCTTTTTTCGCCAGACAACCTCGCGTTTAGCGTTGTTGCTGCTGTTGTTGCTGCATCTGCTGCATACGTTGTTGCATCTGACGCTGCTGTTCCTGCATTTTCTTTTGCAGCTCGGCGCGTTGCTCTTCGGTCATCACCGATTCCACCTGCGCTTGCAGCAGTACCGTTTTGCCGGTGATCTCGCCCATCACTTCACCCAGCTTTTTCGCCGTGCGGGTAATGTTGCGCTCGCTGTAGTCGGGTTTCACTTCACCTTGAAGCTTTTCCTGGAGGCTGCGGGCCTCGGTCTGGAGTTTGCGGACCTCCGCATCGGTGGACTGAATCAGACCACGGATTTCCTTTTGCTGATCTTCGGTCAGATTGACCAGGCTCGCCAGCTGCGCCACTTCATCCGGCTGCCCAGCCTGCTGCGCCTGGGCGGCCAGCGGCAAGCTCAGAGTCAAAGCGGTCAGGGCCACGCCGAGCAATCGAAAAAGTTTCATAACATCTCCATTGAAATTCATCTTCAGGTCCGATACGCCGTGTACCCTATCTCATTCCCCCCGGAAAAACGCGGTGTGGTATGGAAAACACGACACTTTTTACGCTTGTTCAACATCAGCGGTCCGTCGCCGGGACGGGCGCTATCCGTGATTCTCGCGACCTCGCTACCCTGCATGAGAAGGAGGGTTGATGTCCAGTACCCCGGAACTGCCAGCGGTCCTGGCCGGACCGATTCTAAGACGCCTGGAAGCACGGCGCCTGGTATTGTGGCTGGTGGCCTCCCATGGTCTGGCTTTGCGCCTGCAGCTGTTCGAAACGGACCCGCAGGGCACCCGGCCAGACCGGCAATACCCTCTGGACACGGAAAACTGCCGCAAGCTGCCAGTCGGCGCCGAGGCGGTATTGCATCTGATCGACCTGCCACTGAGCTCCACGTTGCCCGAGGGACAGGAAATCGGCTACGACCTGATCATAGACGGCCACGGAGCCGTGGCGGACTGGGCGCCCCACCTGCTGCATGCGAACCAGCGCCGCCCCAGCCTGGTATGGCGGTCGCGCCTTACCAACCTGTTGCATGGTTCCTGCCGCAAACCCCATCAATCCGGGCCGGACGGACTGGCCCGGGTTGATCAGGTGGTGGCGGACAGTCTGGGGAAGCCGGATCAGCGCCCCAACCTGCTGTTGCTTACTGGCGACCAGATCTACGCCGACGATGTGGCCATGCCGATGCTCGCCACCATCCATGCTCTGATTAAGCGGCTCGGGCTGATCGATGAAACCCTGGAAGGTGCTCGGGTTGGCGATAGCCAGGCGCTGTACCGGCATCAGGACGGCTTCCACCGGCAACGCCTGCTGCCGGCGGTGGAGAGCGGCCGCGCCCTGCGCAAACGCTTTTTCGGCGGCGTGCGCAAGCCGATCTTCACCACCGCCAGCGCCGACCGCCATCTGGTCACGTTCGCCGAGGTGATCGCGATGTATTTGCTGGCCTGGTCACCCATCCCCTGGAATCTGGCCGAGCCACGACCTCCCCTCCTGGACGGCACCGACCAGGAGCAGTATCAGCGCGAAGCGCGGGCCCTGGCCACATTCCGGAAACAGATGCCCGAGGTGGCCAGGGCCCTGGCCCATCTGCCGACTTTGATGATCTTCGACGATCACGATGTTACCGACGACTGGAACCTGACCGCCGACTGGGAACAGACCGCCTACGGCCAGCCCTTTTCGCGCCGCATCATCGGCAACGCGCTGATCGCTTACCTGCTCTGTCAGGGCTGGGGTAACGCGCCGGACCGCGTGACACCACTGATCGATGACGCCTCCGCGCTGCTCGGTGACGGCACCGGCACTCTGGTGATGGCGTCCCAGGACGCTCTGATCACCCGCCTGCTACGTTTTGAAGGCTGGCATTATCAATGGCCGGGCACGCCCAAACTGATCGTACTGGACACCCGCACCCGCCGCTGGCGCAGCGAGCGCCGCCCTACCCGCCCTTCAGGGCTGTTGGATTGGGAGGCGCTCTCCGAACTGCAACAAACCTTGCTCGGCGAGGAAGCGGTGGTGGTGGTGTCACCGGCACCGATGTTCGGCGTTAAATTGATCGAGACCGTGCAGCGGCTGTTCACTCTGATCGGCAAGCCTTTGATGGTGGACGCCGAAAATTGGATGGCGCACCCGGGGGCTGCCCGGGTTCTGCTGAACATCTTCCGGCACTCCCGCACTCCTGCCAACTATGTGATTCTGTCCGGAGATGTGCATTACTCGTTTGTTTACCGGATTCGGGTCCGTCACCGTGACGGCGGCCCGCGTATCTGGCAGATCACCGACAGTGGTCTGCGCAACCGTTTTCCGGAACGGCTGCTGGAATGGTTCGACCGTCTCAACCGATGGCTCTACGCTCCCTGGTCGCCGCTCAACGCCTTCACCAAACGCCGTCGGCTGGCGGTCACGCCCTACCGGCCCGATCCCCATGAGGCCGGCCGGCGTCTGCTGAACCGTGCCGGCATCGGCCGGGTCTGGCTGGATACCGACGGCGCTCCGGCGCGAATCCGACACCTGGGCGCCGATGGACATGACGCCGAATTCAAGCCGGATAATCGGATTTGATCCAGAACAAGTCAGGAAAGGGCCATCACGGCATAATTGAACCCCAAGGGGCAATTTCTTATAACGAAACCATCGTAGAGATAAACAAAACCGTCTTGTTCGGCATATTTCCCTGTCCCATACTATGCCGCCGCCGGAAACCGGCGAGAAAAACAGGCCACGACGCCGCGGCGTCCAGCAAAAAACGGGCTTCTGCCATGACCGACTACCTGCTCATTCTTGTCAGCGCGGTGCTGGTGAATAATTTCGTGCTGGTCCAGTTCCTGGGCCTGTGCCCGTTCATGGGTGTTTCCAACAAGGTGGAGACCGCCATTGGCATGTCCCTGGCCACCACCTTCGTGTTGACGCTGTCGTCGGTGCTCGCCTACCTCACCTGGGCCTATATCCTCCAGCCGTTGTCACTGGAGTACCTGCGCACCATCAGCTTTATTCTGGTGATCGCGGTGGCCGTGCAGTTCACCGAAATGTTCGTCAAGAAGGCCAGCCCGCTGCTGTACCGGGTGCTGGGCGTGTTCCTGCCGCTGATCACCTCCAACTGCGCGGTGCTCGGCGTGGCGCTGCTGAATGTGCGTCAGGAAGACGCCACCTTCATGACCTCTCTGACTTACGGCTTCGGCGCCGCCCTCGGTTTTTCCCTCGTGCTGATACTGTTCGCCGCCATGCGCGAACGGATCGCCGCCGCCGACGTGCCGGAGGCGTTTCGCGGCCCCAGTATCGGCCTGATCACCGCCGGTCTGATGTCGCTGGCGTTCATGGGGTTTTCCGGGCTGGTGAAGATATGAAGCAACGCTGGCACGCTGACACGCGGCACGCTTTCACGCCGAAACACAGCAGGACGACGATATGATCACGATCCTGATTGCCATCGCTGCGCTGCTGGCGCTGGCCGCCGTGTTCGGCGGCGCGCTGGGTTTCGCCTCGGAGAAATTCAAGGTCGAGGGAGACCCCATCGTCGACCAGATCGATGCCCTGCTGCCGCAGACCCAGTGTGGCCAATGCGGCCATCCCGGCTGCCGCCCCTATGCCGAAGCCATCGCCAACGGCGAGGAGCACAACCGCTGCCCGCCCGGCGGCGAGGTCACGGTGGAAGCACTGGCCGAACTGCTTGGCCGCGAGGTGCTGCCACTGGACGACGATGGCAGCGAGGATGCCACGGTGAAGAAAGTGGCCTACATCCGCGAGGACGAGTGCATCGGCTGCACAAAATGCATCCAGGCCTGTCCCGTGGACGCCATTGTCGGCGCCGCCAAGCTGATGCATACGGTGATCGTCGATGAATGCACCGGCTGCGATCTGTGTGTGGAGCCCTGCCCTGTGGATTGCATCGACATGGTGCCGGTGGCTCCCACCCTCGGAACCTGGACCTGGCGACGACCGGCCGGTGCCGGCCAAAGCCCGGAACAACGGATCGACGTGGTAAACCTATGAAACGCCAGATGTCGGACTCCGGACGCCGGACGCTGGGGGTTTTCGCCGCTTTCAAGCATCTGGCGTCCAGCGTCCGGCGCCCGGCGGAAGTCCATGATTTTCCCGGCGGCATTCACCCGCCGGAGCACAAAAGCGAGTCCAACGCCACGCCGATCCTCCCCGGTCCGCTTCCCTCGCGGCTGGTATTGCCGTTGAACATGCACATCGGCGCCCCCGCCCGCCCGCTGGTCCAGGTCGGCGACAAGGTGCTCAAGGGACAGTGCCTGGCCGAGGGCAACGGCACCGTCAGCGCCCCGATTCATGCTCCCACTTCCGGCACCGTCGTTGCCATCGGCCCGCGCCCGATCCAGCACCCTTCCGGCATGGACGCCCCGTGCCTGGTACTGGAACCGGACGGCGAGGATCGCTGGGGAGACCGATCACCACTGGACGACCCCTTCGCGCTGAGTCCCGCTGAGTTACTGGAGCGTATCGCCGACGCCGGCATCATCGGCCTCGGCGGCGCCGGTTTTCCTACCTCCGTGAAGGTGTCACTGGGTGACCATCAGCGCGTGCGCGAACTGATCATCAACGGGGTCGAATGCGAACCCTTCATTACCGCCGACGACCGTCTGATGCGGGAGAGAGCCGCGGACATCGTCCAGGGCATTCAGGTACTGCAATACCTGCTGAACCCGGACCGGACCCTGCTCGGCATCGAGGACAATAAGCCAGAAGCCATCGCCGCCCTGCGCGCCGCCGCCGTGGGCGCCGATATCGACGTCCGTGTGGTGTCCACCAAATACCCCTCCGGCGGCGAAAAACAGCTGATCCAACTGCTCACCGGCAAGGAAGTGGGCAGCGGCGGTCTGCCGATCCAGGTCGGCGTGGTGTGCCAGAACGTGGGCACCGCCTACGCTCTGAAACGCGCCCTGTTCGACGGCGAACCACTGATCAGCCGCGTCACCACGGTGACCGGGGACGCGGTGGCACGGCCCGGCAACTATGAGATTCTGCTCGGCACCCCGGTGGCGGAATTACTGCGGCACGCCGGTGTCGACGAGACCCGGCTGCAGCGGCTGGTGCTCGGTGGTCCGATGATGGGTTTCACCTTGCACAACCCGTCCATCCCTCTGGTGAAGACCAGCAATTGCCTGATCGCCGCCTCCGGCGACCTGCTGCCGGAACCGGAACCCGAACAGGCCTGTATTCGTTGCGGCGCCTGCGCCGAGGTCTGCCCCGCCAGCCTGTTACCCCAACAGCTCTACTGGTACGCCAAGAACGATGACCTGGAACGGGCTCAACAGCAGAACCTGATGGACTGTATTGAGTGCGGCGCCTGTGCCTATGTCTGTCCCAGCCATATTCCGCTGGTGCAATATTACCGCTACGCCAAAGGTGAGATCCGCACCCAGGCGGCGGAGCGGACCAAGGCGGACCGGGCCCGCGAGCGTTTCGAGGCCCGCCAGGCCCGGGTGGAAAAAGAACAGGCGGAGAAAGAGGCACGCCGCCGCGCGCGCCAACAGGCCAACCGCGCTCCCGCAGCCGCCGGTGACAACGCCGCTGCCCTCAAGCAAGCCTCGTTGGACGCCTCCAAGGCCTATAAAGCAGCGGTCAAGGCCGCCAAGGAAGCGGAAAACCGGGGGGATCCGGATCTGACCCGCTATCAGACCGAAGTGGAAAAGCGGAAACTCGCCGCGGATCAGGCAAAAGCCGCCGTGCGCGACGCCGGCAAGGCTGCGCCGCCGTCCACCGACACCCACCCCAAGGCCGAGGCGGACCTCAAGAAGCAGGTCGCCGACGCCTCCGCCGCTTACAAGAACGCTCTGCGCGAGGCCAAGGCCGCGCTGGCGGAAGAACGGGAAGACGCCGCCGCGCTGCAAAGCCGGGCGGAATCCCTGAAAGCGGAAGCGGACCGGCTCAAGGCCGCCCTGCGAGACGCACGTACCGGGCAGCCCGCCAGCGCCCCAACGGCCGCCGTGGATCCCGTGGAGGCACTGAAAAAGGCCGTGGCCGAGGCCTCCTCCGCCTACAAGACCGCGGTGAAGGCGACCAAGGAAGCGGAACAAAACGACACCGATGACGCGGCCCGGCTGCGCGCCGAAACCGATCGCCTGAAAGCCAGGGCGGACCAACTCAAGCAACAACTGCGCGACGCCAAGGCCACGGCGCCCGCCACACCAAAAACGGCGCCCCCTCCGGCTACCGCTACCGCGCGGACAACCGCCGAACCGGCCAGCACCGCCGGCCAGGCGTCTGACAGCGACGAAGACGCGGCCAAACGGCAAAAACGCCTGAATGCCTTGAAGACCGCCTACAAGATGGCGCACAAACAATACAAGGAAGCCCATTCCGCCCTCGACCGGGCCCGCCGTGACGGCGCCGTGGACCTGGCCGCGATGGAAGCCCGGGTGGAGAAGCTCAAGGCCAAAGCCGATCATACCCGCGATGCCCTGGACGCCCTGATGGACGAAACCAAGGCGTCGCTGCTGGCCCACACCGGCAAGGATCTGAAAACCCTCAAGCTGGACGCAGCCCGCGCGGAAACGGCTCTGCGGGACAAGAGTGACGAGTTGAAACACCTGCGCGATACCGCCGACGAAAACACTCTGAAACGGCTGGCCTCGGAGCTGGGCACCCTGGAACACGACGCTCACCTGGCGCGGCGGGCCCTGAAGCAAGCCCTGGAAGAACACGGACTGGCGGAAGAATGAACCCTATCGGAACACCAGGAGCGCAACGCACATGGCGCTGATCAACGCCTCCTCGCCGCACACACGTGGTCCCGCCGACACCGGCACGGTGATGCGCCAGGTGATCTACGCCACCCTGCCCGGGCTGGCGATACTGACGCTTTTGTTCGGCATCGGCACTTTGCTGAACGTCGTCTGGGCGATACTGGTGGCGGTCCTCTGTGAAGCCGCCATGCTGCGTGCTCGCGGCCGCCCCGTCGCTTTGTACTTGCGCGATGGCAGCGCCGTGGTCACCGCCGTGCTGCTGGCTCTGGCATTGCCCCCCACCGCGCCCTGGTGGCTGACGTTTATCGGCGTGGCGTTCGCGATTATCGTCGCCAAGCAGTTATACGGCGGCCTGGGCATGAATCCATTCAACCCGGCCATGGTCGGCTATGTGCTGCTGCTGATCTCCTTCCCGGTGGCGATGACCAACTGGGTCGGCGGCGCCCCCTATCGCACCCCCGATGTTCTGGAAAGCGTATTCCAGTTCCTCGGGCAGGGCGCGCTTGACGGCCTCTCCGGGGCAACCCCTCTGGACACCTTTCGCACCTTCGCCGGCAACGCCGATGCGCTGGATCGTATGATTGTTCTGCATGGTCGCTGGGCCGGGCTCGGCTGGGAATGGGTCAATCTGGCGTTTCTGCTTGGCGGGCTATACCTGCTGTTCCGTCGCGTGATCGGCTGGCATATTCCGCTGGCCTTTCTCGCCGGCCTCGCCGTACCGGCGCTGATCGCCTGGCAAATCGACCCTTTGCGTTATGCCGACCCGCTGTTTCATCTGTTTTCCGGCGGCACCATGCTCGGCGCCTTTTTTATCGCCACCGATCCGGTCAGTGCCGCCACCAGCTCACGCGGGCGTCTGATCTACGGCGCGCTGATCGGCCTACTGGTCTGGGTAATCCGCACCTATGGCGGCTATCCGGACGCGGTGGCGTTCTCGGTGCTGCTGTTGAATCTGGCGGCCCCGTTCATTGACTACTACACCCGGCCACGCACTTATGGCCACCAACGCGCCAAGCGGGGGGCCGGCTCATGATTGGCCAGGCGATTACCCGCAACGCGGTGATTCTCGGTCTGTTCGCCATCGGCACCGCCGCCACTCTGGCACTGACCAACCAGGCCACCCGGCAGCGGGTGGAGTGCAACCGGCAAACCGCACTGGCGGACGCGCTGGCCCAGGTGATGCCACCGGCCCGGCACGACAATCCGTTGTTGGACGACAGCATTACCATCACCGCCCCCTTGCTGGGCCATGGTGAGCATCCCCTCTACCGCGCCCGTCTTGGCGGCGAGGCCAGCGGCGCGGTACTGGAAGCGGTGGCGCCGGACGGCTACGGTGGTGATATCCGTTTGATCGTCGGCGTCGACCGCGACGGCACTGTACTCGGCGTGCGCGTGGTGCCACCGCATAATGAAACACCGGGGCTGGGTGATAATATCGAAATCCGCAAATCCGATTGGATTCTGGGATTCAACGGCGCTTCCCTGGAGCAGCCGTCCGCTTCGGGATGGGCCGTGAAAAAGGACGGCGGCCAATTTGACAGTTTCACTGGTGCCACCATCACCCCCCGGGCGGTGGTCAGCGCCGTGCATGGCGCCCTGCGTTACTATCAGGCGCACCGAGATGAGGTGTTCGAGGCGCCCGCCCAGGCACGGACAACGGAGAGCTGTGATGGCTGACGTGGATTACGGCAAGATCACCCGCGATGGATTGTGGAATAACAATCCGGCCACCGTACAGATTCTCGGTCTGTGCCCGCTGCTGGCGGTGACCGGTTCGGTGGTCAACGCCCTTGGTCTGGGCCTGGCCACCCTGGTGGTTCTGATGGGATCCAACGCCGCCGTGTCGCTGATCCGTCACTACGTCACCGACGCCGTACGGTTGCCCGCCTTTGTCATGATCATCGCCGCCATGGTGACGGTGATCGAGATGCTGATGCAGGCGTTCACCTTCGAGCTGTACCAGATTCTCGGGATCTTTATCCCACTGATCGTGACCAACTGCACCGTGCTCGGACGCGCCGACGCTTTCGCCAGTAAACACGCGCTGCTGCCAGCGGTGACTGACGGTTTCATGATGGGCCTGGGTTTTCTGATCGTGCTGGTGATTCTCGGCGCGCTGCGTGAGGTGGTTGGCGCCGGCACCCTGTTCGCCAACATGCAATTACTGCTCGGCCCCTGGGCGGAACAACTCCGCATGGAGATCATCCCGGACTACGGCGGCTTCCTGCTCGCGGTCCTGCCTCCCGGTGCTTTTCTGGGACTGGGCTTGATCATCGCCGGCAAAAACGTCATCGACAAACGGATGAAGGCCGCCAAACTGCGTCGCGAGTCCCCCTCGTCCTCCGGCAGCCGTCGCGTCCGCACTACCGGCAAAGTCAGTTGATCGAAACCGGCGAGTCACGCCGGTTTCACCCTTTTTTCGCTTGAAAACCCACGTTAATAGCCAAAAATTTGGTGTGCCGCCTGTCGCGATTTTACTACTGTTAAACAACGACCCCGCCAAAATTCACGATAATAGGGCCATACAACGGCAAACTTTAATAAAAGGAGACCTCCCATGAAAAGTGCAGCCCTTGTCGCTTTGACCGTCGTGGGTACCGTTGCCGTGGCCGGGATCGGATATGGCGCCTACCAGGCAATAGCCCCAAAGCAGTCCGGCTATGCCGAGGTGACGAACGTGGAACCCATCGTCAAGAAATGGCAGGAACCCCGTGAGGTCTGTCAGGACGTGGCGGTACAACGTCAGGCTCCGGTGAAGGATCAGCATCGTATCACCGGTAGCGCTATTGGCGCCGTGGTCGGCGGCGTGATCGGCCATCAGTTCGGCGGCGGCAGCGGCAAGGACGCGGCCACCGCGGGCGGTGCCATCGTCGGCGGTATCGCCGGCAACCAGGCTCAGAAGAAAATGCAGCAGAACAACACCGTCACCAGCACCGAGCGACGCTGTAACACGGTCATGGATGACAAGAGTTCGGTGGAAGGCTACGAGGTCACTTACCTGTTCGATGGCAAGGAAGACACCATCAAAATGGACAACAAGCCGGGTGACCGGCTGCGTATTGAAGACGGCCACGTCATCACCCAGTAAAGACGCAAAACCGAAAAGCGCTCGCTATAGAAAAGGCCGCTGGAAAGGATTCCAGCGGCCTTTTTGCAATTGACGGTTGATAGTGGACAGTTGACAGCGAAAAGACAAAGAAAACACAAAACAGCCTGATCTTTAGCCGCTGTGGGAAGCTTGCCTGCAAGCGAATATTGCAAACACCGGAGCGAACCCCATTCGCTTGCAAGCAAGCTTCCCACAGCGGTTCACGGTTTCGCTGTCAACGGCTTCTCAGCCTCCAAGCACAGAGACGAACCCCTGAATAGTGGTGGCGTTGACGATATCGACGATGAAACCACCCACCACCGGGATGATGATGAAGGCCAACGGCGAAGGACCGTGGTGCTGCGTCACCGCCTGAATATTCGCCACCGCCGTGGGAGTGGCGCCCATGGCGAAACCGCAATGACCGGCACACAGCACCGCGGAATCGTAATTGCGGCCCATCACTCTGAACGTGACAAAGACAATGAAACTGACCGCCAGCGCCACCTGAACCAACAGCATCGCAAGCATAGGCAGCGCCAGATCCACCAACTGCAGCAATTGCAGACTCATCAAGGTAATCGCAAGAAACACGCTCAGCGAGGTATTGCCCACCATCTCGATGGTGGCGTCGTTCACCGGCCATAAGCGCCGGGCCAGATTACCCAACAGGATACAAACGAACAGCACCCAGACGAAGGTCGGCAGACGCACCCAGTCCTGGGCATGGTGTTCGGCCACGGTACCCACCACCACACCAATGGACAACAACATGAGGATACGCACCACGCTGGCGGCGGCGATCGGACGGGGCTGCTCCGCGCCATCGTATTCGCCATCTTCACGGCCGGCGGGCACCTGCAGTCGATAGCGCCGAATCAGCATCATCGCCAGGGGCCCACCCAGCAAGGCACCGAATACCAGACCAAAGGTGGCGGATGCCGCGGCCAGTTCGCTGGCCCCGCCAATCCCGAAATCATTGCTGAAGACCTCGCCCCAGGCAATGCCGGTGCCATGGCCGCCGGTCATGGTGATCGAGCCTCCCAGCAGGCCATAAAACGGTGACAGCCCCAGCAGTTTGGCCATCAGAACACCGACCACATCCTGCAGGAACACCAGAATGATCACCAGAATCGCGAACACCACCATCGGCCAGCCGCCCTGGCGCAGCAAACGAAAATCCGCGGCCAGGCCCACGGCTCCAAAGAAAAACAGCATGGCCGGCCCTTTCAGCGCGTCGTCAAAGGTCAGCGATACGCCCGACAACTGCAGAGCCGTCACCAACAGCGTGGCAAGCAGCCCGCCCACCACCGGTTCCGGCATATTGAGATCGGACAGAATCCGGAATCGATGAACCAGCCACTGCCCCACTACCAATACGATGAGGGCCACCATCAGAGTTTCCATGGCGGAAAACTGCATACTCACTCCCTTTTCCATCGCCCTCTGAACCGGCGGGTACGGGCAATCTGATTTTGACGCGGGAATGCCCGGTTCGTTCCGACGTGGCGATAGCGCGCTGATTCGCTATACTGCGGCGATCTGATTCAGGAGCAGGCATGAATCGCGAGAAACGCACGGAAATTTTCCGCCGTCTGCGGGCTCAACGTCCTCACCCCACCACGGAACTGAACTACGACACCCCTTTCGAGTTACTGGTGGCGGTGGTGCTGTCCGCCCAGGCCACCGATGTTGGCGTTAACAAGGCCACTGATCGCTTATTTCCCGTGGCCAATACGCCGGAAGCGATCCTGGCATTGGGCGTGGACGGTTTGAAGGAATACATCAAAACCATCGGGCTGTTTAATTCCAAGGCCAATAACGTCATCAAACTGTGCGAGCAGTTGCTCGCCTTTCATGGCGGCGAAGTACCGCGTGATCGCGCCGCCCTGGAGGCGTTGCCCGGCGTCGGCCGCAAAACCGCCAACGTGGTGCTCAACACCGCTTTCGGTGAACCCACCATTGCCGTGGACACGCATATTTTCCGGGTGTCCAATCGCACCCGCATCGCGCCGGGAAAAAACGTCAACGAGGTGGAGCAGCGTCTGCTCCGGGTGGTCCCGGAGGAATTCAAACGCGACTGTCACCACTGGCTGATCCTGCACGGGCGCTACACCTGCGTGGCTCGCAAGCCTAAGTGCGGTGAGTGCATCATCGCCGATCTGTGCGAATTCCCGCGGAGTCAGCGGCCGGTGTAAGCCCATCCGTATCCTGGTGCCAGCCCGCCCTATACGTAGGCACATCCAGCGCTGATTCGCTGCCAAGGCAGCTTCCCACAGCGGCTCCGTGGTCCTCCTCTGAGGGAAGCTGCCTTGGCAGCGAAAGACCTGCTATTACCATGGCTCCCGGACAAGCCGGGAGCCTGGTTTCACTTACAACGTCAGCCGGTCGCGGATCGCCTGCAAGGTTTTCTCACCAATGCCCTTGATCGCCAGCAACTGCTCCACATCCTGAAAAGGCCCTTCCTGTTCCCGCCAGGCAATGATCGCCTCGGCGGTCTTCGGACCGACGCCCTTGAGCAATTGCAGCTCCGCCGACGTGGCCTGATTCAGGTTGATGGTTTGTTCCACCACCGCCGCAGCCGTGGCGCTGTCCATCGCCGGATCCTCCGCCGCCTGAGCAGTCTGGGTCCAGACCGCCGCTCCCAGCAACGCCGCCACCAAACACAATGCACGATAGAGTTTCATTCCCTTCTCCTTAAAGGTTTGTTGTTGGAGAAGACACTCTAAACGGGACACGCGGGGCGGGCTGTCCGCCATTTCAGACAATTGTCGTCAGCGTTTCAGGACAGACTCTGTAGGATTTCATCCACCACCACCGCCGGCTCCGGGGCCTGGGTGATGGGGCGGCCGATCACCATGTAGGATACGCCCTGCTCACGAGCCTGGCGAGGGGTCATGATACGGCGCTGGTCGTCGCTGGCGCTGCCCTCGGGACGAATACCCGGCGTTACCAGCAGAAAGTCCTCGCCGCGGGCACGACGCAGTAGTGGTGCTTCCAGAGCCGAACAGACCACGCCATCCAGGCCGCTTTCCTCGGTCAGTTGCGCCAGCGCCATCACCTGCTCCTCGGCCGCACGGGCAACGCCCACTTCACGCAGGTCGTCACTGGTCTGGCTGGTCAAAACCGTCACCGCGGTAAGCAATGGCCTGCGGGCCGCGCCTTCCAGCACCTCCCGGGCGGCACTCATCATGCGCTTGCCGCCGCTGGCGTGCACATTGACCATCCACACCCCCAGTTCGGCGGCGGCACGCACGGCGCCGGCCACGGTATTGGGAATATCGTGATACTTGAGGTCCAGAAACACGTCAAAGCCCTGATCCTGTAACGCTCTCACCACATCGGGACCGGCCCGGGTAAACAGCTCCTTGCCCACTTTTACCCGCACGCGGGCAGGATCCAGCCTCGCCGCCATGGCCAGAGCATCCTCGGCGCGGGAGTAATCCAGAGCAACGATAATGGGACTGCTGGAGGTCACGATTTGGCGTCTCCTTCGGATCGCGGTTTGATGGTGCCCCAGCGGCGACAGCTCGGGCAGCGCCATTGCAGCAGTGGCGTGGTGAAGCCACAACGACGGCATTGATAGATGGTGCGGTCGCTCATCAGCCTTTGTGTCAACTGCTTGAGCAGTTCCAGCTGTTCGCGGGCTTCGCTTTGATCGGCCACCTGCAGGTTCATGTCAATCAGGCGATCGAGGCCGCGAACGGAAGGGTTGGCTTGCATGTACTCGGCAATGAACTTGGCCGCCTCGCGGTCACCGTAGCGTTCCTTGAGCTGGCCGGAAAGCAGCAATACTCGCGCGGTACTGGGGTCCTCGGCGCTATAGTCGGCGAGGACGCGAATGAAATCCTCTTCCTGCTCCAGTTGCTCGTAGCACTGGCGCAGATCGTCCAGGTACTCATCGAAGAAGTCGCGGTCCTGATCCCAGATCCGGCGAAAGGCGGCGATGGCCGCCTCCCAGCTCTGTTCGCGCATTTCCAGACGCCCCAGATCGACGCTGGCGCGCACGCACTCTTTATCGAAGCCCAGGGCACGACGCAAGGTGCGGCGGGCCGGGCCCAACTCACCGCGGGCCACCTGCCCCTCGGCTTCCTCGCAGCAATACTGGGCCAGAATCGGCGCGATCTTGGCGTCGCCCTTGATCAGCCGCTCCCCCATGGCGATGGCGTTGGGCCAGTCGCGTTCCTGCTCGTAAAGCTTCATCAACTGACGCGTTACCTGCTCGCGCTGTTCGCAATCCTGGTCGAGCATTTCCAGCAGCACTTCCTCGGCCCGGTCGAACAACCCGCCGGCGAAATAGTCCTCTGCCAGTTCCAGTTGGATCTGCTCCTGGGTAGGCCGCGGCAAATCACCGCTTTCCAGCAAGTGGGAGTGAATCAGGGTGGCACGGTCGAACTCGCCTCTTTTACGAAACAGGCGCGCCATGCTGAGGTGGGTTTCCAGGGTCTGGGGGCTGACTTCCAGACTACTGAGCAGAGCTTCCACCGCCTTGTCCGGTTCCTCGTTGAGGAGGAAGTTGAGCCCGGCCACGTACTCCTGGGACAGCGACGCCATGCGCCGCCGTTGCCGCCGCTTGCCTTCACGCCGGCCCAGGAAGAAGCCCATGGCGATGGCGAAAAAGAACAGCGGTATCAGCCATAGGGGCTCGCTCATGAACGGCTTCCAAACAGCCCGCTCAGCCCTTTAAAGCCCAGCCCGGCGAGCAGTCCCGCCAACAGGCCCACGGCGAGCAGACCCACGGCAAGCACGCCGAGGCTGACCTGCCAGCGCCAGCCCTGGATCAACATATCCAGAGTCACCATTTGAGTATTGGCGGTAACAAAGAAAAAGGCGGCCAGGAAAATGGCCAGCATTACCAGAATCAGCAGAGCACGGTAGAGAGTTCGCATGTCGATCAGGCCCCGGTGTCGTCGGTATCAGCCCCGGATGGCCTTGGCGCTGTGGCTGGCATGGTGGCGCCGCTCGCTCCGGTGCTCGTTGTTGTCGCCCCCGTCATCGTCCTGCATGGCACGATTGACCCGTTCGCGCAGGTCCTTGCCACATTTGAAATGGGGAACGTATTTGCCTTGCAACTCCACGCTGGCGCCGGTCTTTGGATTACGGCCCACGCGCGGGGCGCGGAAATGGAGGGAAAAGCTGCCGAAACCCCGAATCTCGATGCGTTCACCTTCTACCATGGCATCGGCCATGTAGTCGATCAGGGCTTTGATGGCGAGTTCCACGTCCTTGGTGGAGAGATCATTGCTGGTGTAAGTTCTGGCGATCCGAGCGATGAGTTTGGATTTGGTTAACGCAGATGCCATTACAACCTACTCCCCTGGGCTCCCTGCCCAGCGGGGCCGGCCTCGATGACCGGCCCCCGGGAGGAGCCATTATGACTCGTTGCTGTTTTCCATTTGCTGCTTGATCAGGTCACCAATGGTCTTAGGAGCATTGACTTCCTGGCCTTGCAGGTTGTCCATGGCCTCGCGATCCTGAACCTGATCCTTGGCACGCACGGACACATTGATGGAACGGTTCTTGCGGTCGATGTTGGTGATACGGGCTTCCACCTCGTCACCCACATTGAGAACCTGGGAAGCATCGTTAACGCGATCACGGCTGATCTCGCTGGCGCGCAGGTAACCTTCCACGTTCTCAGCCAGCTCAACGGTGGCGCCTTTGGCGTCCACGTCCTTGACCGTACCCTTAACGATGCTGCCCTTCTCGTTTGCAGCAACATACTGAGCAAACGGATCGTCTGTCAACTGCTTGATTCCAAGGGAAATTCTTTCGCGCTCGGCATCGATGGACAGAACCACGGTTTCCAGCTCGTCGCCCTTGTTGAAGTTGCGTACCGCGTCTTCGCCGGCCTCTTCCCAGGAGATGTCGGAAAGGTGCACCAGACCGTCGATACCGCCTTCCAGGCCGATGAAGATGCCGAAGTCAGTGATGGACTTGATCTTGCCGGAGATGCGGTCGCCTTTCTGGTAGTTGGTGGCGAAAGCTTCCCACGGGTTGGACAGGCACTGCTTGATGCCCAGGGAGATACGACGACGATCTTCGTCGATGTCCAGGATCATCACTTCCACTTCGTCGCCGATCTCTACAACCTTGGACGGATGGATATTCTTGTTGGTCCAGTCCATTTCGGAAACGTGAACCAGACCTTCCACACCTTCCTCGATCTCGGCGAAGCAGCCGTAATCGGTCAGGTTGGTAACGCGCGCCTTGACACGGGCACCTTCCGGGTACTTCTGCACGATGTCGTGCCACGGATCCTCGCCCAGCTGCTTGAGGCCCAGGGAAACACGCATTTTCTCGCGGTCGAACTTGAGTACCTTGACTTCGATTTCCTGGCCCACTTCGACGATTTCGCTCGGATGCTTGATGCGCTTCCAGGCCATATCGGTGATGTGCAGCAGGCCGTCGATGCCGCCCAGGTCCACGAACGCACCGTAGTCGGTCAGGTTCTTCACGATACCCTTGACCACCATGCCTTCCTGCAGGGATTCCAGCAGGGCTTCGCGCTCGGCGGAGTGCTCCGCTTCCATGACCGCGCGGCGGGAGACCACCACGTTGTTGCGCTTCGGATCCAGTTTGATGACTTTGAAGTCCAGATCCTTGCCTTCCAGGTGGGTGACATCGCGAACCGGGCGGATATCCACCAGGGAACCTGGCAGGAACGCGCGGATCGGACCGATATCCACGGTGAAACCACCTTTCACCTTGCCGGAGATCTGGCCTTTCACGATCTCGTCTTTGTCGAAAGCCACTTCCAATTCGCCCCAGACTTCGGCGCGCTTGGCTTTCTCACGGGACAGGCGGGTGAAGCCCATGCCATCATCGATGGCGTCAACGGCGACTTCCACCTCATCGCCTTCGGCGATTTCCAGTTCACCGCTCTCGCTGATGAACTCGTCGCGGGAGATGATGCCTTCGGATTTCAGGCCGGCGTTGACCACCACCCAGTCGCTGTCGATGGCGACCACGGTGCCGCGGATGATGGAACCACGGGCAACGTCCAGGTCCTTGAGGCTTTCTTCAAAAAGTTCGGCAAAAGATTCAGTCATGAAAAAACGTCTCACAATACACGCGCCAGCCAGCAGACGCGGGTTATTAATAAAGCGACCACCGCCCCAAGCTGGTTTACTGTAAGGGGTGGGTGTTCGTTACTCTCAGGATGGCCGCCACGGCGGCCGGCCGAGGGGGGATCTTCATGCGGCAACGGCCCCCAGCGCGCCACCGTTCTTCGGGGCGCGGTGGGGGCCGCTCCGGAATCCAATTGTGCCTGATCCTCAGATCAGTGAGCGGGCCGCCGCCTCATCGAGGATACGCGCGACCACCTGATCCACAGTCAGGTCCGTGGAGTCCAGCTCCAGGGCATCCTCCGCCGGTTTCAGCGGTGCCACGGAGCGATTCATATCCCGTTCATCACGAGTACGAATATCCTCCACAAGGGCCGCGAGGGTAGCATCAAACCCCTTTTCCTTCAACTGATTATAGCGCCGCCGGGCACGCTCCTCGGCGCTGGCGGTCAAATAGATCTTCAGAGGGGCGTCGCGAAACACCACCGTGCCCATGTCGCGACCGTCCGCCACCAGCCCGGGGGGCTGGGCGAACGCCCGCTGACGCGCGAACAAGGCATCGCGGACCGGCTGCAGGACCGCCACCTGGCTGGCCAATTCGCCCACGCTTTCCTGGCGGATTGCTTCGCTGACGTCGGTTTCCTCGAGCACCACGCGAGTGTCCCCGCCCTGCTCCACGAACCGGACCGGCAGATTCTCCGCCAGATCCACCAATGCCAGTTTGTTGTCCAGGGCGACGCCCAGACGTTGCGCGTAAAGCCCCAGGACCCGATACAGGGCCCCGGAGTCAAGCAGATGCCAGCCGAGCGCGGACGCCACCCGCCTCGCCACGGTGCCCTTGCCGGAGGAAACCGGTCCGTCAATGGCGATAATTGGAATCATCGAACCTCCAGGCCCAGCCCCAGCGACCGCATCAGGTCGGCGAACCCGGGGAAGCTGGTGGCCACAGTGGCGCAATGTCGAATAGTGATCGGTGCCGTGGCGCGCAGCCCGGCAATGGCGAAGCTCATGGCGATCCGATGATCATCATGGGATTCCACTTCGGCCCCGCCCAGCACACCGCCGGTGATGCGGATGCCATCCTCGAACACCTCCAGATCCACGCCCAGGGCACTCAGCCCATCAGCCATCACCTGGATACGGTCGGATTCCTTCACCCTCAGTTCCTCGGCGCCGCGCAGCACGGTGTCCCCGTCGGCACAGGCCGCGGCAACAAAAATGGCCGGAAATTCATCAATCGCCAACGGCACCAGTTCGGCGGGAATCTCGATACCCTTGAGCGGCGCGCTCCTGACACGCAGATCCGCCACCGGCTCGCCGCCGCTGTCACGCTGATTCTCCAGGGTGATGTCGGCGCCCATCAGACGCAGAATATCAATCACGCCGGTACGGGTCGGATTGATGCCAACATGGGGTAGCAACACGTCACTGCCCTCCGAGATCGAAGCGCCCACCAGCAGGAAAGCAGCGGAAGATATGTCCGCCGGGATTTCCAGATGACAGGCACGCAGAGCACCGCCACCAGTGACCGCGCGCAGCGGCCCTTCGCTGCGCACCGGATAGCCGAAACCGGTGAGCATGCGTTCGGTGTGATCGCGGGTCGGCGCCGGTTCGGTCACCGACGTCTCGCCCCGGGCGTAAAGCCCCGCCAGCAACAGCGCGGATTTGACCTGAGCGGACGCCATCGGCAGGTCATAGTGGAAGCCTTTGAGTGTCTGCCCGCCACGGATCCGTACTGGCGGACGGCCGCCATCGCCGGTCTGGATGCCAGCGCCCATTTCGCGCAGTGGCCTGGCCACCCGCTCCATCGGCCGCTTGGACAGCGAGGCGTCACCGGTGAGGGTAACGTCAAACGCCTGGCCCGCCAGCAGGCCGGTGAGCAGACGCATGGAGGTGCCGGAGTTGCCCATATAAAGCGGCTTGCCCGGATCCCGCAGACCATGCAATCCAACCCCGTGGATGGTGACCTTGCCGTTATGGGGGCCTTCGATCACCACCCCCATGTCACGGAACGCCTGCAAGGTGGCCAGCGCGTCTTCCCCTTCGAGAAAGCCCTCCACCTCGGTGACGCCGTCGGCCAGAGCTCCAAGCATGATGGAGCGGTGGGAAATGGATTTGTCGCCGGGCACCCGGGCGCGGCCCCGCAGGCTGCCGCCAGGCCGCACCGCGAAGGTGGGATCGTGCTGATCGCTCATGCTGCTCTCGTTATCCGAATGGCGCGCCTGCGTATAGGAGGTCCTCGCATTGAGCGCCAGAAAATGGGCCCGTGCCGTATTGGCACGGGTCATGATACCCATCAGGGCGTCGGAGTCGCCGGCCTCGATGGCGTCGCGGAAACCATCGATACCCTCGCGAAACAGCGCCAGGGCATCCAGCACCGCCTGCCGGTTCTCCTGAAAGATATCGTGCCACATCACCGGATCGGAACTGGCGATGCGGGTGAAATCGCGAAACCCCCCGGCGGCGTAACGGAAGATCTCCGTGGAGTCGCCCTGGCGCGCCAGGGTATCGACCAGGGAAAACGCCAGCAGATGGGGCAAATGGCTGGTTTCCGCCAGGACCCGGTCATGGTGCTCCGGTGTCATCTCCAGCACTTCGCTGCCCAACGCGGTCCACAGCTCGCGCACCGCCCGGGTGGCCGCCGGATCAGTCCGCGCCAGCGGCGTGAGAATCACCCGGTGATCCTGGTAGAGACCGGCATCAGCGGCGGCCACGCCGCTGGCTTCCTTGCCCGCGATGGGGTGGCCGGGTACGAAACGGGGGAAATGATCGCCCAGGGCCCGCCGGGCGGCGGCAATGACGCTGCCCTTGACGCTGCCACCGTCAGTGACGATGGCACGCTCGGAAAGTCCTGGCGCCAGCGCCGCCAGGGAAGATTCCATCGCCGCCACCGGCGTCGCCAACAACACCAGATCGGCGCCGCGCACCGCCAGTGCCAGGTCCTGGCTGCCTTCGTCGATCAGCCCCATGGCCAGCCCCTGTTCCAGGGTCCGGGCCACCAGCGTGCCCGCCAGTCCCCGCTCCCGCAAAGCGGCGGCGAAAGAGCCGCCGATCAGGCCAAGCCCGATGATCGCCACCCGTCGAAACAACGGGGCATCACGGCTCATCAGCGCCCCCCCGCTTTCATGACCTTGTCCAGGGCCCGCAGAAAGCGTTCGTTTTCCCGCGCCGTGCCCACCGTGACGCGCAGGTGATTAGGCAGGCCATAGCCGCCCAGCGGGCGCACGATGACGCCTTCACGCAGCAACGCTTCGTACACCGGCACGGCGTCACCGGCGCAATCCACGGTGATGAAGTTGGCCACCGAGGGAATATGCTCCAGCCCGAGCAGATTCAGCCCTTCCACCAACTGGCCAAGCCCGGCGGTGTTCTCGCAACGGGAGTTCTCCAGGTGGTCGGTATCGTCCAGCGCCGCCTCGGCGGCGGCCAGGGCGGGAATATTGACGTTGAACGGCTGGCGTACCCGGTTGAGGATGTCGGCGATATCCGGATGCGACACCGCATAGCCCACCCGCAGCCCGGCAAGCCCGTGGATCTTGGAAAAGGTGCGGGTGACGATCAGGTTCGGATATCGCGCCAGACGATCCAGACCATTGGGGTAATGGGCCTCTTCCACATACTCGAAATAGGCTTCGTCCAACACCACCAGCACATCTTCAGGCACCCGCTCGAGGAAACGATCCAGCGCCACGTCATTGAACCAGGTGCCGGTGGGGTTATTCGGGTTGGCCAGGAACACGATGCGGGTGTTCTGGTTGATGGCGTCCGCCATGGCGGCCAGGTCATGGCCATAGAGGTGCGCCGGCACCATCACCGGTTTGGCGGAACAGGCCACGGTCACCAGCGGATAGATGGCGAACGCATATTCAGCGTAGACGGTCTCTTCGCCGGGCTGCAGATAGGCCCTGGCCACCAGTTCCAGAATATCGTTGGAGCCATTGCCAAGGGTGATCTGATTACTGTTGACGCCGAGCTTCTCCGCCAGCGCCATCTTCAGGCTGAACCCGGCGCCATCCGGATAGAGGTGAACCTGCTCCAATGCCCGTTTCGCCGCCTCCAGAGCCCGATGGCTGGGCCCCAGGGGATTCTCGTTACTGGCCAGCTTGATGATGTCGCGAATGCCCAGCTCTCGCTCCAGTTCCTCGATCGGTTTACCGGGGGAATAGGGTTGCAGCCGCTGCACGCCGCCGTTGGCCAGTTTGATATAATCGCAGGTCATAACAGAACGCTCTCACGTTTGACGCCGGCACGCCGGCACGCCAACCCCGCCCCGTCGTGGCATCCGGGCGCGGTGCATGCCGGCGTACCGGCCGGTTTCATAGTACCGCTTTGGGGTACGAGCCCAGAATACGAATGGTGTTGCCATCCCCTTCCAGCTTTGCCAGCACGTCTTTCAACAATGGATCTTCCTTGTGCCCTTCACAGTCGATGAAAAACACATAGCTCCAGTTGGCGGTGCGTGACGGGCGGCTTTCCAGACGGGTGAGGTTGACGCCCTGTTCCCGGAACGGCAGCAGCATGTCCGAGAGCAGCCCCGGACGGTTCTTGCCGGTGACCAGCATGCTGGTTTTGTCGCGACCGGACGGAGGCGTGTCCTGGCGGCCGATCACCAGAAACCGGGTGGTGTTGTCCGGGCGGTCCTCGATATTGCTCTGCACCCGCTCCAGGCTGTACAGCTCGGCCGCCATATCGCCGGCGATGGCCAGGGCGTTCCATTCGTCGCGCAACCGCCGCGCGGCCTCGGCATTGGAACTCACCGGGATACGCTCCACCGTGGGCAGGTGGGCATCCAGCCACTGACGACACTGAGCCAGCGTCTGTTGGTGCGAATAGACGCGGGTCACCTTGTCACGGCGGGTATGGGGACCGGCCAGCAAATGATGGTGGATGCGCAGCTCCACCTCACCGCAGATTTTCAGGCTGGAGGACATGAAAGTGTCCAGGGTATGGCTGACCATGCCCTCGGTGGAATTCTCCACCGGCACCACGCCGTAATGGGCGGCCCCGGCTTCCACTTCCCGGAACACTTCGTCGATGGCGCCCAATGGCACGCTTTCCACCGCGTGGCCGAAGTGCTTGATCGCCGCCTGCTGGGTGAAGGTGCCCTCCGGCCCCAGGAACGCCACCCGCATGGGTTGTTCCAACGCCAGGCAAATGCTCATCACCTCACGGAACAGCCGGGCCATCGCTTCTCCGTCGATGGGCCCCTGGTTGCGCTCCTTGATACGCTGCAGCACCTGGGCCTCGCGCTCGGGACGATAAAACACCGGGTTGCTGTCTTCGCGGCGCTTCACATCCGCCACCGCGTGAGCCAGTTCGGCCCGGCGATTGAGCAACGTCTGGAGCTGCTGGTCCAGAGCGTCGATTTGATCCCGCAGGCTGTCCAACGAATCGGTCATTGTCTGTCTCGCTTACACGCAGGCACGCATCACGCTGGCACGCTGCGTGGGAGCGTACGGCTGGGACTGTGCCACTATTGTTTCCTGTCGTCTTGCCGGGCACCACCACGCTCACCGCTTTTACCAACGCCATCCAACATGGCGTGCAGGCGTGTTGCGTGCAAGCGTGTCAGCGTTTCGCGCACCGGCGCTTATCCGTGTCTCTTTTCGAAATCCGCCATGAACGCCACCAGCGCCTCCACCGCGGCTTCCGGCACTGCGTTATAGATGCTGGCACGCATGCCGCCCACACTGCGATGTCCCTTCAGATTGTGCAGACCGGCGGCGCCGGCCTCGGCCAGGAAGTCCTTATCCAGACTGCTGTCGGCCAGCACGAACGGCACGTTCATCCAACTGCGGTTGGCTTTTGCCACCGGGTTGCCGTAGAAGTCGCTGGCATCGATGAAGTCATACAGCCGTTTCGCCTTGCGCTCATTGATCGCCGCCATGGCGGTCAGCCCACCCTGCTCCTTGAGCCACTGGAATACCAGGCCAGCCAGGTACCAGGCAAAGGTAGGTGGCGTGTTGTACATGGAGTCATTATCGGCATGAATCTGGTAGTTCAGCATCGCCGGCACGCTGTCACCCGCCCGGCCCAGCAAGTCACGGCGTACGATCACCAGGGTGATGCCGGCGGGGCCGATATTCTTCTGCGCGCCGGCGTAGATCAGACCGAACCGGTTCACGTCCAGAGGGCGGGACAGGATGGTGGAACTCATGTCCGCCACCAGCGGCTTGTCCACCTCGGGAATGAAATCGAACTCCAGGCCGCCAATGGTTTCGTTGGGGCAGTAATGCACGTAGTCGGCATCGGCGGACAACGTCCAGTCCGCCTGCGGCGGCACATAGCTGAAGTTGCGATCCTCGCTGCTGGCCGCCACGTTGATGTCGCCGTACCGGCGCGCTTCCTTGATCGCCTTGCTGGACCACTGACCAGTGTTCACGTAGTCCGCTTTGCCGTTGTCCCCCAGCAGGTTCAGCGGCACCATGGCGAACTGGGTGCTGGCGCCGCCATGCAGGAACAACACGGCGTAGTCATCGGAGATGCCCAGCAAATCCCGCAGATCCTGCTCCGCGCGCCGGGCCAGTTCCACCACCACCTGATCACGGTGACTCATTTCCATCACCGACATGCCGGTGCCGCGAAAATCCAGCAACTCTTCCTGGGCTTGACGCAACACTGCTTCCGGCAACGCCGCCGGACCAGCGCAAAAATTGAACGCGCGGGACATTCAGTCTCTCCGTATCGATAAAACGGCCCGGTCAAACCGGGCCGGGATGGTCATGTCGGGAGCGGGAAACGGAACCTCAGTCTTCTCCGGTTCCTTCTTCTTCCGCATCATCTTCCGGGCCGTCGATGGCCTCCTCCGCGCCTTCCAGCTCGGGAATGGTGGCCAGGCCGGACAGCGCCTCGCCCTCACCAAGACGGATCAGACGCACGCCCTGGGTATTGCGGCTCAGGTGGCTGACCTCGTCGACCCGGGTGCGCACCAGCGTGCCCTGGTTGGAAATCAGCATGATGTCCTCTTCACCGAACACCTGGGCGGCGCCGACCAGAGAACCGTTACGCTCATTGACCACCATGCCGATCACACCCTGGGTGCCCCGCCCTTTGGTCGGGAACTCGCTCAGATCGGTGCGCTTGCCGTAACCATGTTCGGAGGCGGTCAGCAGTTGCCCGCCCTCCTGCGGCACGATCAGCGCGATCACTTCCTCGCCATCGGCGACTTTCATGCCGCGAACGCCCCGCGCGGTACGTCCCATGACCCGGACCTTGGATTCCTGGAAACGCACGACTTTACCGTTGCCGGCCACCAGCACCACATCCTCCGCGCCCTGGGTAATGGCCACGTTCACCAGATGCTCGCCTTCCTGCAGTTTCACCGCGATCAGACCATTGCTGCGCGGGCGGGCGAACTTGGCCAGCTCGGTCCGCTTCACAACACCGTTGGAAATGGCCATGAAGATGAACGGACCGGGGGTGGTGTCCACCTCTTCCGAACCCTCGGCGTCTTCGATGATGTCGGCGCCGTCGGTCTCACTCTCATCCTCGTCGTCGCTGTTGCCCTGCTGCCGCACCACTTCCGCGTCCAGACGCAGAATGGCGGTGATCCGTTCCTCCGCCTGCAGTGCCGGAATCAGGTTGATGATCGGCTTGCCACGGGAATTGCGGCCGCCCTGCGGCAGTTCAAATACTCGCAGCCAGTACACCTTGCCGATGCTGGTGAAACACAGCAGGGTGTCATGGGTGCCCGCCACCAGCAGCTGCTCGACGTAATCCTCGTCCTTCACCGCCGTCGCCGCCTTGCCACGGCCGCCGCGACGTTGCGCGGTATAGGTATCGATGGGCTGAATCTTGGCGTAACCGCCATGGCTGAGCGTGACCACCACGGTTTCCTCGGCGATCAGATCTTCCATGCTCAGATCGGAGCGGGAAGTCTGAATCTCGGAACGGCGATCATCGGCGTATTCGTCGCGAATCGCCTGCAACTCCTCGCGAATCACCTCAAGCAGACGATCCGGGTCGGCCAGGATCAGGCTCAGTTCGCGAATCTGCTCCAGCAATTCCTGATAGTCGGTAACCAGCTTTTCCCGTTCCAGACCGGTCAGCTTTTGCAGGCGCAGATCAAGAATCGCCTGGGCCTGTTCCGGAGACAGGTAGTAAAGCCCGTCGCGCAGACCGAACTGCTCGTCCAGGCCGTCCGGGCGGGCAATGTCCTCGCCACCGGCGCGCTCCAGCATGGTCAGCACATCGCCGGGCTCCCAGCCCTTGGCCAGCAGTTTTTCACGGGCTTCCGCGCCGCTTGGCGACGCCTTGATCAGTTCAATCACTGGATCGATGTTGGCCAGAGCCACCGCCAGACCTTCCAGCAAATGGGCCTTTTCACGTGCCTTGCGCAATTCATAGACGGTGCGGCGGGTGACCACTTCACGGCGGTGACGCAGGAACGCCTCCAGCAACTGGCGCAGATTGAGGGTCTTGGGTTGACCGTCATCCAGCGCCACCATGTTGATGCCGAACACCGACTCCATCTGCGTTTGCTGATAGAGGTTGTTGAGCACCACGTCACCGTTCTCGCCACGGCGCAGTTCGATGTAGATGCGCATGCCGTCCTTGTCGGATTCGTCGCGCAGCTCGGTGATACCTTCGATTTTCTTCTCTTTGACCAGCTCGGCGATCTTCTCGATCAGCCGCGCCTTGTTCACCTGGTACGGCAACTCCGTGACGATGATCGCTTCCTTGCCGCTCTTGTCCGCCGCCTCCACGGTGGCGCGGGCGCGCACGTAGATGCGGCCGCGGCCGGTGCGATACGCCTGCACGATGCCGGCGCGGCCATTGATGATGCCGGCGGTGGGGAAATCCGGGCCCTGGATGTACTGCATCAGGTCGTCCGGAGTCAGGCTGTCGTCATCGATCAGCGCCAGGCAACCGTCGATCACTTCACCCAGATTGTGCGGCGGAATATTGGTGGCCATGCCCACGGCGATACCGGAGGAGCCATTGACCAGCAGGTTCGGCACCCGCGTCGGCATCACTTCCGGAATCTTCTCGGAGCCGTCGTAGTTATCGACGAAATCCACCGTTTCCTTGTCCAGATCGGCCTGCAGCTCGTGGGCGATCTTGGCCATGCGCACCTCGGTGTAACGCATGGCCGCGGCGGAGTCGCCGTCGATGGAACCGAAGTTGCCCTGCCCGTCCACCAGCATGTAGCGCAGCGAGAACGGCTGAGCCATCCGTACGATGGTGTCGTAAACGGCGGAGTCACCGTGGGGGTGATACTTACCGATGACGTCGCCCACCACCCGGGCGGACTTCAGATACGGTCGGTTCCAGTGGTTGTTGAGCTCGTGCATGGCGAACAGCACACGCCGGTGCACCGGTTTCAGGCCGTCGCGCACGTCGGGCAAAGCACGTCCGACGATCACGCTCATGGCGTAATCCAGGTACGACTGTCTCAGTTCGTCCTCGATATTGACGGGTGTGACTTCTTTTGCGAGGTCCGTCATGGCGTTCCTTTTGTATCCTCGGTGGCGTGGGTGACGCTCCTGGAAAAGTCAACGATGATAGCACAGCTTGGGAAGCTCTGAATAAGTATTCCGGCTGGGGGGTTGGTGCGCTTGCACGCTGACACGCAACACGCTTGCACGCCATGCTTGCCGGCCCCGAGGTCAGCCGGAAAGGCTTGCTTATCTGGGGAGTCACAACAGAAGCGAGTCCCTGGCACAGCAGCGAGCAAGCGTGTTGCGTGTCAGCGTGCAGCGGTTTCCCCGGACAGGCTATACTCGCCGCCAGTTTGGCCGCCACCGTCCGGCGGCCCCGGTAAAGCAAGGAGCCTTGAATGAGCGACAATCAGGCCGACCTGGTCCTGCACGCCCGCTGGGTGGCGCCAGTGGCGCCGGACGCCACGCTACTGGAACAGCACGCCGTGGTGGTGCGCGGCGACACCATCGTCGACCTGCTGCCGAGCGCACTGGCGGACCAGCAATGGCGGGCCACGGAGGTGCGTCGGCTGGACCAGCACCTGCTGATTCCGGGGCTGGTCAACGCTCACACCCACGCCGCCATGAACCTGTTTCGCGGCCTGGCCGACGACCTGCCCCTGATGACCTGGCTGGAAAAGCACATCTGGCCGGCCGAGGGGCGCTGGGTCAGTGACCCGTTCGTGTACGAGGGCACCCGGCTGGCGGCGGGGGAGATGATCCGCGCCGGCACCACCTGCTTCGCCGACATGTATTTCTTTCCCGACGCGGTAGCCAAAGCCACCCTGGAAAGCGGTCTGCGGGCGGCCATTTTCTGCCCGCTGATGGACTTCCCCACGCCCATGGGGTCCGGCCCGGAGGACTATTTGCGACTGGCCACCGACGCCGTCGACCAATGGCGCCACGAGCCGCGGCTGTCGTTGGGATTCGGCCCGCACGCGCCCTACACGGTGTCCGACGGTCCGCTGGAAAAGGCCCTGACCCTGGCCGAGGAACTGGACCTGCAAATCATGATGCACGTGCACGAAACCGCCGGTGAAATTCAGCAGGCGGTGGAGCACAACGGTGACCGGCCACTGGCGCGGCTGCGCCGGCTGGGCCTGCTGACACCGCGCCTGTTGGCCGTGCACATGACCCAGTTACTGGACGAGGAAATCCAGTGGTTGGCCGAGACCGGCACTCATGTGGTGCATTGCCCGGAGTCCAACCTGAAACTGGCCAGCGGCTTCTCGCCGCTCTACAAACTGCGCCAGGCCGGCGTCAACGTCGCCCTGGGCACCGACGGCGCCGCCAGCAACAACGATCTGGACATGATCGGAGAAATGCGCGCCGCCGCGCTCCTGGCCAAGGGGGTCAGCCTGCGCGCGGACGCCCTGCCCGCCGCCGAGATTCTGGAAATGGCCACCCTGGGCGGCGCCCGCGCCCTGGGACTGGATGACCGCATCGGTTCCCTGCAAGCGGGCAAACAGGCCGATCTGGTGGCGGTGAATCTGGCCCGCCTGGAGACCCAGCCGGTTTACGACCCGGTGGCACAGTTGGTCTATGCCGCCAGCCGCGACCAGGTCACCGATGTCTGGGTCGCCGGCCGCGCCCTGTTAAAAGAGCGGAACCTGCTCACCCTCAACGAGGCCCAACTGGTGCACAATGCTCAACAATGGCAACGGAAAATCGCCGGAGAAAGCCAATGAACGAAGTAACCCGCCGCAACGTGGACAACAGCGAAGTCGCCAAATTCAACGCGCTGGCGGAGCGCTGGTGGGACCCGAACTCCGAATTCCGGCCGTTGCACGACATCAACCCGCTGCGCCTGAACTACATCGATGAGCGAGTGGATTTGCCCGGCAAAACCGTCATCGACATCGGCTGCGGCGGCGGCCTGCTCTCCGAAGGCATGGCCCGCCGGGGCGCCACCGTCACCGGCATCGACATGGGCGAAGCGCCGCTGGCCGTGGCACGGCTCCATGCCGAACAGAGTGGCGTGGAAGTGGAATACCTGCAAACCCCGGCGGAAGACATCGCCGCCGAGCGGGCCGGCCAGTATGACGTGGTCACCTGCCTGGAAATGCTGGAACACGTCCCGGACCCGTCCTCCGTGATCCGCGCCTGCGCCACGCTGGTCAAGCCCGGCGGCCAAGTGTTCTTCAGCACCATCAACCGCAATCCGAAGTCATTCCTGTTCGCCATTGTCGGCGCCGAGTACGTGCTGCGCCTGCTGCCGCGCGGCACCCATGAATACGCCAAACTGATCCGCCCGTCTGAACTGGCGGGCTGGTCCCGGGATGCCGGCCTGGATGTGCGCGACACCACTGGCATGACCTACAACCCGATCACCCAGGTGTACAAATTGAACCGGGACGTCTCGGTCAATTACCTGATGCACGCGGTTAAAGCGGTCTGACACTAGCGAGGCTCCATGACATCTCTGCAGGCCGTCTACTTCGATCTGGACGGCACCCTGATCGACACCGCGCCGGACTTTTATAGCGTGCTCAATAACCTGTTGGCGGAGCACGACCGCCCGGCGGTGAGCTATGCGGCGGTGCGCGCCAATGTATCCAACGGCGCCCGGGCGCTGACCGAGTTGGGCTTTGGCCTGGGCCCGGAAGACGACGCGTTCGACAATTACCTGAATCAGTTGCTCGACGCCTACGCCGGTCATCTGGCGGTGGACACCCGGCTGTTCGAAGGGATGGCCGACTCCCTGGACTGGCTCGACCGGCACCGCCTGCCCTGGGGTATCGTCACCAACAAACCGGAACGCTTCACGGTGCCGGTGCTCGAAGGGCTGGGGCTGGCAACCCGGGTTGGCGCGGTGATCTGCCCGGACCACGTGCGGCAACGTAAACCGCACCCGGAGGGTCTGCTGATGGCGGCCCAGCGGGACGGCGTGAATCCCGATACCTGTCTTTACGTCGGTGATCACCTGCGCGACATTCAGGCTGGCAAGAACGCCGGCATGGCCACCGCGGTGGCCGCGTTCGGTTACATCGACGCCGACGACGACCCCCACGGCTGGCAGGCGGACCACCTGCTGGAGCGGGGCGAAGACCTGTTACCCTTACTGAAAACCCTGACAAGCGGGAGCCTGACATGACCGATCTGCAGTCCCTGAATAGCCAGGCGGTGACGTATCAATGTCCGGATAAAGCCTTCAAGGATCGCATCATCCTGGTGACCGGCGCTGGCGACGGCATCGGCCGGGCCGTGTCCCTGGGACTGGCCCGGCACGGCGCCACCGTGATCCTGCTGGGCCGTACCCAGTCGAAGCTGGAAGCGGTGTACGACGAAATCAAAGCCGCCGGCGGCCCCGAACCGGCCCTGGCGCCGGTCAACATGACGGTCGCCCGTCCCAGTGATTATCTGGAGCTGGCCAGCCTGTTCGAAAAAGAGTTCGGTCGTCTGGACGGCGTGCTCCACAACGCCTCGCTGCTTGGCGACATCACTCCCATGGACGGCTACAGCGCCGACACCTGGGACTCGGTCATGCAGGTGAACGTCAACGCCGCCTTCTACCTGACCCAGGCGCTGTTGCCGTTACTTCGCGACAGCGACGACGCCCGCATCCTGTTCACTTCATCCAGTGTCGGCCGGCGCGGCCGCGCCTACTGGGGAGCCTATTCGGTGTCCAAGGCAGCCACCGAAAATCTGGCCCAGGTACTCGCCGAGGAACTGGAAAACACCTCCAGGATCCGTGTCAACACGGTGAATCCAGGCGCCACCCGCACCGCCATGCGCGCCAATGCCTACCCCGGCGAAGACCCGATGACGTTGAAAACCCCGGAACAGCTGTTGCCGGTCTATCTGTATCTGCTGGGCCCGGATAGCAGCAACGTAAATGGCGTTTCTCTGGACGCACAGCCGAAATAACGCTGGACGCTGGACGCTGGACGCTGGACGCTGGACGCTGGACGCTGGACGCTGGACGCTGGACGCTGGACGCTGGACGCTGGACGCTGGACGCTGGACGCTGGACGCTGGACGCTGGACGCTGGACGCTGGACGCTGGACGCTGGACGCTGGACGCTGGACGCTGGACGCTGGACGCTGGACGCTGGACGCTGGACGCTGGACGCTGGACGCTGGACGCTGGACGCTGGACGCTGGACGCTGGACGCTGGACGCTGGACGCTGGACGCTGGACGCTGGACGCTGGACGCTGGACGCTGGACGCTGGACGCTGGACGCTGGACGCTGGACGCTGGACGCTGGACGCTGATAATGCAAAACCAGCCCCAACACCCTGGCAAGAACTAAAATACTTATTTACTTCCGCAACGCCCACAGCCCCGGGTTTTGACTTTAGCGTCTGGCGTCCGGCGTCCGGCGTCCGGCGCCCCTATGCAATTTCCCCTTGGCCTTAGCGACAAAGCCAAACGTCGTCATGGTGCCCGGCAACCGGAACAACTGTGCTATTACTTTTTGCACGGGCCCGAGAAAGCGGTCCTCGTGTCATAGCGCCCACACCAACAACAAAAAGGGACCTTTATGAACGCCTTATTGATGAGGGCCGTCACACTCCTTGTCCTGCTCTCTGGCGCCGTTAACGTCAGCGCCGAGGATCTGAGGTTGTCGCCGGAACAAAAAGCGAAAATGGAAAAACTGCTGCCCGGGGTCACCATCAGCGATTCGCTGGTATCGGAACTGGCCAGCGTCTTTTACTCACGAGACATGCCGGTGCGGGTACGGCTCAAGGCGATCAGCAAGTTGGTGGGCATCGACCAGATGCCGCCGGGCACCGCGCTCAAGCGCAAGATCTGCATCTGGGATATCGCCGGTCGCAATGGACCGATCTTTCACGCCGCCATGGAACAGCGGGCCCTGGCACTGGAATACGGCATCAATCTGGAGATGATCCCGTTCACCAATGAGTCGATCATGGTGGATGAATTGAAAGCCGGCCGCTGCGACGCCGCCCTGATGACCGGCTTTCGTGCCCGTGATTTCAATGTCTACACCGGCACCATCGATTCCATCGGCGGGGTGCCAGACAATGACCACATGCGCACCCTGCTGGAAGTACTCGCCCACCCCAGCCAGGCGGACAAAATGGTGCATGGCGACTACGTGATCATGGGCGTGTACCCCGGCGGCGGCGCCCATATCTTCGTCAATGACAAGCAGATCAGCTCCCTGGCCAAGGCCGCCGGCAAGAAAGTGGTGGTGCTGGACTATGACAAGACCCAGGCGGAGATGGTCGCCGGTATCGGCGCCACGCCAGTGCCCTCGGATATCGTCAGCGCCCCGAACAAATTCAACAACGGCGTGGTGGATATTCTGGCCGCCCCGCTGATCGCCTACGAGCTTCTGGAGCTGTACAAGGGGATGACGCCGGACGGCGGTATCGTCGATTTTCCGCTGGCGCAGATCAGCATGCAGCTGGTGGGCCGGCTGGACAAATTTCCCAACGAGATCGCCCAACTGGTGCGCGAAGCGTCGTTCGAGGCCTACGACCGCATCCGCGCGCGGGTGAAGATCGAGGAGGATCGGGTGCCGGACCGCTGGTGGATCCATATCCCGGATAAGGAACGCCGCGTTTATGAAAGCATGATGCAAGACGCCCGCAATGTGTTGCGCAAGCAAGGTTACTATGACGGCCGCATGCTCGACCTGCAAAAGCGGATTCGCTGCAAATACACGCCGTCACGCGGCGAATGCTCCAGTTCCTAGGGCATCTCTGAAAAGCGCTCCGTCATCCTGGGCGTGACCCGGGTTCTCCTTCTGGAGAGTACACCATTTGGTAAGGAGAGATGCCGGATCGAGTCCGGCATGACGTTTTCCAAAGCCCCCCCGGCAACGGATGGAGAGACACTGACCATGATCCATGGCTGGAGATATGCCACTGCGTTCTTGCTGGTGCTGTTTGGCCCCGCCGTCCCGGCCATGGCCGAACCCGCCCCCGGCGCGGTTACCAAGGCGTTCCAGGAGCGCCGCCATCTGACCGTCTGCATCTGGGATCTGGTCGGCCGTAACGGACCGATTTTCTCCGTGGCCCAGGACCAGAAGGCCCGTTTCCTGGAGTACGGATTGGACATTGATCTTGAGCCCTACACCAATGAACGGGTGATGGTGGAGGCGCTCAAGGCGCGCCAGTGCGACGCCGCACTGATGACCGGCATGCGCGCGCGGCTTTTCAACAAGTACACCGGCACCATCGATTCCATCGGCGGCGTGCCCAGTGAAGAGCACATGCGCATCCTGCTGGAGGTATTGGCCAATCCGAAATCGGCACCGCGCATGGTGGAAGGTGACTACGTGATCCTCGGCATCGCTCCCGCCGGCGCCGCCTATATTTTCGTCAACGACAAACGCATCAATACCCTGGCCAAGGCCGCCGGCAAGAAAGTGGCGGTTCTCGATTACGACCCGACGCAGGCGGAGATGGTCGCCCAGGTGGGCGCGTCACCCGTGCCATCGGATCTGGTCAGCGCGCCCAACAAGTTCAACAACGGCGTGGTGGATGTGCTGGCGGCGCCGTTAGCCGCCTATCAGATCATGGAGCTGTACAAGGGTATGACGCCGGACGGCGGTATCATCGACTATCCGCTGGCGCAGATCAGCCTGCAGCTGGTGGGCCACAAGGACCGCTTCCCGGCGGATATGGCGCAGATCTCGCGGGAGCTGTTCTTCGAGGGGTACCGGAAGATGATGGATCGCGTGCATCTGGAATCCCGCCAGGTACAGGACCATTGGTGGGTGCCGATTCCGGACCGGGACAAACAGGACTATGAGGTGATGATGCGCGATGCCCGCCTGCAGTTGCGCGGGCAGGGCTACTACGACGGCGACATGCTCAACCTGCAACAACGGATCCGTTGCAAGCTGGACGCACGCCGCGCCGAGTGCGCCAATCCGGTGGAGTAAACCGGTTCTAGGAATCTTCCGTGGGTATCTGCTCCAGAGCGCCAAACATATCCACGCGCTGATCATTGAACAGATCCAGTTCCGGCGCCAATGCCTGCACGTAGCGGTCGAAATAGAGAAACTGCTTGAGCAGCAGAGCGAACTCCCGCGGGAACCGGATACCGTGGTCCTCGCCGATGCGCACCAGATCCATCAGCAAACGATTGACCTCACGATCATTGCGGTCGGCCTGCACCAACGATGACGGATCGACCCGGGTGAGGCGCTCCTGCAAAGCGGTGATATCCCGCGCCAGCGCATCCACATCCACTTCTTCCCGGGTCATGCCCACCATCACCATGGACCGGGCCATGGTCTGGACGTCGCCATTGCCAATCGCCTCAAGAAAACTGGACATGCCCTCCCAGGCCTCCCGGCGAATACGCCCGACCATGCCAAAGTCGATGAAGCCGACACGGCCGTCCTCCAGCACCATCAGGTTGCCGGCGTGCAGATCGGCGTGGAAGAAATCACACAACATCAGGCTGGAAAACCAGGTGTTCAAGGCAGTGATCAACACCCCGGCGGGGTCGTCGGTATACTCACGCAGAGCACCGAGATCCGTGATCGGCATGCCGTGCAACCGCTCCATGGTCAACACCCTGGTGGTGGTATGGGACCGGATCGGGCGCGGCGCCACCACGGCCCGGTTACCGGTCCGCGCCAGGAAATCGTTGAATTGCTCCAGATTACGGGCTTCCTGAAGAAAATCGCATTCCTCCATCATTCCCGCCTGCAGTTCCTCGATCACCCCGGACAGCGCCGAGCGGCTCAGGCCCGGTGCCAGGGATTCGATGACCCGGGCGGAAAAGTAGAGAAAATTGAAATCGGTGAGCAGTACGTTGCGCACCCCGGGACGCTGCACCTTGATCACCACTTCGGCCCCATTGTGCAGCCGCGCTGCGTGCACCTGGGCGATGGAAGCGCTGGCCAGCGGGCGCGGATCCACCCATTCGAAGTGCTGCTCCAGACCGCCACCGAGCTCCTCCTCCACCACCCCGCGAATATAGTGAAACGACAGCGGAGGGGTCCGATCCAGACATTTCTGGAAGGCCTCCACGTACTCTTCCGGAAACAGCGATGGCGAGCTGGCGATGAACTGCCCCAGCTTGATGTACGTCGCGCCCAGGGATTCAAAAGTAGCACGCAACCGTTCCGGCAGAGCGTCACGATCACCAAGTGCCCAGCCCAGCCCCTGGCGACCGACCACACCAAGGGTCTCAATGATGCGCAGGGCGCCTCGCGCTGTGTTCCTTGCCAGCGCCAGGCCGGAGCGCTCACGCAACAGATCGGCGCGAGCGCCGGTAACCGAAGAAGGCTGTGTCATCACGTCTGTGTCCCTGTTTAAAAATGAATCGCCCTGGGCCGCTAAACTACCGGAAAAGGGTAACCATAAAAACCGCGATGGTTTTTACCTCGAGGTTAATTATGACCAGCCGGTCTTTCTGTCCCCTTTTTTTATCCGGGTTCACGAGTGTCCACTCAAAGATCCAATTGTTAAAAGATAACCGTCTGATTTTATTACCAAGATCACGGAAGGCCCAGCGTTTAGGTAAACTTCATTGGCTGTTCCGACAGGAGAGCGCCGACGTACGGTCATTTCCCCTGGTCCCTTGCAAATCCATGATCCCCTTGCTGGCGTCCATATGTAATGGCTTACATGCATTTTTGTAATTGGCGCTTGTGTCAACGGGCGTGCGTTGTGTACCGTCAATTTTCCACGTCGAGAACAATAAAAAGGAGCTAAAAGGAATGCGTTCTCTAATAACCAAAATGCTGCGACCCGCGCGTGTACTGATCGCCGGCGGCGCCCTGCTCGCGCTGCAGGGCTGTGGCATGATCTATAAGACCACCGGGGATATTCTGGTCAGCTTCGGCCAAGCGGAATTAATGCCTTATATGCTGGCCTACGATGATGTGCGCATGGGCTGCATCATGGGTGAAGCCCAGACTCCTCTCCTGATGTCCTTCGAAACCGTGGGCTCCCATCCGGGACGCTTGGGTGTGATGACCTTCGTGACCTCGGCGGTATGCGCCGAACAACTCGCCCTGGAATCCGAGCTGCGTTACCTGCGTGCCATGAAGGAAGGCCGGGTCACCGAAGCCCAGGACGCCCGCATCGAGCAAAAACGCTGGTCCGCCCTGGCCGCGGAGCGCCTGCTCACCGCCTACCAGCGCCTGGAAGTGGAATACGGCAAACTGGACGAAGGCGAATGCCCCAAACTGAACCGCAAGCTGGATCAACTGGTCTGGCTGGTGGGTAACATTGCCGGCGCCCAGGCACTGGTGGCCGACGGCGCCGCCGACGGTGTGGTCGGCGTGCCGCGGGATATTGTCGGTAAGGTCGCCCGCAATGCGTCCTGCCTGAGCAACGAGAACTGGTGGGGCGCACCGGAAGGTTTGCGTGCCACGATCTGGAACCTGCTGCCACAGCTGGCTCCGGAAGGCGCGCAGCCCTGGCCGAAGCTGGAACAGTCCGCCGAGATGGGCTTCGAAAAAGGCGTGCGTCTGGGCAGCGCTTTCCTGGCGCTGAGCGCTTACAGCAAGGGCGACAATGATCGTCTGCGCTCAGCGATCCGCGACTTCGCCGCCAACGACGAAAACCTGGACCCGGACTACGCCATGATCGACGCCATCGCCGGTGTCCTGATACAGGGCCTGTCCGATCGCATGTGGACCGAAGCCACCGGCAAACGGACTCCGGTGAGCGGCCTGGGCACCTTCTGGGATGACCAGCCCTCTTCCGGCTCCAAAGTTGACATCGACGATCTGCTGTAACGGGACCGAAGAGCCTTCCCCCGCCGGAAGGCTCTCCCCCCGATAATCAAAAAAACCAGGAGAGACGACCTCATGCGCTACAAGAAAGCGTTAACCGCCGTGATGGCGACCGTACTGGGCCTGGCCGCGGCCGGTGCCAATGCCGCCGAGAAACGGACCTTGTGTGTCTTTGACATCATCGGTGCCAGTGGCGACGTCTACAACGTGATGAAGGACTACCGCACCGCCGCCGCCGGCTGGGGCGCCGACATCGACCTCAAGCCCTACACCGACGAGAAAATCGCCGCCGAGTCCCTCAAGGCCGGCCAGTGTGATGGCGCGGTACTGACCGGTTTGCGGGTACGCCAGTTCAACCACTACTCCGGCAGCATGGAAGCAATTGGCGCGATTCCCGATTACGAGCATCTGCGTACCGTGATCCAGGTGCTGTCCAGCGACACACCGTCCATCAACGAAAAGATGACCTCCGGACCCTATACCATTGGCGGCCTGATGCCCATGGGCGCGGCTTATCTGTTCGTCAAGGACAAGAGCATCAACGATGTCAACGCTCTGTCCGGCAAATCCATCTCGGTGATGGAATACGACCCGGCCCAGGCGCAGATGGCCGCCAAGGTGGGTATGTCCCCGGTACTGTCGGACATCACCAACTTCGCCGGCCGTTTCAACAACAATTCCGTGGATATCTGCTTCGCTCCGGTGGTGGCCTATTCCGCGCTCGAGCTGTACAAGGGACTGCAACCCGATGGCGGCATCATCCGCTATACCCTCGGCCAGCTCACCAATCAGATCGTGCTGCGCAAGGACCGCTTTTCCGAGGATTTCGTCAAGCAGTCCCGCAAGTTCATGTTCGGTCAGTTTGACCGCGCGATGACCATCATTAACAACGCGGAAAACGAGGTGGACAAGAAGTGGTGGATCGAGCTGCCCGAGGAGGACAAACGTGGCTATGACGAAATGCTGCGTGAGGCTCGTATCGAGATGACCCAGGACGGTATTTACAGCAAGGACCTGACCAACCTTCTTCTGAAGGTGCGTTGCAAGTACGACCCTTCCCGCGCGGAATGCGCCAATCCTCAAGAGTAACATCTGAAACCGCGGGGCCGGCATCCGGCCCCGTTCTCCATTCCCTCCACCACTTGTGGCGCTTCGGCCATACCGGCGCGAAGGGGTGCAGTATATGCTCGCTCGAAAAGGTCGTTTTCATACGCGGCGATCTCATTGCTGGCATAACAAAAACCGGGTGAAAAATGGATAAACCAACCTTTACCGTGGCGAACCGTTCCATTAAGGAATGGGTATCCTCCCTGCCGACCCTGATCATCCTCCTGCTGACAATTTTTCTCTCTTCCGGCGAAATTATTCACTCCCAGTTATTGAAGATCGGTGAAAACACCTGGGAGAGCTACTTTCTGCTGCGTGGCGCCGGCATGGTCCAGGAGCCGACCTGTAATCCGGATCCGAACATTGATCAGCTCACCCGGGAAACCGTCCGCAAGCGCCAGCAGGAAGCCGCCGATGATCCCCTGGCGGACGTGCTCGGCACTTCCGAGGTTAACGAGGGTGCGATCCGTCAGTCCCTGGAACGCTCCAGAGAAAATTGCCGGACTCGCTGGGAGCGTTACCAAACCATAGAGGAAAGGGTCACACCCGGTGTTATCGCCTTCCGCACCGTCGAGGGCGGCGTGGCGAAAATCGTCTCCACGCTCGGCGACTACAAACGCCTTCTGCTGTGTCTGCTGGTATTGATTTGCGCCGCCACCGCCACACTGGGACGGCATCATATTGCCCTACGGCCGCAAAGGACGGTCAAGGATTATCTTGTTTCCACCACGGCACAGTTGATCGCCAATGCGCTGCTGCTTTCCTCCGCTTTCGTTTATCGTATGGAGGAAGTCGCCGCCATGGAGTCCGGCGTGCGCGTCGGCCATTTCTATTTACATCAGTTCTGGATCGCCGGCTTCGCCATTCTCACCGCCGCCTCCCTGTACCAGTTGATGAGCCGTCCCAAGGATCTGGAATCCGGCGGTTCCTGGGGCAAGGCTCTGCTCACTATTCCGCTCTACAGTTTCATGGCTTTGACCGCTTCGGCACAGTTCCTCAGTCAGGGTTATTACCATGGCATCGCCGTGTATCTGGGCATGATGATGGAGATGTCCACGCTGTTCCTGAACCTGGCGCTGTACATCTGGATCGGTATGATGCTGAAACAGACCAAGCTGGCTCATCTGGTATTCGATGTACTGCGGCCCTGGAAGATGTCGCCGGAACTGATGGCCTTCGTGGTGCTGGCGGTGGCGGCCATCCCCACCGCTTACACCGGCGCGTCCGGCATCTTCGTGATTGCCGCCGGGGCCACCATCTATAACGAACTGATCCGTGCCGGGGCGCGCAAGCAACTGGCGCTGGCCGCCACCGCCATGTCCGGCTCCATGGGCGTGGTGCTGCGTCCTTGCCTTCTGGTGGTGATCATCGCCGCGTTGAACAAGAGCGTAACCACCACCGAACTGTTCAATTCCGGCATCAAGATTTTTATTCTCAGCCTGGTGCTGTTCTTCATCTACAGCCAGTTCGCACGTACCTCACCAGCTCGCATCGCGCCGTTCTCCGAGGCTTTGCCGCACAGTCTGAAACGACTGATACCTCTGCTGCCTTACGGCATCGTGGTCGGCACCGTCCTGGTGTTCTTCAGCGATGTTCTGAACCGCCACCTGGATGAGTTCTCCGCTCCGATCATTCTGCCGGTAATGCTGCTGGCCGTGCTGTTCTACGAAAAGCTAAGTCGCCACTGTTTGCACCTGTTCGCGCTGGCGTTGATTCCCATGCTGGCGATGTCCTTCATGGACACCTGGCATGGCTATCAGGCATTGCAGAGCGGGGAGATCCCCACCGGCTGGACCACCGTGACCCTGCAGAATCATCTTTGGGGCCTGTTCTGGCGGAACGTGATTCTTGGCGGCTTTATCGTCGTTCACTACCTCGTGGCGCCCCGCATGAAAGGCAATGGCGACACGGATCCCCACTACGCTCCCGAGGAAGGTGTCTCGGAAAAACTGGAAGGCTCGCTGCGCTTCTCCACCAATGAGACCACCACTCACATCGGTGCTCTACTGATATTGATGGCGCTGTCGGTGAGCACCGGCGGCATCATCGAACGCTCTGGTTTGATGGAAATGCTGCCCGAGGCGTTTTCCTCGATCTGGATCGCGATGACCATTCTGGTGGTGACCATGGTGGTTATCGGCATGATCATGGACCCCTATGGCGCGGTGATCCTGGTGAACGCGACTATTGCCCAGGTGGCTTTCAATAACGGCATCGATCCGCTTCATTTCTGGATGATCACACTGGTGGCGTTCGAGCTGGGTTACCTGACACCGCCGGTGGCCCTCAACCACTTGTTGACGCGACAGGTGGTGGGTGACGACGAAGTGGAGAGCGCCAAACTTCACAGCGGCTCCTTCTTCCGCCGCTATGAGAAGTTCCTGCTGCCCATAGCGGTGATGCTCACGGCCCTGCTGGCGGTGAGCTATCTGCCGCTGATGTCCGAAGGGCTACACCAGTGGCTGTTCCATAAGATACAGGTGGCCATGTAAGCACCCGGTGTAAGTCAACACCGTGATCACGGAAAAAGGGGCTCTCGCGGGCCCCTTTTGTATTCAACGCCGGAGTGGCTGAACGGACAGGAGAACAGCGACGCCAAACCGGACACACCGCGACATCAATAACAACAACCCATACCCATAAAAAAAGGAGAAGGGGCAATGGAAGAAAGAGCCATGGGGAAAACCGTGACAGGCAGCAGCGGGCACTGGCTTCGGCGGTCGCCGGCGGAATGGTTTTCGTCACTACCAACCCTGTTCGTGCTGCTACTGGCATTATTCCTCTCATCCGGAGAGATCATCCATTCGCAGCTACTGAAGATCGGGGAAAACACCTGGGAAAGTTACTTCCTGCTGCGCGGCGCCGGCGTCATGACCGAGCCAACCTGCAACCCCGATCCGAACATCAGCCGACTGACCCGGGAAACCCTGCAACGACGACAGGTCGAGGCCGCCAATGATCCGCTTGCCGGAGTGCTGGGCACGCCGAGCATCAACGAAGATGCCATCCGCCAGTCACTGCGGCGATCACGGGAAAACTGTCGGGGCAAATGGGACCGCTACCGGACCATCCAGGAAAGGGTCACCCCTTCGGTGGTGATGTTCCGCAATGTGGAAGGTGGCGTGGCCTGGGTGGTGTCCTCCCTGGGCGACTACAAACGTCTGTTACTTTGTCTGCTGCTGATGATCTGTGCCACTCGCACCACGCTGGGCCGGCACCATATTGCCCTGCGCCCGCAACGCACGATCAAGGATCACCTCGTCTCCACCACCGCTCAGCTGATCGCCAACGCGCTGTTGCTGTTCTCCGCCACGGTCTATCGCATTGAAGAGGCGGCGGCGATGGAGACCGGCGTTCGGGTCGGCCACTTCTATTTGCATCAGTTCTGGATCGCCGGTTTCGCCGTGTTGACCGCGGCGTCACTGTATCAGTTGGTCCGATTCCCCAAGGGCCTGGAATCCGGCGGTTCCTGGGGCAAGGCCCTGCTCACCATTCCGCTTTACACTTTCATGTGTCTGTCGGCGTCCTTTCAGTTCATCAGCCAGGGGTACTACCACGGCATCGCCGTGTATCTGGGCATCATGATGGAAATGTCCACCATGTTTCTCAATCTGGCGCTGTATATCTGGATCGGCATGATGCTGAGGCAGACCCGGCTGACCCATCTGGTGTTCGACGTGCTGCGGCCCTGGCGTATGTCACCGGAACTGATGGCCTTCGTGGTGTTGGCGGTGACCGCCGTGCCTACCGCCTACACCGGCGCGTCCGGCATCTTCGTGATCGCCGCCGGGGCCACGGTGTACAACGAGATGATCCGGGCCGGCGCGCGCAAGCAACTGGCTCTCGCCACCACCGCCATGTCCGGTTCCATGGGCGTGGTGCTGCGCCCCTGTCTGCTGGTGGTGATCATCGCCGCGCTCAATAAGAACGTCACCACCACCGAGTTGTTCAGTTCCGGCCTCAAGGTGTTCATGCTCAGTCTGCTGCTGTTCTTCGTTTACAGTCAGTTCGCGCGCACCTCTCCGGCCCGCATCGCGCCGTTCTCCGAAGCCGTGCCGGCCAGTCTCAAGCGCCTGGTGCCGCTGCTGCCCTACGCCATTGTCGTCGGCGCGGTACTGGTGCTGTTCAGCGACGTGCTGGACCGTCAACTGGATGAGTTCTCAGCCCCTATCATTCTGCCGGTGATGCTGCTGGTCGTATTGTTGTACGAGAAACTGAGCCATCACCTGCTGCACCTGTTCGCTCTGTTTCTGGTGCCGATGATCGTTCTCTCCTGCAACGATCTCTGGCAGGGATACCAGGCCCTTCAAAGCGGCGATCTGCCCACCGGCTGGACCCGGCTTACGCTGGAGAATCACCTGTGGGGACTGTTTTCACGCAACCTGTTCCTGGCCGGGTTTCTGCTGGTGCACTATCTGATCGCGCCACGCATGACCAGGAGCGAGGCAATGGACCCTCACTACGCCCCCGAGGAGGGCGTCTCTGAAAAACTGGAAGGCTCGCTCCGTTTCGCCACCAACGACACCACCACCCATATCGGCGCCATGCTGATGCTGATGGCGCTGTCGGTGGGTACCGGCGGACTGATCGAGCGCTCGGGGCTGGTGGAGATGCTGCCGGAGTCCTTCTCCTCGATCTGGATCGCCACCAGTATCCTGGTGGTGACCATGGTGATTCTGGGCATGATCATGGAGCCCTTCGGCGCCGTGGTGCTGGTCAACGCCACCGTCGCCCAGGTCGCCTTCAACAACGGTATCGATCCGCTGCATTTCTGGATGATCACCCTGGTGGCCTTCGAGTTGGGGTATCTGACCCCGCCGGTGGCGGTGAACCATCTGCTTACCCGACAAGTAGTGGGCGACGATGAGGTGGAGAGCGCCAGAGTTCATGGCGGCTCGTTCTTCCGCCGCTACGAAAAATATCTGCTGCCCATCGCGGCGATGTTCACCGCCCTGCTGCTGGTGAGTTACCTGCCGCTGCTGTCGGAAAGCCTGCATCAGTGGTTGTTCCAGAAAATCCAGATCGCCATGTGACCACTCGCTTCCGCTATCGGCCTTGCTTCATCGCGCCGATAGCGGATAATCAGGCCCCCAATATGAAAAAAGCAGGTCCGGCTTATGAATGACAAGACCCGCGAAGAACACTACCGGCAGCGGCCCACCGAACCGCTACCGAAAACCGTTCGTCCCGCCCTATTCTTGTTGCTCTTCCTGATCGCCGTAACCCTGTGCATCGCTGGTGCCGCCGCCGTGGTGGACCACCTCATCTATGGGTGAAGCCGATGAAGCACGTGAAGGAACAACGTCGTCATTCGCGCCACCGGGCTCCGGACGACCTCAACATGCGTCTGCGCCAGGACCCGCCCTCCGGGGATGACGATCTCACGCTGATCTGCCGGGACATCTCCCGCGCCGGCCTTGGCGTGGAACTGCCCTACTCGATCCGCCCCGATACCGACGTGGAGTTGTGGCTGCAGCTTCCCAGCCAGGGCGAAGCCTTGCATCTGTTCGGCACCATTGCCTGGTGCGCCGAAGGAGAGCGGCGCTGGTCCGCCGGCATTGCCCTCGACCTGGAGCGAACCGACGGCGCCCTCTGGGCGGCCCGGTTCGATGATCCCGATGTCTGACCGCCCTTCGTTGTTTCAACGGGGCGGGCAGTACCACCTACACCGGCCGGACTACCCGGAGAATCTGTTTCGCTGGCTCGGCGATCAGTGTTTCGAGCACCGGCGGGCGCTGGACCTGGGCTGTGGCACCGGCCAAGCGTGCCGCTCCCTGGAAGGCCATTTCCAACACGTCATCGGCGCCGACCTGAGCCTCGCCCAACTACAAGGCGCCCCGGCCAGTGCCAGCCGTTATCTGGCCGCCCGTGCCGACGCCCTGCCCTTCGCCGATGGCAGCTTCGACCTGATCACCGTGGCCCAGGCACTGCACTGGTTTCCATTGCCGATGTTCTTCAAGGAAGCGGAACGGGTGCTGCGCGAGGACGCGCTGCTGGCCATCATCAGCTATGGCTTGTGTCAGGTGGAAGGGCTGCCGGATCTGATCGACGACTTCCACGACCGGGTGCTGGCGCCCTGGTGGCCGGCGGCACGCTGGAGCGTGGTCAGTGGTTATCGCAATGTGACGCTGCCCTGGCCGGAGCACAAAGTACCGGAAAACCTCGGCATCGAACGTCATTGGCACTGGCGTGATCTGGCCGCCTATCTGGACACCTGGTCGGCTCTGGCGAAAGCACGCCGCTTCGGCAAGGACCCGTTGCAGGATTTCCTGCCGCAGTTGGAGCAGGCGTGGGGGGAAAAGACACGCAAGGTTCGCTGGCCGCTAAGAGTCCGCGCCTGCCGCCGGCCCAGGGAATATTAGGGACGCCGGACGCCGATAATGCAAAACCAGACCCAACACCCTGGCAACCACTAAAACGCCTTTTTCAGGTTCATCGCGGTTTAACGGGCCACGGCGCTTCAATCATGGGCACGGG
>NZ_AQPF01000059.1:0-19459 GCF_009846745.1 Alcanivorax xiamenensis | reverse complement strand
GGTCTGTAACGGAAGGGGCTATCAAGCCGCTGTATTCGCCAGCAAGCCGGTCTCCCACGGATCTGCCACGAAGCCGCTGTGGGAAGCGGCCCGGGCGGCGCTCCGCTTGGCCGCGAATGCCCTGAGCCGTTGGCGATTCGCTTGCCAGCAAGCTTCCCACAGCGGCGCTGTAGCCACCTCTGAAGGGAGGTCTTCGAGGTAACCGGGCAATACGGGAGTCCCCGCCGAAGCGATGTTAAAAATTGCTCCCGGCAATTTTTTATTGCCGCAACGCCCGCAGCGCCGGGTTTTGACTTTAGCGTCTGGCGTCCGGCGATTACTGCCGCACCCCTTCCACGGAAATAATGATCTCCACCGTTTCCGAGGCCGGCCCCAGGTTCTTGGTGATGCCGAAGTCCGCCAGTTTCAGCGTGGTGGACGCTTCCAGACCCATGCGGTAGCCACCCCAGGGATCATCCCCGTAACCGATCAGCCGGGCATCCAGAGTGACTGGTTTGGTCACCCCGTGCAGAGTGAAATCACCGGTGATCCTGGCCGTTTCGTCGCCGGTCTTTTCGATCCCGGTGCTTTTGAAAGTGGCGGTGGGGTATTCGCTCACGTCGAGGAAATCATCGCTGCGCAAATGTTTGTCGCGCTCGGCATGATTGCTGTCCAGACTGGCGGTCTTGATGGTGGCTTCCACGGTGCTGTTTTCCGGGTTGTCCGCGTCCACGGTGAAAGTGCCATCGAAGTCATTGAAGCGGCCATACAACCAGCTGTAACCCAGATGGGAAATCTTGAACATGATGAACTGGTGCTGCCCTTCGGTATCGAAGTGGTAGGTCCCGGCGGGTTTGTCCGCGGCCATGGCCGCGGAACTCAACATCAGTGCCGACATCAGAGCCAACACGGGAGTAGTGAACAGCTTGTACATGGGTCGTTCTCCTTGGATTAGCGGTGGGATCAAGGCCGGCGGGGCGCCAGGCCAAAAATACGGCGCAGGGTATCGTCGCGATCAATGAAGTGATGTTTCAGTGCCGCCAGCGCATGCAGCGCGGCGAGCACGATCACCGCCCAGGTAGCCCAGTAATGCACGGCCCCGGCGGTATCCTCGAGGCCGCCGCGGTGGCCGGTCAGTGAGGGCACCGCGAACCAATTGAACACCTGGATCGACGCGCCATCAGCGGTACTGATCAGATAACCGCTGATCATCGCCACCAGCAGCAGCACATAAAGCGCCCAGTGGGCCAGTCTGGCACCGGCTTTCTCCCAGGCACGGTGTTGTTCGGGAGCCGGCGGTGGCGGCGACAACACCCGCCAGATCAGGCGCGCCAGCACCACCGCCAATAACAACAATCCGATACTGCGATGCCAGTTTGGCGCGCTGCGATACCAGGGGTGGTAATAGTCCAGCTCCACCATGTACAACCCAAGGCCGAACAAGGTGAACACCACCACCGCCACCAGCCAATGCAGCCCCACGGTGACAACACCGTAACGCTGACCGTCATTGCGCCATTTCATCCTCGATCCCCGGGCGTTTTCATTAATCGACAAGCGGTCCGAAATGTGGACACGCAAAACCCGCTTAAAGTTTCCCGGTCATCTTGGCCCAACGGGTGGGCGAACAGGAATCCAATCAATGACGCATTTGCATCAGAAATTTAGATTGGTGTGATGATGATGGCCGGAACCCGGCCAGCGAATGAATCGAGAGAAAAGAAGTCACCCGGCCACCACCATGGCGATGAACAAGGCGATAAGCGCAAGGGCGATAATGATAGCCAGACGTTTGAACGTTCCGGCTCCCCGGTTAAACCAATCCATAGCGGCTCCTCCGTTGCCACCAGGACTATAGACAGCCTCGAGACACGAGCACGAGAAGGACATCCTACACCTGGGAAGTTTTACATTTATTCCACGGCATCTCGCAGCCAGAACTGCATGGCTTTCCGCGTCTCCTCCTGCTCTCCCCGGTCACGCCAGAAAAAACCGGTGGTCAATCCCGTCGCCGGACGGTAACCGCGGCTGCGCCAGAACGGCTCCAGGCCGGTATACCCATCCGGCCGGCGCGGATCATCAACGGGCCGGACCACGCTACAGAAAGCAGTGGTGGAGAAGCCGAAATCACTGGCGTACAACTCACGCAAATCAAAAAAACGATGCCCTATCCCCTGGCCACGATATTCGGGCAACAACACCGATTCACCGAAATAATAGACCCGCTCCGGCGCCAGGCCCCGTTGCTGGAACGGCGCCAGCAATTCCTGGTCCGCGTCTTCCAGCGGCAGCGCCGACGCCACGCCCACTACCTGATTGTACTCCAGCGCCAACACGAACAGGCTGCGATCGGATCTGGCATAGCGGTCCAGATAACGGCGCTCATAGCTCTCATCCCCGTCATAGAGATAAGGGTAATCGCGAAAAATCCGGATGCGTAATCCGGCCAACTCATCCAACCAGGGTTCCACCGCGATCCCGCTCACCGGACGAATTTCCACACTGGACATACTGCTGATCTCCTGACTGCTGCCGTCGATGCTGGGGCCTGTCCATACTACTTGCATCCTGCCTGTCGGGTGCAAGTAGTATGAACAGGCCCACACCAGAGCCGAAGAGGCCGGCGGCGACAGTTGGGCAGGCAACAGAGGAAGCGGAGCTTGTACCGCCCCAGCGGTCAGGAATCCAGCTCCGTGGCAAAGCGACGACGCATCAGCCGATGATAAAGATCGGGCGCCAGCCGCCACAGCAAACTGGCCAGGAAAGTGAAACGATCCGGGAACAGGCGTTTGTCGCCCCTCTCAAAGGCATCCCAAACGCGCTCGGCCATCCATTCCGCGCTGCGCACCCGGCCCACCGAGGAACGGGCGTGGGCGGCGGGTCCACCGTCGTGACCCAGGGCGTTACGTTCGATCGGTGTGGCCAGAAAGCTCGGATACACCATCAGTACATCGATCCCCTGATCCGCCACTTCGCCGCGCAGCACCTCGAAGAACTGCGCCAGGGCGGCCTTGGCGCTGCAATAGCCGGCCCGCCCCAGCACCGGCATCCAGCCGGCCATGGAACCGATGTTGATCACGCAACCGCCACTGTCGCGCAGCAGCGGCAAGCATCCCAAAGTCAGGGCCACCGGCGCTTCCCAGTCCACCGCCATGACCTGGTGAAAGACCTTCGGATCGGTGCGCGCCGCCAGCGAGCGATGCGTGATGCCAGCGTTGTTGATCAACACGTCCAGCCGCCCCCGGGCCGCGATCCGGTCGACCAGACGATCCCGCGCCGGCCCATCGGTGAGGTCCAGGGTGTGATAGGTCACCCGCTGGGGGTCGGTGGCGGCCAGGCGAGCGCTCTTGTCGGCGAGCGCTTCAGCGTCACGGTCCACCAGAATAAGCCGATGGCCACGCTGAAACGCCACTTGCGCCAACGCCCAGCCCAGGCCGGAGGCGGCGCCGGTAATCAGCGTGACGGTATCAGCGTTGCCGCTCATGATGGCTCCCGGGCACGGGCCTGTTCAACGAAAAACCGGAATGTTTGCTCGGAGGTTTTTTGTGGGCAATAACCCAGCTCCTCCTTCAAACGGCGATTGCTCAATACCGGCCGATAGCGGAGAAAATTGATTTTTTCCGGCGAATGGGCGGTCAACCCCAACCGGTGCCCCAGCCACAGCGCCACGCGCAATACACCGACCGGCAGAACCAGCAGCGGTTTGTCCAGTATCGAGGCCACCTGGCGGACGCCAAGGGCGCCATCACCGGCCAGGTTGTAGATCCCTTCGGCACCCGTCTCCACGCCATGGGCAATGGCGCCCACCACGTCCTGATCCCAGATGAACACGAACGGCGACTCGGAACCGGCGATGGCGAGAACCCGCTTGCGCTCAAACAAGGCGGTGATCTGATTGCGGGTACCCGCTCCCAACACCGTTCCCGGCCTCAGGATCAGTTGGCGCAGATCAGGGTGGCGCCGACGATAATCCGCCAGCATCTCTTCCACCAGGCGCTTGTGGTCCGAATAGGCGAACTCCGGATTACCACGCAGGGGATCCCGCTCATCCAGCCAGGCCGGATTGTCCGGATGATATCCGTAAGCGGCGCCGGAGCTGGTGACGATCAACTGGCCGACACCAGCGATCAAACAGGCGTCGAGCACATTGCGGGTACCGTTGACGTCGATGTCGTGATCGCGGGCCCGGTCGCCGGAATCCTCCAGTACCGCCGCCAGGTGCACCACGGTATCGGCGCGCCACTCCCGCATCAGTTCGGCCAGATCAGGATCACGGATATCTCCCTGCCGACACTCGAACGGCAAATCCGCCGGTACCCGCAGATCCAGCCCCAGCACGGCATGCCCGGACGCCAACCGCTCGCCGAGCAGGCGACCGATATAGCCGCCGGCTCCGGTGATCAGCACCCGACTCATGATGCCTCCCACCCGGCCCGCGCGGGTGCGGCGCCGCGCGACCAGATCAATGCCAGAATCAAGCCACTGACCAGGTGCCACACCCCCCAGAAACCGGCGATCAGAATCATGCCCGCCGCCTGCGGGAAGAACGTGAACAGGATCGCCAGCCCCAGCCCGGAGTTCTGAATACCCACTTCCAGGGTCACCGCCCGCCGGTCGGCCCGATCGAGCCGCATCATCATGCCGGCGCCGGCCCCCAACGCCAGTGCCAGGGCATTCTGCCCAATCACCAGAGCGACAATGCGGTGGGCGTTTTGCAGGAACAAATCCAGGTTCTTGGCGAAAGCCAGACCGACAAAGGCCAGTAACACCAGCAAGGTGAACACACGCATGGGTTTCTGCGCCCTGACCGCGAAGCGTGGAAAATGGCGGCCGGTGAGCATGCCCAGCAGTAACGGGACCGCCAGGACCAGAACCACCAGCATCAGGATGTTCCAGGGGTTCAAGGCGATCTCGGTGACCAGATCACGGGTGTGGGGATTGAGCCAGCCATAAAAGGCGAAATTGAGCGGTGTGAGTATCGTGGCCGCCAGGCTGGACACCGCGGTCATGCTCACCGACACCGCCACATTGGCCCGCGCCAGCCAGGTCATGATGTTGGAAAAGGTGCCCCCCGGACAGGACGCCACCAGAATCATTCCCAACGCCAGCCCCGGTTCCACATCCAGCATCCAGGTAACCACGCAGGTCAAGGCCGGCAACAAAAGGAACTGCGCCAGCAGCCCAGCCGCTGGCGCCTGGGGCATGCGCAGCACACGGCGAAAATCCTCCACGCGCAGGGAAAGAGACACACCGAACATCATCAACGCGAGAATCACGTTGAGCACGATCAGATTGCCGGTGCTGAAATCAATCGGGGAATCAGGGCCCATGAAACGGTCTCCCGGTTATTGCAGCGCCTGGCGCCGTTTGGCCAGCTCGGCCCGATAACTGTCCTTGTGCACGTAATACGCCATGCGCGACAGCTTCAGATAGTGATAACCGCCATCCAGGCTCTGTCCGGCCTGTTCAAGCTTCAGCCGGGCCAGCTCCCGCGCCGCCGGATGGCCCTCCGCACGACGTTTCAAATACAGCGCCACCAGTTCCGCCTGCTCGTTACGTCCTTCCCAACCCAGGCCGGCGGCCTCGATCATGCCCATCATGAACAGGTTGTCGTAGTGCGGATGGAACAGGTTCAGATACAGGCTCGGCGCATCACCACGCCAGTTGAGGAGCGCACGGTCAATGAACGGGTAATCCAGCTTGTAACCGGTGGCCAGCAAAATCAGATCGTATTCAGCCCGGGCTCCGTCGCTGAAAATGACCGTGCGTCCCCGCATGTCGGCGATGTCGGAACGGGGCGAGATATCGCCATGGCCCAGGTGATGCAGTACCAGGGAATTGACCACCGGATGGGACTCGTACATGAGGTAATCCGGATCCGGCAGCCCATAGTCGCTGGGGCGTCCAATGATCATGCGGATCAACCAGGCATCCAGTCGCTGTTTGAGCCGGCGCGGCAACTTGAACTTGCCGCCAATGGCATCGGAGGGACGACCGCCAATGAACTTGGGCAGGAAGTAATAGCCCCGGCGCACCGACAGGTCCACGCTTTTCGCCTGATGCACCGCGTCCACCGCCATGTCACAGGCGGAATTACCGCAACCGACGATCAGCACTCGTTTATCCTTGAACAATACCGGGTCGCGATAATCGCAAGCGTGCAGCAATTCCCCTGCGAACCGCCCGGGCAGCGTGGGCCGGTTAGGCGTATGCAGGGTGCCACTGGCGATCAGGACGCCGTCGAAACAGCGGCTGGTCTGACCGCCGTCTTTCTCCACCGTCACCCGCCAGCGCTCGCCTTCCGGCGTCACGGACACCACCCGTGTATCAAACTGGTAGTGCTGGTAGAGGCCGAAGTGACGGGCATAATCCTGAAAGTAGCGCTTCAATTCGGCATGATGGGGATAGGTGGCCACCCCCTCATCCATGGGGAACTCATGGAATTCGGTCATCCGCTTGGATGAGATCAGATGCGCGGTCATGTACATGGTGCTGTGGGGATTCTCGATATCCCACAAACCGCCCACATCGCTATTCAGTTCATAGCCGACAAAGGGCAAGCCCTGCTTGCCGAGGTTCCTGGCCGTGGCCAGGCCCATCGGTCCGGCACCGATCACTGCGTACATGAATCGTTTTCCTTGTTTTTATCGCGGCGGCTCTCTGGAGCGCCGGCAAAGCGGCGTTGAAAATCATCCCAGACGGTTTGTGGTCACCTTGTTATTGTCTTAAGTTAATTCGGCGGCGACGGTCGGGCATGGCTGATTCGCGACCCGGATCCGGTTAATTCAGGACTTCACTCATGAACCACAGCCCCACGGTGACGGTGCACTTCTCCCAGGCCATCATGCAGGCGGCACAACGCCTGGGCCTGAGCTTGCCCGAAGCGCTGGTGACGGAGATGAGCGCCCGGGATCGGGTGGATCTGGAAAGCCAGAACCGGCTCTGGGAGGCATTTTGCCAGGCCGCCGACGACCCACTGGTGGGCGTGGACCTGGGGCTGGCGCTACAGGTGGGGCACCTGGATACCGCCGGTATGATCCTGATGAGCTGCGAAACCCTGGGCGAGGCGGTGGAGTCGCTGCTCGACTACCACCCCATTGTCGGAGAGGGCGGAACTTTTGACTTCCGGACGATCACCGCCGGCCGCTGCGAGCTCCGCTATCAGCCGCTTTACCATACCTGCCTGACCACCCGGGTGGAGGCGGTGATGGCGAGCATGCTGAGCCTCACTCGCTGGAGCACCGGCGAGGCCTTTCGCCCGAGCCATCTGACGGTATGCCACGCTCCCCGGAGCGACCTCTCACGCTACCAGGACAGGCTGGGAGTGCCGATACGGTTCAATGCCGACCATAATGCTCTGGTATTCGCCCCAGAGCAGCTGAGGTTACCGTTGATTCACGCCAATCCCGCCCTGTGCCGCCATCTGCGTGGACTGGCCGATGACCTGCTGGCCGGCCTGGAGAACCCGTCCCTGGGAGGGCAGGTCAGCACCCTGATCCGTGGCCACCCGCACTGGGGCAAGGAGCGCATCGCCGAGCAATTGGGCATGAGCGGGCGCCATCTGATCCGCAAGCTGGCCGATGAAGGCACCGGCTTCAAGCTGTTGCGTGACACCCTGTTGCGGGAACGGGCGGAACGGGCGCTGGCCGACGGCGAACGCGCCGGCCGGATCGCCGAGGAATTGGGATTCTCCGACGAAAGCGCCTTCGTCAAGGCGTTCAAGCGCTGGACCGGCAGCACGCCGGCCCGATTCCGCGCGGAACGCGGTGACTAAACGGCGTCCAGGGCCTGCTCGATATCGGCGAGAATATCGTCCACGTGCTCGATACCAATGGACAGGCGCACCAGATCGGCGCTCACGCCGGCGGTCTTCAGTTCGTCGTCATTAAGCTGCCGGTGGGTGGTGGTGGCGGGGTGGCAGGCCAGGCTTTTGGCGTCACCGATATTCACCAGACGCTTGATCATTTGCAGCGCATCGATGAAGCGCGCGCCGGCTTCGCGGCCGCCTTTGATACCAAAACTGAGAATCGCCGACGGCAAACCGCCGTCCATGTAACGTTTGGCCAGCTCCGCGTCACGGTCACCTTCCAGCCCGGCATAGTTGACCCACTCCACTTTGTCGTGGGCTTTCAGGCAACGGGCCACCTTGATGGCATTCTCGCAATGACGCTCCATGCGCAGATTCAGCGTCTCGATACCCTGCAGAATCAGGAAGGCGTTCATCGGCGACAGCGCCGCGCCCATGTTACGCAACGGCACCACCCGGGCACGGGCGATGAACGCCGCCGGGCCCATGGCCTCGGTGTAAATCACGCCATGGTAGCTGGGATCCGGCTCATTGAACTGCGGGAAGCGGGCATTGCCCTGCCAGGGGAATTTACCGGAATCGACGATGATGCCGCCGACGGTGGTGCCGTGACCGCCCATGTATTTGGTCAGGGAGTGCACCACGATGTCGGCGCCATGTTCGAACGGCCGGCACAGGGCCGGAGACGCCACCGTGTTGTCGACGATCAGAGGCACGCCGGCATCGTGAGCAACCTTGGCCAACCCGGCCAGGTCAACGATATTACCGGCGGGATTGCCAATCGACTCGCAGAACACGGCCTTGGTGTTGTCATCAATGGCGGCGGCCATGGCCTCCAGATCGCGACCATCCGCCAGACGGACGTCGATACCCATGGTCGGCAGAGTGTGGGCGAACAGATTATAGGTGCCGCCGTACAACTGGCTGACGGAGACGATATTGTCACCGGCACGGGCCAGAGTCTGTACCGCCGCGGTAATGGCGGCCATGCCGGAGGCCATGGCCAGAGCGCCAATACCGCCTTCCAATTGCGCCACGCGCTCTTCGAGAACGCCGTTGGTGGGGTTCATGATGCGCGAGTAAATATTCCCAGGCACTTTCAGGTCGAACAGATCAGCGCCGTGCTGGGTGTTGTCGAAATAATAGCTGGTGGTCTGATAAATCGGCACCGCCACGGAATGGGTTTCCGGGTCGCCGGCGAAGCCACCGTGAATCGCTATGGTTTCTCGTTTCATTGTTCTTGTCCCTAGTCCTTTAAACGGTTGAAAAAGGTAAGCGTCTTCGCGCTTACCGCAAAGGCGGTTCCGGCCAGAAATCGAACTGGGTTGGAACCGAATTCAGGTCGGTGTCGAATACCGGATCGCGTTTTTCCAAGAAGGCCTTGAAACCGTCCTTGCCATCCCAGTATTCACTGGAGCGATAAATCAGCCGCGACTCCACCGCGTGGGCCTGCATCGGGTGCTCGAACACCGGATTGCGCCACAACATCTGCTTGGCCAGCGCCACCGCCACCGGCGAACTCTTCGCGGTGAGCTTGCGGGCCAGCGCCTGGGCCGCCTCCAACACCTGGTCACGGGGGTGAGCGCCGCGGAACAGGCCGGCCTCCACGCCTTCCTCCGCGAGGAAGATATCTCCGCTGTAGACCCATTCGAAGGCCTGCTGCATGCCCACCAGACGAGGCAGGAACCACGAGGAACAGGCTTCCGGGGTGATGCCTCGCTGAGTGAAGACAAAGCCGATCTTGGCACCTTCCGCCACCACCCGGAAGTCCATCGGCAGTGTCATGGTGATGCCGACGCCAACGGCGGCGCCATTAATGGCGGCGATGACCGGCTTGCGGCACTCGAAAATGGCCAGTGACACCTCACCACCGGAATCACGAATGACTTCCAGTGGCGGCTCTTCACTGTCGGCACGGTCATAGCCGAACAGGTTGCCACCGTCCTCCGGCTCCATCTCCATACCCGCGCAGAATACGCGGCCGGCACCCGTGACCACCACCGCGCGCACCCGATTATCCTGGCTGGCGTCGCCAAAGGCGTGCACCAACTCATCCTTCATCCGCAGAGTGAAGGCATTGAGACGGTCGGGACGGTTCAGGGTGACGGTGAGAATGCCATCGTCCGCCAACGCGGTCTGGATGTGTTGGTACTCCATAAGCTGCTCCTTGTTATTGGGCCGGCGCCAACAGATCGCCGGGACGGCCGAACAAAAGGGGCCGTCAGAAAGAATCCAGGTGCACCACCTGGACCGGAAAGGCCCTAGCATAACGGGAAGGCAGCGCGTCGAACATGGCGCGGAGGGTACGATTGAGGTGGGGTTGATCGTAGAAGCCGGCGGCACCGGCCAATTCAGCGAAGCTCATGCCATCGCGCCATAGCCTCAGCGCGCGCTGGCATTTGAGATGCAGTTGGAAGCGTTTCAGAGACACACCGACCTGCTCCCGGAACAGATGCCGGAAACGGGATTCGGACAGCCCGGCCGCCGACGCCAGACAGGCGCTGTCCAGATCTTCCCGGCGCAGGGCCCGGCAGGCCGCGCCAGCGGCGGCGCGGCGGCCCGCAGGCGCTCACGCAGACCCCGTACCGTCCCGATTTCAGGCCGTGTTGCGAGACCGGCCAATGCCTCCCGAAAACCCGGCAGACGCGACTCCGGCAGAGCGCCGCCCGGCCCCTGTACCGGCAGGCCGCGCCAGGCGCCGTCGTCGGGATCCAGATGCAGTACCGCCACCGGGCCGGGGCTTTCCAGAGCCTGCTCCACATCCGGCGCCACCCAGACCATCGCCGAGCGCACCCAGTGCCCGGCAATCTGCACGCGCAACGGCTCTTCCAACCCCACCAGCAGGGAGGCGGCCACATGGCGATGGGGGCGGTTGCGCAAAGCGGAGGCCAGCATCAGCCAGCCTCCTTGCCAGATGAACAGCGGCGACAGTGGCGTCACGGCACTCGCGCGGCCCGGTCAGGACGGGCGACCATGCCCCGGGGTACGGCTCAGACCGAGTTTGTGCATCAGTTCCAGGCTGACAAAAATCGGCCCCACCAGCAGAAAGATCAGATCGTCGAAGAACGACGGCTTCTTGCCTTCCACTTTATGCCCCCAGGCCTGACCGGCCCAGGCCAGTACCCACACCAGCAGCGCGGTCCAACCCAATGACAGACCACTGCGATCGATGCCGGTGACCACCGCGATCGACACCGCCAGCCAGCCCAGCATCAGTAGCGACACGCCCATGGACAGGCGCAGGTAGAACGGCATGCACAACACCGCCAGTATCGAACCGCCGTTGACCCAGTAGGCGGCGGCGCCCTCCAGGCCCAGCCAGCGGCCCACCGGGATCAGCCAAAACAGGCCGAGGGTGGAGATAAAAATCAGCGGCACACAGACGATGTGCACCCACTGGTTCACCGGATTACGGTGGCTCTCACCGTAGTCACTCAAAAACGTACTTAAATCACGCATGACTTCCGCCTCCCTGTTGTTGTTATGCCATGGCGATTGTGGCGCCATGGCCAGCACGACTTTATCGATGACAGATTAGCCCGTGCCCGCCTCCGGGAATTGTATGGAATGGCTGCTTAGAGCCTGTTCACGATCTCTACACCACCGCGCCGGAGTTCCCTTCTCTCCTGGTGGAAAGTGTTGTCAGGCCGTGATTCCGATTGTGCGGTGTAGTTAACAAGCGTAATCGCGGCCTGGCGACAAAAGGGGCCCGACCCTCCGGGTTGCACTGGAAAAGCCGCCAGACGACGCCCCGGCCTTTGCCTTTGGCGCCACCAGAGCCTGCGGTCCGCGACGCCGTCTGGCGGCTTTTCCAGCGGCAACGCGGTGGTGTAGAGATCATGAACAGGCTCTTAACCGCCGCGACGGCTGTCGCGCAGGGCCCGCAGTACGTGACCACGGGTCAGCAACCCGATCAGCCGGCGTTTCTCATCCACCACCGGGTAGATTTTCGGTTTCTGCTTGAGCATCAGCTCCGCCAGATCCACCAGCGATTCCTCCACGTCCACGGTGAGCGGATCACCGTGCATCACCTGCTCGACACGCACCGCGCCTTCACTGTGATAGCTGGAGACCAGCAGTTGTCGCAGGCAGTCCTGCTCCGACACGAACCCGATAACCCGGTTTTCGTTATCCACCACCGGCAGGCCGGTGATGCGATATTGCAGCAGCGTGTCGACCACCAGGGTGAGGTCCATATCGGCCGGGACGGACATGGGATGCTTGATCATCACGTCTTTCACCAACAGACCCGCCATAACGCTTCTCCCTACATCACGATACTGACTACACCAGATACTGAAAAAGCCTTCACAGGGCCCTTTCCAACGCTTTTCATGATCAAAGAAAGCCGCCCTTGCTTCGACTATAGCACCCCGGTCAGCCGGGGGAAGCGTAAGAGCCTGTTCAGGATTTTACGCCGCCACCACGGCACAAAACCCTGAACAGGCGCTACGGATGACGCCCCTGCCCCAGCTCCCTACAATGGGTCATCGAGGGACAGGGCGGACAGGCAAAGGAGACACTATGGGGCTTCGCTGGTTTATGTCGATGGCCGGCCTGCTACTGGCTTTCGCCAGCCAGGTCAACGCGGCCACCGAGACCACCTGCGCCCGGGAGCAGCGACAGCTGGAGCAATGGGAACAGCAAACCGTCGACATGGATCGGCAGGTGGAGCCCCTGCAGCGTTTGCTTGACGGGACACCGATTGCTCCGAACACCTTGGATCAGGCGCTTGGCGCACCGGCGGACGCCGTCAACCGCCCCCCACCCGGCCCTATCACGCCGCCTTCGCTGAGTTGCGAACAGCTCGAGGAGCGCCTCAATCAGGCGGTCACCGAACGCCGTGGCGTCCGCGCTCTGCTTGATGATCAACGAGACCAATGGTTCTCGCTGTCCCGTCCGGAACGCGCCGCCCTGCTGGGGTTGCTTGAGGAATATCAGTCCCTGACCACTCTGGAAGCCGATCCGCTGGTCACCCCGGGGCCCTTGCGTGACCATCTGAGCGCCCTTATCGCCCTGCTCCCGCCGTTACGCAATCAGCCAGCCAACGCGGCCCGCCAGCTGGATGTTCTGTGGCCGCCACCGGCGCCGGTAATCCAGGCCGATATCCCCGCCCAGCAACGCCTGACGCTCTGGCGTCATCATTATGAAACCCGGCGACTGCAGCTGGCGCTGCGCTCCGGGCTGTGGCAACGCCAGGGAGTATTGCGCTCGTGGTTCAGCTATCGACCCGCGGAATGGCTCCCATTGCTCGGCCTTGAGGCGCGCATGACCCTCGATCGTCTCCACCAGGGGCTGATCCAAACGTATCGGGAGTGGACCCTGAACCGGGAGATCCGCCACTACACCCCACTGGTCAGCAACGCCCTGGCGGTGATACTTGGCCTCGCCATCCTGGCTCTGGTGATGAAACTGGGCCGGCGCGGTCGCCGGGGCCTGCTGCGCCTGCATGAGCGCCTGGTCTCCCGGGCCGGCCAGAAACGCTGGCTGTGGAACGCCAGCCGGCTGCTCAGCGGCGTCGCGCCCCTGGTACCCTGGCTGCTTCTGTGGCTGGTGATCCATCTGCTGGCACCGCTGCTCGACTCTCCGTCCACCCAGGTGGTGCGCTGGCTGTTGCCGCTGGCACGCCTGTATGTGCTGTTCGGCCTGCTGTGGCTGTTCGGGGAGTGGCTGATGTTCCGCGTCTGCCAGAGCGCCCACAGCTATCTCAACGATAACCAGATTACCGAGGCCAGCGCTCTGGCCCGCCGCCTGGCGCTGTGGATGATGGTGCCCTGGGCCCTGTGGTTCGCGGTGGATCGGCTGCTTGGCCACTCACTCGCCGGCTTGTTGTGCACGGTGCTGGTGGGGCTGTGTCTTTATATCGCCATCGGCCGGCTGCTGGCGTTCCGCCGGGACGATTATCTGCTATGTTTGCAGAACGTTTTGCCGTCCTCCCTGGACCCTCTGGCGGAACGCCTGCTCAAGGGCCTGCGTTTTGGCTGGACCGCGCCGGGACTGTTACCGGTGGCGCTGGTGAACTTCCTGTTTCATTACCTGGATACGCTGCTCGGTGAGCTGGACTGGTACCTGCGCCTCAAGGCACGCTGGTTCCGGTTGCGCACCAAGGGGGTCGGCGAGGATGAGGAGCCGGTCCGGGAAGACACCAGCGAGGCCAGCAAGCAATATCAGAAATGGTTCGCCAATCAGTTGCCGGACGACCAGGAAACCCCGTTTATCGACACCGGTCTGCTCAACGCGATGATCAAGGCGGTGGAGCAATGGCATTCCGAAAGCGTGGAAGAAAACGCTCTGCTGGTGACCGGCGAGAAAGGCAGCGGCAAAAGCATGGCGATGCGCAAGCTGGTCCGCAAAATGGAACAGGAACAACCGGATCTGCGTTTGGTGACAGTATCAGTGCCGCCACGCACGGTCACACCGGAAGCGGTGACCTCGATGATCGCCAAGGCGCTAGGCGAATCCCTGGATGAGGGCCCCGCCAGCCTGGTGAAGAACGATGAGCAGCGCCCGCCTACGCTGTTGATCCTGGACGAAACACAGAATTGTTTCCTCGCCCGCATTGGCGGACTGGACGGCTGGCAGGCTCTGCTGACGCTGACCAACGCCCGTCTGGACAATCTGTTCTGGCTGGTCCTGATCAATAACCAGAGCTGGTCCTATCTCTCCAATGTGTTCGGCCGCGACTATCAGTTCCGCCGGGTGATCAAGGTGAAACGCTGGGACCAAAGCGAGATCCGCTCGCTGATCCTGTCGCGTCATCACCTCAGCAAACAGAAGCTGCGCTACGATGACTTGCTGCTGTCCTCCCGTGGGCCGGAAGCCGGCAATATGCGCAATGCGGAACAGCGTTATTTCAGCCTGCTCTGGGACGCTTGTGGCGGCAACCCGATGGTCGCGCTGAAACTGTGGCTGACATCGATCAAGGTTACCCCCCGGCAGGTGCTGGTGGGACTGCCAGCGCAACCGTCGTCATCACTGGCCGCCGGCCAGTCCGGCGATTCTCTGATGTTTGTCTACGCCGCCATCGTCAGCCACGAGAATCTGTCCAGCGACGAAATCGTCGCCGTCACCGATCTCTCCGAGAATGTGGTGCGCTCCGCACTCAAGGCGGGCCAGGACGCCGGGTTCATCTACAAAGGGGAAGACAGCCGCTACCGCGTGGTGCCGATGTGGTATCGCACGGTGATCAATCAACTGAACAGGAAGAATCTGCTCCATGAGTGAGAATGGCGACATTGTCAGCGATCTGGCGGTGGTGATCGACCTGTTCAACGCCTACGCCATACTGCTGCTGATTCTGGGCGGTCTGTGCCTGTGGGCCCTCAACTGGGGGCTGAACCGGCTGGGCCACTCCCTGATGGAACGGTTGCCCAGCCGTCGTTTCCTGATCCTTCAATTCATCACGCTGATCAGTTTTCTGATCTATACACTGGGCACCGGCGCCCTCATCCTTGGTGTTCTGAACCCGCCCAGGGAGTTCATCCTGGCCGCCGCCGGCTCCCTGGCGGTGGCGCTGGGCTTCGCCCTCAAGGACGTGGTGGCCTCCCTGGTGGCGGGCCTGTTGCTGTTGTTCGACCGGCCATTCCAGGTCGGCGACCGGGTGCAGTTTGGCGACACTTACGGCGAGATCGTCGCCATTGGCTTGCGCGCGGTGCGGCTGCAAACTCTGGACGATAACCTGGTCACCATCCCCAACTCCCTGTTCATTACCGACGCCGTCGCCTCCGGCAATGCCGGCGCCCTGGACATGATGGTGGTGTCGGACTTTCATGTCGCCCTGGACGCGGATCTGGAGCGGATCGAGGCGCTGATTCGCGAAGTGGTGGTCACCAGCCGCTACGCTTACCTGAAAAAGCCGGTGTCCTTCGCCATCGAGGAGGTGCAGGTGGGCAATACCCTGGCGATCCGTTTCCGCACCAAGGCCTATGTGCTGGACGTGCGCTACGAAACGGCCTTCCGCAGCGATGTGGTGACACGGGTCACCACCCTGTTCAGGGAACGCGGGATTCCCCGTCCGCGGCTCCTGTGTGACTGACGGAGGCGGTTGACGTGAATTGCACTTGCCGCTCACCGGGACACACCGACAATGGAAGCCAGTCTGTTCCCGGAACCCTCCCGACCATGCTCATTGATGCCACCATGTCCCGCCAGAACTTCCATCACGTCGTGGCGGCCCTGGATGCACGTGTGCCCGGCGGGAGACTGGATCAGGCACTCAACGAGTACCATCTGGAACGCAGCACCGAAGCGGAGCGAATCAATCATTGGCGTTGCGCCGACCTGACCGCCCGGCTGGCCGACCAACAGGGCGATCCGGCGCTACTGGCGCGGGGATTCCAGACTCTGGAGCAACAGCGCCAGCTGTTTCCGGGCCTGTCGCCGGTACCCGGCGACATTCTGGACCGGATCAATCAGTACCCGCGCTACCTGTGTCTGCATTCCGAGCTGGGTGACTACCGTCTGCGGATCGGCGCCGAGGAAAGTAGCCTGCAACTGTTCCGGCGCCCCGCTTTCGAGGGGTACAACGGCCAGGCCCTGGCCTTGCTGTACTCCACCTGCCGACTGCTGGAACGCGGCAGCCGCCTGCGCATCCGGCGGGTGACTCTGCGGGTCCGTCAGGGCGAACGCGAGCGACGGGACCTGGAGGCGCTGTTGGGAGTACCGGTGAGCTGCGGAGAAGAACAGGATGGCCTGGTGTTCGATAACACCCACCTGTTGCAACCCTCCGCCACCACCGGGAGCCTCGACACCCTGGGCCAGCGAGAACGGTATCTGCGGCGCATGCGGCCCGGCCTCGGCTGGAGCGACTCGGTACGCGGTCTGCTGCCAACCGTGGTCGGGCTGCCGGGCAAGCCACTGGCTCTGTGCGCCTCCTTACTGGCGGTGAGCGAACGCACCCTGCAACGCCGGGTGGAAGCGGAGGGGCAGGATTTCCGCTCCCTGCTCAGCGACAGCCGCCGGCAACTGGCGTTGACGTTGATGCCCTGGCGTGACCTGACCACCGAGCAACTGGCGGCGCGGCTCGGTTACAGCCAGACGGCGCAGTTTTATCGCGCCTTCCGCGACTGGTTCGGTGAATCGCCGGGCCGCAAGCGCGTGGCCATGTACGGTTGAGTGATCCTGTTATCCCGGGAACCCAATTACAACAACCATCGGGAGCACACCATGCTACAAAGCCTGCGCTACGGCCTGGCGGCCACGGCCCTGTTGATCGCCACCCAGGGCCATACCGAGACTCCGCAACTGCCACCACCGGAGAGCACCACCCTGCCCAAACTGGGGCTGATGCAGGGCTTTCCGCCACCACCGGACAAGCTGGTCACCCGGGCTAATTTCAACCGTTTTCCCAATGGCCGCTGGGCACTGCACCACATGCGCGAACTGCAACCCTCACGCGGCATCGCCCGCGATCCGTTGGCTGATGTGGCGAAGCTGAAAAACAAGGACCGTGACCTGGGCAGCCTCCGTTTCGATGACGGCAGCGGCCAGACCACCACGGTTTCAAAGTGGCTTCTCGATACCTATACCGATGCCTTCATCGTGCTGCACAAAGGCCGGGTGGTCCACGAAACCTACACCGACGGCATGGACGACCAGGACCAGCACATCTTGTGGTCCGTCACCAAGTCGGTTACCGGCCTGCTAGCCGCCGACATGATTCAGCGCGGCGAGCTGGACCCGGACGCCACCGTGGGCCATTACGTGCCGGAACTGAAAGGCAGCGCCTGGGGTGACGCCACCGTGCAGCAGGTGCTGGATATGACCGCCGCGGTGCGTTATCGCGAGGACTACAAGGACTTCACTTCCGACGTTTACCGCTACGCGTTTTCTTCCGGCATTCTGCCGAAGCCGAAAAACTATCAGGGCCCGGCCTCTCTCTATGAGTTCCTCGCCAGCCTGACCGAAAAGAGCGGCGAGCACGGCGAACAGTTCACCTACCAGACGGTGCAATCGGAAGTCGTGGCCTGGATCATCAGCAAGGCTTCCGGGCGGGACTACACCGACCTGCTCTCCGAACGCATCTGGAGCAAGCTGGGCGCCGAGCGGGACGCCTACATTCTGGTTGACGACCACGGCACGCCGTTGGCCGGCGGTGGCATGAACACCACTTTGCGCGACCTCGCCCGCTTCGCCGAAATGGTACGCCGCAACGGACATTACAACGGTGAGCAGATCGTTAGCAAAGCCGCCATAGAGGACCTTTTCAAAGGTGGCGAGCGCTCCAAATTCGAGGGGGGCGGTCTGGATTTCCGTCAGGGGCAGTCCTACCACAATCAGTGGTACCAGACTCACAATGCCCACGGCGCTCTGCAAGCCGCCGGCATCCACGGCCAGATGATTCATATCGACCCGCAAGCGGAACTGGTGGTGGTGAAATTCTCTTCCCACCCGGTGGCCAGCTCCAGCTTCACCTATACCTCCACCACGGCGGCCCTCGACGCCATCACCGAAGCCCTGCAATAACGGCAACGGCCGGCGGGATCAAACCCAGCCGGCCGTGTCGATTCCGTACAGCCTCACCATTCGCGGGCACGGTACGCTTACACGCAACACGCCGGCACGCCAACACTCCCATCGCGGCTGGTGAGCCGCTCCCACTACGGCTCCAGATACCTCTTGGTGTTTTAACCGGCCCCCTGCAGCTCTGGACGATCAAGCATCCGCGCCAGCTTTTTCAGAGCCTGTTCACGCAGCGCGCGACTGTCTTTCTTCTCCGGATGGAAAGACGGCTTGTAGTACGCCACATAGGATCGTCCGAGGCGCCGGAGCCAGCCCGGCCGGCCGAACAACCAGTTGAGGCCGTTACCCACGGAACGCAGATCCCGCTTGTCATCCATGCCCTGGCGCAACTGGATATAGTGGAAAATGGTGAAGCCAATGAACTCCACCGTGGTCAGCGCCATCTCCGACGATCGAATCCAGTAGCTGCCGACCTGGTCCGCGTACACGTCGTAGGCCACCGCTTTGTGTTCGCTTTCCTCCACCGCGTGCCACAGCCACAGCGGTAGCATGCGTTCGTCCATGCCCTCGAGAAACTCCGGATTCTCCAGAATCAGTTCCGCCAGCATGGCGGTAAAGTGCTCCAGAGCGCAGGTTTTGGCCAGCTGCCGCTCAGGAGACAGATTCTTGGCGATCCACTTCATGCCGTTATGCACAAAGTCATGGACCTTGCGGGTCGGCACGCCCTTTTCTTCCATGAAATCGTTGAAGGCCTCGTGCTCCTTGCCGTGGTGCGCCTCCTGGCCGATGAACCCCTTCACCCGCTCACGCAGATCAGGATCCTCGATGCGTTTCTGATAATGGCGCACTGAACGCACGAAAAAGCGCTCACCCTCTGGAAAAGTACAGGACAAGGCCGTCAGCAGCATGGTTTTGAATTGATCGTCAGCGAACCAGTAGCGCGACATGGACGGATCAAACTCAAAATCCATACGGCGCGGCTGGATGTCGCTGGCATTGGTCCGCATGGCGGTCACTTTGGCGTTCATGCCCGGTCTCCCGATGAACTTCATCAATGACTTTTACTATGCGGCCGTGGCGAGTTGGCACACTAGTGCCGCTCGTGCCATTTTACCCTGCCCCGAATGCCAAAAACGGCCTGGTGAACGCCGGGCGCCAGCCGATCAGGGTCCGTGGGCGGTGGTCATAAAAAAGGTTCCTCGCGGTTTAGCG
>NZ_AQPF01000058.1:0-19540 GCF_009846745.1 Alcanivorax xiamenensis | reverse complement strand
CCTTCCCGCTAAACCGCGAGGAACCTTTTTTGTTCGAAGCTCCCACAGCGACGTTGATGGGGTAATACCGTTTCCTGCTAGACGCTGGCGATCTCCGCTGCCGTCAGCGCCCGATATTGGCCCGGCGCCAGGTCCGGATCGAGGCGAATCTCCCCCATTTGCTCCCGATGCAGAGCGACAACGCGGTTGCGGAAGTGGCCGAACATGCGTTTGACCTGATGGTAACGCCCCTCGAACAGGGTCAGCCGGGCACGGTGACTGCCGATCAGTTCGAGCCGGGCCGGCAAGGTGGTGAGGTCTTCATAGGCGAAATAGAGGCCACGGGCGAACACTTCGACATAGTCCTCGCTGATGGGCTGCTCGGTATCGACCCGGTAAACCTTGGGCTTGCGCTGCTCCGGCAGGGTAATGCGCCGCGACCACTGCCCGTCGTTACTGAGCAACAGAAGGCCACTGGTGTTCAGATCCAGCCGCCCGGCCAGATGCAGTTCGTGTTTGTCCGCCTCGTCGAGCAAATCAAGCACGGTACGGTGGCTATCGTGCCGGGTGGCGCTGACCACGCCGACCGGCTTGTGCAGCATCCAGTAACGGGCACCGCGCCCCGCTTGCAGCAACTCGCCGTCCAACTCCACGCGCTGGAAGGCGCTCACTTCGCAACGGGTATCCCGCACCACCTCACCGTCCACCCGCAAGCGTCCGGCACTGATCAGCAGCCGGCTTTGCCGGCGACTGTAAAGTGGAGAGCGGCTTAGCAAACGATCCAGGCGCATGGCTCGCTCCTGCTTACAACGTTAGGTATCACCCGCCAGGCCAGCAGCCTCTTTGCCTTCCGGACGATCCAGCGCCATCATGGCTGCCTGGTGACGCTACCCAACAACCGAGGCCGCATCCGCTCCCTCATGACATACCGACTCATAGACCACAACGGCAACGACGTTTCTTTACCCGATCTGGAGACCCTGCGCACGTTCCTGTCTCAGCCCCCGGCGTACTGGCGCTCCGGCAGCGGAGACTCGGCCGTCCTGCTCTCGGATTCGGAGCGCCTGCTGTTCTTCAAGCTGACCGGCGGTATCTTTATCCTCCAGCATCCGGACTACCTGGTCCCTCTTCTTGCACCGCCCTCGGGACGGTCGGTGACGCTCAGTCACGCCGTCGGTGGAGAAGCTCTGCTGTTCCCCGAAAGCGCCCTGCATAGTGAACAGCAGGCATTCGAGATCCTCGCCGCTTGCTTGCGTTCGGGGACACTGGCTCCCCGGTATCACTGGACGGATCTGTACGACCTGGATTTCGACCATCCATTCTGACAGCGTGTCTATCGCTCCTGCTGCTGCACCGGCTCGCCGTACAAGGTGGTGGGGTTGACGTCATGGGGCTGGATCCAGCCCATCATCATGCTCAGCAGAATAAACAGGAACACCGCCGCCGAGAAACCCACCCGCCAGGCCAGCGCGCGCATGGTTTTGCCGTCCTTGCCTTCATTACGGACCAGGGACATCAGCGCTCGACCCAGGGAGACCACGGCCGCGGCCAACAGCACGATGACGATCAGTTTCACCCACCACATACAGGCACCTTCCACACTCGCTGTTCATGTACAATGTGCGCCCATTGTAGCCCTCCGGCGGTGAAGTGCACGCGCTGCCGACCGCCGTTACCCGGAGATCCGCCATGGCTGGAAAACCCGGTCTGTTTTCCCCTGTCGCCACCGTCCTCACGCTGGTGGTGGTCGCCGTGTGCCTGAGCTTGTCCTGGTGGCAATGGCAGCGCGCGGATGAGAAGAGAGCGTGGCTTGCGGACCAGGCCGACAAAGCCGCCGGGGCGCCGCTGTCATTGTCCGGAGCATTGAGGCGTCGGGACCGCCAGCATCTGCCCATCACCGTCAGCGGCGAACTCGACAACGCCCGTCCGGTGCTGCTGGACAACCGCATGAATCAGGGTATCGCCGGCTATTACCTGCTTTCTCCACTACGCACTGACGATGGCCACTGGGTGCTGATCAATCGTGGCTGGCTGCCCCGTGGCGACGACCGCGCGGTGCTGCCCACGGTAGCGCCGGTGACCGGTCCACTCACCGTGAAAGGCACCCTCTACGAGCCTTCCGGCCGCACTCTGGTGCTCAAGGACACCCCCTTGCCGGACCATCAATGGCCTTTACGGGTACAAAAGGTGGATTTTGCAGCCATCGGCGCCCGACTTGGGGTAGAATTGGCGCCCTTTGAAATCCGCCTTGCCGCGGATCAAGGCCTGGGCGATCAGCCGCCATTGCCAAAACCCTGGCAAGACGCGGAAACCACCCTCAGCCCGCAACGCCACGAGGCTTACGCGCTGCAGTGGCTGGGACTGGCCGTGGCGGCCCTGGTGGTCTTTCTGGTAGCAAGTCGGCGGCAGGCGCGCCGACAGGATCAACTGGACGTATAAACCGATGTCCCCTCGCAGCAAAAACAGACTCACTCTGCTGGCCATCCTCAGCCCCTTCGTGCTGTTTTTCCTGGCCGGTCGTTACCTGGTGGACCCCTGGGAACTGCCGCGCCAGAACAAAGGCCAACTGCTGATCCCCCATATTCCGGTGTCGGATCTGGGCCTGATGGAAAGCACCGACGATCCCTACCGGGCCGATGACATGAGCGGTCATTGGACCATGATGTACATCGCCGGCGACGGCTGTGACAGCCGCTGCAAGAACGGCCTCTACTATCAGATGCGCCAGGTTCGCCTGGCACTCACCGAGGATGCGCAGCGCGTACACCGGGTGGTGGTACTCACCCGGCAGCCGGATGCGGACTTCCGCGCTTTCCTGGACGACAATGTCGCCGGCATGGAGGAGGTCCGGGGTGACCTGAAGACTCTGAAAGCCACGCTCGAAGCCGCTTACGGCGAGAGTCAGTCTTCACCGGAGGGGGATATTTATCTGGTCAGTCCCGACGGCCAGATTTTCATGCGTTACCCCACCCACGAGGACATGGACGCCACTCTGGAAGAGGCGGAGAACATCCGCCTGGATTTGAAACGGACACTCAAGGGCTCCCTGATCGGTTAGCGCCTACCCGGCGCCACTGTTTGGATAGCCCGTGCTTTTATCCCGCGCGGCCAACCCGCGCGTAGATCGGATGAACACCAGCAGGTCCCGAAATCATGCAAACCCTGACGTCTTCCCAAATCTGGCTGCGTCGCGTGACGGTTGTAGCCATTTTCCTCGCCGCCGGCGTAATTGCACTGGGCGCCTGGACCCGCCTCAGCGACGCCGGTCTGGGCTGTCCTGACTGGCCCGGCTGTTACGGCCATCTGGATGTACGCAAGGCCGTGGCGCACGTGGCCGATATCAATTCCACCGATCCCGGCGCGTTGCGCGAGGCGCACAAAACCATCCCCGAGATGGTCCACCGCTACTTTGCTTCCGTGCTGGGCCTGATCATCCTGATCATCGCCGCGCTCAGCTGGATCAATCGCAAGCGCGCCAAACAACCGCTGAAGCTACCGCTGTTTCTGGTGGCCCTGGTGATCTTCCAGGGGCTGCTTGGCATGTGGACGGTGACCATGGGGCTGCAGCCCACCATCGTCATGCTGCATCTGCTCGGCGGTTTCACTACCCTGACCTTGCTGTCGCTGTTGGCCGCCCGTCTCTACCGCTGGCCGGAATTTCTCAACGACTGCGATGTCCGCACCCTCAAACCGCTGGCGGGCCTGACCCTGGCGGCGGTGATTCTGCAGATTGCCCTGGGCGGCTGGACCACCGCCAATTACGCGGCAGTGGTCTGTACCGAACTGCCGGTGTGTGAATCCGGCTGGACCGAGCATCTCAATTTCGCCGATGCCTTCATTTTCTGGGGGCACGAACACGATCTGCCCGACTATGAATTCGGCGTGCTGGAAAACGACGCCCGCACCACCATCCATGTGATGCACCGCTTCGGCGCCTTGTTGGCCTCACTGCTGGTGCTGACCCTGGTGGTCCGCATCCTGCGCCGTGCTCACAGCACTTTTTTCCGCAACTTCGCCGGTGTGATCCTGCTGTTACTGCTGGTGCAAGTGGGTCTTGGCATCGGTAATGTGGTATTTTCCGTGCCACTGAAGATAGCCGTGGCGCATAACTTCGGCGCGGTGGTCCTGCTGATCACCCTGGTCCTGTTCATACGCGCCATCAACGTCAAATGCACCAGTGCCCGACCGGGCCTCAACGGGGAATAGCGTTCATGAGCACCACCACCTGGCGAGACTATCTGGCCCTGACCAAGCCCGGCGTGGTCATGCTGTTGATGGTGACCGCGGTGGCCGGCATGTTTCTGGCCACGGATCCGCCGGGCATGGTTCCACCGCACATCTTGATCCCGGCGTTCGTCGGGCTGTCTCTGGCGATGATGGCCTCCGCCGCCATCAATCAGATCATGGACCAGAAGATCGATGCGATCATGAAACGCACCGAGCAGCGGCCACTGGTGGCGGGCAAGCTGTCACCACGAGCGGCGGTGGCGTTCGCCGTGGCGCTGGCGATGCTGTCCATGGCCATGCTGTACTTCCTGGTCAATCCGATGACCGCCTGGCTGACCCTGTTCGGCTTTGTCGGCTACGCTTTTGTCTATACCCTGTATCTGAAGCGCGCCACACCACAGAACATCGTTATCGGCGGCGTCGCCGGCGCCATCCCGCCGCTGCTGGGCTGGGTGGCGGTGACCAACGAACTGCACCCCCATGCCTGGCTGCTGGTATTGATCATCTTCGTGTGGACACCGCCGCACTTCTGGGCGCTGGCGATCCATCGGGCCGATGAATACGCCAAGGCCGATATCCCGATGCTACCAGTGACCCACGGCATCCCCTTCACCCGTGAATCGGTGCTCTATTACACCATCCTGCTGTTCGTGTGCTCGCTGTTGCCGTACCTCACCGGCATGAGCGGGCTGATCTATCTGCTCGCAGCGGTCATCCTCGGCGCCATCTTCCTGGCGCACGCGGTGCGCCTGCGCTTCTCGGAAGACCCCAAACTGCCGATGAAGACCTTTGGTTACTCCATCACCTACCTGTTCGTGTTGTTCACCGCGCTGCTGGTGGACCACTACATTCCGCTTTATCCCTTCATCGTCTGAAAGACGCTTCCCACAGACCGGACCACGAGCCGCTGTGGGAAGCTTGCTTGCAAGCGAATGGCCAACGGCCCGGGGCATTCGCGGCCAAGGCCGCTTCCCACAGCAATGGCTTCGGCCATGTACCAAGTGTTAATTCGATCACGCCGGCCCGTCGGCCTACTTGGTTGTAGCGCGGCATTACAGTAACTTAACCGATGGGAATGCAGGTCCGCGGGATGCGAGGTCGGCATTCCCCAATAATATGAGGTCCCGTGGCCGGCCCCGTGCGTTCCCGACAGCCGCCGCCCGCGAGGAACGACAATCCGGGGAACCACGTTACTATCATTCTGGGGGGATAGTATGGGGGAGTGGCTATTCGCCGGCGTTATCGCCGCGCTGCTGTTGTATCTGATCGCCGTCTATAACCGGTTGATCCGCCTGCGTAATCAGTACCGTAATGCGTTCGCCCAGATCGATGTGCAGCTGCAACGCCGCCACGACCTGATTCCCAATCTGGTGAGCGCCACCCGCGCTTACCTGCGCCATGAACAAGACACTCTGACCCGGGTCACCGAGGCCCGCCGGGATGCCGCCAAAGCCCGCAATGACGCGGCCCGCCACCCCGGCGAGAGCGGCGCCATGACACGCCTGTCCCAAGCCGAGAACCTGCTTTCCGGCAGTCTCGCCCAGTTCCGCGCCGTGGCCGAGAGCCACCCGGAACTGCAGGCGGACACCACCGTGTCCGATCTGATGGAGGCTCTCACCAGCACCGAAAATCGCATTGGTTTCGCCCGTCAGGCCTTCAACGACGCCGTGATGGGCTACAACACCTACCGAGAACAGTTCCCCAACAATATGATCGGCGGCCTGTTCGGACCGTTCCGCGCCGCCGATCTCCTGTCACTGGAAACCGCGGCGGCGCGGCAAGCCGTCGCGGTAAGGTTCTGAGGCCACGGCGACGATGGACTTCTTCCAGCATCAGACCCAGGCCCGGCGCCGCACTCTGCTGCTGGCACTGTACTTTCTCCTGGCCCTCGCCGGCGTGACCGCGGCGGTTAACCTGGTGACCGTGGTACTCGCACGCTTGCTGCTGCCCGGCCTGGCTCCCGCCCCCTGGCTCGGCAGCGGTCTGTTCTGGTGGGTCAGTCTGTCGACACTGTCGATCATGGCTTGCGGCTCGTTGCGCAAGGCCTGGCAATTGCGCGGCGGCGCCACCGCACTCACCGCTTTATTGTCGGCACGGGAAGTCGGTGCCGACGCCGGCGAGCAACCACTGCACCGGCTGCGCAATGTGACCGAGGAGATGGCCATCGCCAGCGGTCTACCGGTGCCGCGCCTGTTCGTGCTGGACCACGAAGCCGGCATCAATGCCTTTGTCGCCGGCTCCCGTCCGGACCGGGCCGTGCTGGTGGTCACCCGCGGTGCCCTCGAGCAATTGAACCGCGAGGAACTGCAAGGCGTGGTGGCCCACGAATTCAGCCACATCCTCAATGGCGACATGCGCCTCAACCTGCAATTGATGACCGCGCTCTCCGGCATTCTGGCGGTGGGGAAAGCGGGAGAATTCCTGTTACAGCCAATATCCCGGCGACATCGTTATCAACCGCTGTTTTTTACCGGCGGCATCCTGATGATGACGGTGGGTTATGCCGGGCTGTTCTTCGGCCGTCTGATCAAGGCCGCCATCTCCCGGCAGCGCGAACATCTGGCGGACGCCTGCGCGGTCCAGTTCACCCGGCAAAGCGAAGGTCTGGCCGGCGCGCTGATCAAAATACGCAACGGTGGCGGCTCGCTGCTGCATTCCATGTACGCCGAGGACATCAGTCACATGGGGTTCGCCGAAACCGTGTCCGTTCATCTGCGCGCCCTGCTCTCCTCACACCCGCCACTGGAACAACGCCTGCGGGCGCTTGGCCCGGATTGGAACGCGCGTGCCCGGGCGCGGGCCCGCCGCGATCACCGCGCGTCCCGGCATATTGGCTTTCTTGACGACGCCAACCTGGGTTACGCCCGTTCTCTGGTGGCCAGCATCCCGGCTTCTCTGCGGCAAGTCCTGGCCGGCAACGAAGGCGCCGAAACCATTTTGTACGCCCTGGCGCTGGGTTCCCGCCCGGTACCGCCGGCGCTGGCCGGCGGCAAACGCGGCGAGTGGATCCAGCAGGTGCGGCAGCTTGGTACCCGCCTGCGGCTGCCGTTGCTGGATCTGGCACTGCCCAGCCGTTGGCACGGCGGCAGGCCATCGTTGATCAACTACTGGGCATCGCCCGCCACAGGGGTAACCGGGATCTGCTCTGTTGGGCACTGTGCGCGCTGGCCCGAACCCGTTTACTGCCCGCCAAACGCTTGCCAGAACCGGCCCTGCATCGCTTCGGGGCGGTGGCGACGGATCTTCAGGTAATCTTTTCCGCCCTGGCCTGGGCCGCCGACAGCGCCCGCCATACCGCCGTGACGCTGTTTCAACAATCCACCCGGGGACTGTTGCCGGCGGGCCGTCAGTTACTGCCCCCCGACCGCTGCACACCGGAGCGAATGAATAATGCCGTCGCACGGCTGAATCGGCTGACACCACCGCTCAAATCAGCGGTGATCGACACCGCCGCCGACCTGATACTCGCCGACGGCCGGATTCAGGTGGCGGAAACCGAACTGTTACGGGCCCTCTGCGCCCTCCTCGACAGCCCGATGCCACCTTTGTTTCGTCGGACCCGCTGACTTTCCGCCAATGCGGATGCCAAGGGAAAAACAATGCACTTGGAAAAAATAAGCCACCGCATCACCCGTGACGCGGTTAATCAAACCACTCGTGAAGTCCGCCAGGACCTGCTGGACCCGGCCTTGAATCAATGGTTCACGGACCAGGGGCTGGACCTGGGCCGCACTTTATTCGCCAGCCTCGGCCCGCTCGATCAGCGTACCTACACTGGCACCCTGGTGGACCCTCAGGGTCGCGCCCTGGAATTCCTGGTGGATCTGGACGAGCCGGATAACAGCAGCCTGGAGGACGTCAGCGACGAGCTGGGCCCCAAACACCCGGAGCACCCGGAGGCGGATCCCCGTGATCGCATCACCATGGCCTTGCTGATGCAGCAGCAAGGGGATTTGGAAAGCTGACAGCCCGTATTCACCGCCATGGCAGCTTCCCACGGACCGGTCCACGACGCCGCTGTGGGAGACCAGCTTGCTGGCGAATTACCGGTCTCTGGCATTGACACATTCGCTTGCGAGCAAGCTTCCCACAGCGGCGTCGTAGTGACCTCTGAATTCATGAAAGGTCCGACCTGAACGGCAGCAATGTCAGCGCCTCATCACGGTAACCGCGCACATGCTCGGCTTCACGCCGGCAAAAGTCCGCCACCGCCCGCTGAAACTCCGGTTGCGCCAGCCAGTGCAGGGAATAAGTTATGACCGGCTCAAATCCGCGCAGCAGTTTGTGCTCGCCCTGCACACCGGGATCAAACTCCGCCAGCCCCTGCTCGATGGCGAATTCAATGCCCTGGTAGTAGCAAAGTTCGAAGTGCAGAGCATCGAATTCACGCAAGCAGCCCCAATAACGCCCATACAGGGCCTGATCATCGAACAGGTACAAGGCGGCGGCCACGGTGTTATCCCGATGGCGGGCCAGCGCCACCATGATCTGATCTCCCTGGGCGGCGGCCAAATCGGTGAAGAAGGATTCGGTAAGGTAGGGCCACTGCCCCCGTTTCAGATAGGTGCTGGCGTAACACTGGTAAAAGTGCGCCCACTCCGCCGCGCTCAGTGTCGATCCCAGCCGGCGTTCCACCTGAATCTCCTGCGCCGTGACTTTCTCTCGTTCGCGTCTCAGGTTCTTGCGTTTGCGTGACTGGAAGCGCGCCAGGAAATCGCCAAAGTCGGCGTAACCATGGTTGAACCAGCGGAAATGACAGGCCTGCCGTTCGATCAGTGGCAGCTCCGCCAACGCCGCGCGGCCGGCCTGGTCCGGAAACAGGACATGCCAGCCGGAAGCGCCGGTTTCCTCCACCCGCTCGCGCACCACCGGCCATAATCGGGCGGCATCAATGTCGCCTCGCCAACGGGGCCCCACCACCGGGGTATAGGGAATGGCACTGACCAGCTTCGGGTAATAGCGGTAACCGTAACGCTCATAGGCGTCCGCCCAGGCGTAATCGAATACATATTCACCACGGGAATCGCCGCGCTCGAACAGCGGCATAAAACCGTCATCGAGTTGCACATGGCGAGGCAGCCAGCCGGCGTCTTCACCGGTGGCGCCACTGCGCGCCAATGCCTGAAAGAAACTGTCGGATAAGAACGGATACCGCAAAGTAACCCCTCTGCTGCCCAATTCGGCCCTGGCGGGTGTGAGATTATCCGCCGCCTTGGTTACAATGCTCCGGCGGCGATCATAATGATAACGCAGGCCGATCTGCTCCGGGGTTCACCCTTTATCCCCTCTTTGCCCACGGAGGCGACGCTCCCCCACAAGAGGAAGCGCGGAAACAACCATCGGCCCTGGCCGCCCGCCGGTAGTGCCGGCGTGACGTTCCTCCCCGCTTTTCGGGGAGGGTCCCGAGCCCAATGAGCATAAGGTAACCTCCATTCCATGAAAGTTTCCAAACCTTTGGCCGCCTTTTATATGCTGGCAGCCCTTTTACTGGCCCTGTGCGGCGTCTGGCTTATTTTCGCGCCGCAATCCCTGATTCTCTCGGTGCATGACACCGATCTTTTGGTGTCACCGGTATTATCCCGGCAGGCTGGCCTGGGGCTGCTGCTGGCCGCCGCGGTGAACCTGGTGTGTCCTCTTGGCGGGCCCGGCCGCCTGCCACTGCATCTGGCGGTATTTTTCCACCTGGCGGGGCTGGTGCTGGCCCATGGTCAGATGGCCTTCGGTGTCGCCGCCTGGCTGTGGATTCCGGTGCTGATTTACCTGCTGCCGTTGCTGCCCTGGCAAAAACTCCGACTCGGCGGCGGCACCATGCGCCATGGCGAGGTGAAGTGGTTCAATCCCAACAAAGGCTTCGGCTTCATCCTCACCGACGGCGAGGAAGAAATTTTCGTCCACTTCAAGGCGGTACAGAACGGCGGACGCCGCAGCCTGCGTACCGGAACCCGGGTGCGCTTCACCACACGGCAATCCGATCGGGGCGAACAGGCCGATCGGGTGTACATCGAACAATAACCGGACCGCCCGACCATGAACCTGGCTTTCGCCGATTGGGCCGTGATGGCCCTGTACCTGCTGGTGGTACTGGTCATCGCGCTGTATTGCTCGCGACGCAATACCAGCACCGAAGAGTACTTCGTTGGCGGGCGCCGGTTTCGCGGCTGGGTCATCGGTCTCTCGCTGGTGGGCACCTCGATCAGTTCGGTGACCTTCCTCGCCTACCCCGCCGACGCCTTCAAAACCGGCTGGCTGCGCTATCTGCCCAATCTGGCGCTGCCTTTCGCCATCGCCATGGCGGCCTGGTTCTTCCTGCCGTTTTTCCGCCGTGGCAATCTGACCAGCGCCTATGAATATCTGGAACAGCGCTTCGGACCGAGCCTGCGGGTGTACGGTGCGGCGGCGTTCATCATCGCCCAGCTGGTACGGGTGTCGATGATCCTGTGGCTGTTGGCGCTCCTGATCCAGCAGTTGGTATCGATCCCGCCAGCCACCGCCATCGTGCTCAGCGGCCTGTTTGTTGGGCTGTACACCGTGGTCGGCGGCATCGACGCGGTAATCTGGACCGATGTACTGCAAACCGTGGTGCTGATCCTGGGCGGCATACTCTGCCTGTGGATCGTGGTGGACGCCCTGCCCGGCGGATTGACGCAATTGTTCAGCGAAGCCGGCCGGGCTGGCAAGTTCGCTCTGGCGGAATGGGGGGAGGACGGTCCGCGAACCACGCGCTGGACACTGTCCCTGAGTGAGAAAACCGCCACCATGATGCTGTTCATCGGCCTCACCAACTGGCTCACTGAATACGCCAGCAATCAGAACACGGTGCAACGCTACTGCGCCGCCCGCTCCCTTGGCGAAGCCCGCCGCGCGCTGTGGGTCTATCTGTTCACGGCGCTGCCGCTGTGGGCCTTCTATATGCTTCTGGGTACCGGGCTCTGGGTGTTTTTCCAACACTTCCCCGACCCGCAGTCCCAGGCGGTACTGGACGGCACGGCACGAGCGGAAACCATCGTGCCCTGGTTCATTACCGAATATCTGCCGGTGGGTGTCGCCGGGCTGGTGGTGGCGGCGGCGCTGGCGGCGGCGATGAGTTCGCTGGATTCCAGCATCAACGCCGTGGCTACGGTTTCCGTTGTCGACCTCTATCGTCGCCACTGGCGGCCGAATCAGGAGGATCGCCACTATCTGGCGGTGGCACGCGGAGCCGCGGCACTGACCATGATCCTGATGATTGTTGGAGCTCTCTGGCTCAACGGCGCCAGCACCCGCACCCTGCAGGACACCTCCACCATCCTGGTCTCGCTGCTGGGCGGCGGCATGCTCGGGCTGTACCTGCTGGGATTCTTTACGCGCACCGGGAACACCTTCTCGGCCTGGTGCGGTCTGATCTGCACCCTGATCTTCACTGGCTGGACGCTGCTGTCGGAGCAAAGCTGGTGGCCGGAGGCGCTGCGCGCGCCCTTTGATTTGTACTACACCGGCCTGATCGGCAATGTCCTGATGTTTCTGGTGGGTTATGGGGTGGCTTATTGCAGTGGCCGGCTGTGGGCCCGCTCGTAAGCTATTGTTGTCCCGCGGTCATGTAACGATCCGCTTATACGCAATGCGCCGATTCGCTGGCAAGCCAGCTTCCCACGGCGGCTTCGTCGTTCCCTTCCGTGGGAAGCTGGCTTGCCAGCGAATACAGCGCGAGTTCATGCCTCCAGGACCAATAGACTGGCCACGGCTGTGGCGTCAGGGTTCGGTGCGGATCGGCTCGGGCGAGGCCGCCTCCGGCGGGTTCACCGCCAGACGCTGACGGGCCCGGCGCGCCAGCAGACGATCACGGATCAGCCAGCCGCTGGCCCAGAACACCAGCCAGGGATCGATCAGATAGTCCCAGAGATTATCGGACGGCAGCAGCCGCCAGGCATAGGCGAGCTGCGCCACCACCAGAATGATGCAACTGGCATAGGCACGACTGAGCCAGGCCACCACGCCCACCAGCAGCAGCATGCAGCTGAAGATCAGATCACCGAACCCCCAGGCGTAAGGATCCTCGTAGCTGGAGCCCAGGCTCATCGGATAGAACCACAAGGCCAGAAAGACCAACAAAAGGCAGGCCATGCGGGTCTGCCCCATGGAAAGGAACTGATGGCCGCGCAGGCGATGCAGAACAGCCAGTAACGCCAACATACCAGAGGTCAGACTGAAGTCTCCCAGATAACTGAGCACCCAGGGCGCCAGACCATAGGGAAACGGCAGCAGCGACAGCACCAGCACCACGGCCGCCACCAGAGCGCGGCGGCGCACCGGCCAGTGGCTGGACAGGCGCAGCGACACCGCCACCAGAATACAAGCACAAACCACTACGGACACCAGCATCACCCTCTCCCCCCTTGACCCGGCTGTCTGGCCGGCAACCAGGCATGGCGGATGGCGGATTTATTCCAGGTATAAAGCACATGGAGATCACCATTGCTGGCTTGAATGACGTAGGGATAGTCGTATTGGAATTCACAACCGCGCGGGAAGCACTTGTTGTGTTCCACCCGCCGCAGGTAAGGCTGATTGCGGATAACGCCGAAAGTGCCTTCCAATTCCTCGCCGATCATGTTGAGGAAACGGTTTTCTTCCAGGTCCCCGCCACGCCAGGAAGTACGGTTGTGGAAATAGATGCGGTCGGTCCAGGTACGGCCGCTGTCGCGGGTTTCACGCATGCACAGATCATCCCGTTCCACCGAATTACAGTTGGCCACCAACAACCAATGCCCCTCGCTCAATGCCACACCGCCAACAGCGGCGCTGGGATTGGGCAGTCCGGAGGAGACCAGCGGTGTCCATTCGGCACCGCCGTCGTAGGTATCACTGCGGTAGAGCATGCCCGGGTGATCGTCGCTCTCATTGCGGAGAAACGCCGTGGCCCGGTGCGGGCTGTCCACCAGGACCAGCGGCTGAATCGCCTTGCGGCCATGGCCGATACGGGATTTGTCCAGAATCCGGTTGTCTTCGTCCAGACGCAGCATCTCGCCGAACTTGCCGATCATCTCATGGTAGACCGGTAATCCCACCGAACCATCGGCGAACCGCAAGGGCGGCGTCTTCACCAGCGTGCTGATGTTCAGGAATGGCGAGGTGGTCAGGGCCCGGTCGAATCGCCAGGATGCCCCCTGGTCCCAGGATTCCAGCACCACCATCCGGCTGGCGGCCCAGCCGCCAAAGCTCACCGCCACCACGAACAGCCGCATACGGCCGTTATCGTCGAGAACCGGCACGGCGTTACCCAGCTTGCGGACATGGCGGCCCCAACCCCGGCTGATCTGATCCCGGCTAACCACGGTGGTTTCTTCACTCCAGGCACCGGCAGCGGGATCGAACACCGAGGAGTGAATACCCACATCCTGGGCGCCCTCCCGGCTACCGGCGAACCAGAAAGCTCGCAGGCGGCCATCCGGCAGCTCCACCATGGAAGCGGCGTGGACCAGCGCGGTTTCCGCATCCGAGGCGAAACGCATCTGCCACTGCCCATCGATCACATCGTGAGCGGGAACGTGTTCGGCTATAAAAGGCGGGTCGGAATGCAGCGCATGCCCGGGCAAGCCCATCAGATACGCTACCACCAGCAGGGCGCCCATCCCCCAATGCATCCATCTTCTCAAGGCCATGCGGATCGGCTTCTTTTATTCGTACGAAACGCGAAGGTTAACACTGGTTACAATTTATCCTCTAGCGTTCTTCGCCCCAAATGCGACGCCCAATATCCATTTACTTGCACCTGGACCGCCACTTTTAACATTGCGCCGCAGTAATAGCGGAAATTCCGCCGAAAAACGTCGACCGTGGCGGCACTTTGACAAAAGCGTAACAATTCCAGAATCCACCTGTCATATTCGGCCGCGGAATCAGCCCCAGCCCGACTCCCACCAATCGACATCAGGGCCCGCCACCAGCGGCGTCACAGCCAGTCCCTCGCCGGCAATTGGCCCGTTCTGCATGGTCGATGCCGGTACACTCCGCTCCACATAGTCATGGGGATTTCCAACATGAAAAGTTTCAAGGACAAGGTCGCGGTAATCACCGGCGCCGGCTCCGGCATCGGCCGCGCATTGGCCGGGCAACTGGCCGCCCAGGGCGCCAAACTGGCGCTCTCCGACGTCAACGAGGCGGGCCTGAGGGAGACCGTCGAAGCGCTTGATCTGGATTCGGAGCGCGTCATCTCCAAAGTGTTCGACGTCGCCGACCGGGGCGCGGTCTATGCCTTTGCCGACGACGTGATGGCCCACTTTGACGCCGTTCATCTGGTCATCAATAATGCAGGCGTCGCTCTGGGCGCGTCCGTGGATGAAATGAGCTATGAGGACTTCGAATGGCTCATGGGCATCAATTTCTGGGGCGTGGTGTATGGCACCAAGGCCTTCCTGCCGCACATGAAGGCCGCTGGGGAAGGGCATATCGTCAACGTTTCCAGCGTTTTCGGCTTGATCAGTGTACCGACCCAGTCCGCCTACAACGCCGCCAAGTTCGCGGTTCGGGGCTTCACCGAGTCCCTGCGCCAGGAGCTTGAAATCGAGAATGGCGGGGTCTCCTGCACCACCGTGCATCCGGGCGGCATCAAGACCAATATCGCCCGCAACGCCCGCATGGGCAGCGGCATGGAAAAGATCACCGGCACCGATGCCGACAAGGCCCGCCGGGATTTCGAGAAACTGTTCCGCACCACTCCCGAGGACGCGGCCACAACCATCCTCAAGGGCGTGCGGGCAAACAAACGCCGGGTATTGATCGGCTCCGACGCCCTGGCTATTGACGGTATGCAGCGGCTGCTGCCGACCAGCTACCAGCGTCTGATGGTGGCCGGCCAGAAACTGATGCGGCGCTAGGGCCTTTTCGCCCTACCCGCCACACCGGTCGTGGCGGCGGCAGCCCGAAGACAGGGACGATCCCACCACGACCGGACACCCTATGCAAAGACCGTTTTCCCAAGCCGCCGAGAATAACAAGGGCCCCATCGCCGAGGTGCTGGCCGGTTATCTGGACCACGGCGACCTGCTGGAGATCGGCTCCGGCACCGGCCAGCACGCCGTCTGGATGGCACCCCGGTTTCCGGACGTCCGCTGGCATCCCAGTGAACAACCGGAGAACATGACCGGTCTGAACCGCTGGCTGGAAGCCCACCCCTCCCCTTCGTTGCAAGCGGCCATGATCTTGCGAGTACAAGGCCGCTGGCCGGAACAGCGCTTCCGTCATATCTATACCGCCAACACCTTCCACATCCTGTCCCGGCCTTTGGTGGAAAGATGTGTGCAGCGCCTTTGCCAGCACCTGACACCGCAAGCGCGCGTCTACATCTACGGTCCGTTCAACTACCAGGGGCACTACACCAGCGACAGCAATCGCCGCTTCGATCTGCACCTCAAGAGCCAGGCCCTGAGCATGGGAATTCGTGACCAGGAGTGGGTGACGGCCTTGTTTGCACGCCACGGACGTGTTTTATTGGCTGACCACGCCATGCCCGCCAACAATCGCCTGCTGGTATTCCACTGACGATTGTTCCCCGGGGGGCCCTTTCACTACTATGAATGACTGCATGGGCACAGGCCGATGTTTCCCTGATCCGGCCGCTTCTTCCGCGATGGCCCGTGCTTTCCACCCGACGGCGATAGCTATCCGAGCAACGTGATGCGACAAGACAAAACAAGCGATTGGAATCTGGACCAGTTCCAGGTACCGGAGAAAGAGGGCGAGGTCCGCTTCCATGACTTCGATCTGGAACTGCCTTTGATGCGCGGCATCGCCGAAGCGGGCTTCCAGTATTGCACGCCTATCCAGGCGGAAGTCCTGCGCCACACTCTGGCCGGCGCGGACGCCATCGGGCGGGCCCAGACCGGCACCGGCAAGACCGCCGCGTTTCTGATCACCGTGATCAACGACTTGTTGCGGCACCCGCTGACCGTGCCCCGCTACGCCGGAGAACCGCGCGCCCTGATCGTGGCGCCAACCCGGGAACTGGCGATGCAGATCGAGAAAGACGCGCTGCAACTGGCCCGCCATACCGATCTGCAGGTAATGAGCGTGGTCGGTGGCATGAACTTCAACCGGCAACAGGAACGCCTGCAAACCCGCCTGATTGACATCCTCGTGGCCACGCCCGGCCGCCTGCTGGATTTCGCCAAGCGCCGTGACCTGTGGCTGGACCGGGTGGAATCGCTGGTACTGGATGAAGCGGACCGGATGCTGGACATGGGTTTCATTCCAGACGTCAAACGCATCGTGCGAATGACGCCGCCGAACCGCTACCGCCAGACCCTGTTGTTTTCCGCCACTTTCAATGAGGACGTCATGGCGCTGGCCCAGCGCTGGACCGAGGAACCGGTAACGGTGGAGATCGAGCCGACCCAGGTGACCACGGAAACCGTGGAGCAAAAGGTCTACATCACCGCCACCGAAGACAAATTCAATCTGCTGTACAACCTGATCATCAGCGAGAACATGGAAAAGGTCATTGTGTTCGCCAACCGTCGGGACATTACCCGGCGGCTCAATGATCGCCTGATGAAGAAGGGGCTCAAGGTCTCGATGATTTCCGGTGATGTGCCGCAGAATCAGCGTTTGAAGACACTGGAACGCTTCCGGGCCGGCGATCTCCGTGTCCTGATCGCCACCGACGTGGCCGGACGGGGCATCCACATTGACGGCGTCTCCCATGTAGTGAACTTCAATCTGCCGGAAGATCCCGAGGACTATGTCCACCGCATCGGCCGTACCGGCCGTGCCGGCGCCAGCGGTGTGTCGATCAGTTTCGCCTGCGAGGACGATGCCTTTCTGCTACCGCAACTGGAAGAAGCCATCGGCATGAAATTGCCCTGCGAACATCCGCCAGCGCCACTACTGGAAGACCGGCGCCAGGCCTGAGCGCTCCTGGTAAGCGGAAAAGCAAACGAAATTCAACGCAACTCAACGCAACGACGGAGGCGTCATGGCCCAGCGAATCTCACCGGAACAAGGCCGGGAAACTCTGGACAGCGGAGAGGCGTTGTTCATTGATGTGCGGGACCCGGGTAGCCACGCCATGGCGCGTATTCCTGGCGCCGTGCCGCTGACTCAGGACAGTCTGGACGATTTTCTGGCCACCACGTCCCGTGACCAGGCCTTGGTGGTGTATTGTTACCACGGTCACTCCAGCCAATCGGCCTGTGACTTTTTGACGGAAAAAGGCTTCACCCGGGCAGTGAGTCTGGACGGCGGCTTCGAACACTGGCGCCAGGCCTACCCGGACCAGGTCGAGGAAAGTTAACCAAGGCAGGGCCGGGGCAGTCAGCCCCGGCAATACAAGGGAGGGTCAAAACGCCCGGCCGATACCGACCATCCACACCAGCGGATCCAGCTCCACATCGATTTTGTCCACGGTGGAACCATTCACCTTGAGACGGGCCTCGGTATCGATGTCCACCCGCCAGGCGGACAGGTTGACGAACCAGGTGTCGCCCATGGCCAGATCCACCCCCACCTGAGCAGCCCAGCCCACCGAATTGGACAGAGACACATCGGCGTTGGCGCCACCGATCAGCGGGCTGACCACGCCGTCGTGAATGTTCTCGTCGAAGAAATAGGTGTAATTGACGCCGAGCCCCACATAGGGACGCACCGGCCCCAGTTCCGGCAGGTAATACTGCGCCATCAGGGTTGGCGGCAGATGCTTGGTATCGCCGATATCGGTACGGCCCAGCCCCGCGCCTTCCACGTAGAGGTCGTGCTTGAACGGCGTGGCCGCCAGCAGTTCGACACCGAAACGTGAGTTGATCATGTAGGCCACGGTGAAACCGAACTGAGTGTCGTTGTTCACATCCACCTTGGCGCCAGTCAACGGCGCCACCGAAAAAGCGTCACTGTCCACGCGGGGCGACACCGTGGCCGCCCCGGCGCGCACCAAGATATCTCCGGCCTCATACCCCTGGGCCAGACCCACACTGCCGATTAGCGCCAGCGCCAAGGCGCCGCGTCCCCATAGTTGCATGTTTAGCTCCCTTCTTGGCTCATCATGTCCGCACCGACGATTCCACATCGACGATTCCACACCAACGATGGTGCCGTCCCGACCACGCGGGCCTGGACACAAACCCTCGGCATCGCCAGGCTTCCGTGGTATTACACCCGGCCGTTGGGCGCGGTCTCTTGTCGTGGATCAAGATCCAGAAGGATTCAGCGGCTGACGGGACACTCAGTAAAACGGACACAGCGGAACCGATAACAATGAAGCGGAAAGAACTGGCCGAAGCCTTGCAGCAAGCTCACGTTGAGCACGCCTGCCAGCGTCTGTGCACGGAGGACTACTGGCACGACCTGCTGGATCAGGGCGTGGCGATACTGGCGGAGCAACCGCTGGGGACTTTGGTGGATGCCGAAGTACTGAGCCAGGTGGTGGACGATTGGCTGACGCATGTAAGCACCGCCGAGGGGCTGCGGCCGGTGATCGAATCCGTGGCGCACGCCCTGCTGAACCACGCCCGCCAGGATCCGGTGACCTTTGGCGAATTGCTCGACGAAGCCCGGTTCGAGGCACTGCTGGAACAACTGCTGCGACTGCAAAGTCTGCGTGAGCGGACCATTCATGCGGTGCTGAATCATCCGCTGATCAGTCAGATGGTCAGTGAAATGCTCTATACCGGCATCAAGAACTTTCTGTTGGAAGAAAACGCCCTGGCCAAGCTGCCCGGCGTCAGCAGCATGATGAAACTGGGCCGCAAAAGCGTGGGCCGGGCCATGGGCGGATTGGAAGAGCCAATTCGTTCCTACCTGCGACAGAACATCCGCGCCACGCTCAGGACCGGTGAACAGTGGTTGAACCGGGAGTTAAGCAACGAGCGCATCGCCGATCTGGCCCGCGATGCCTATGGACGGATCGCCCCGATGACACCGGCGGCGTTACTGCGTGACGTACCCGATGAGTCACTGCCGGATCTGGTGCGCCAGGGCACCTTGCTATCCGACCATATCGCCGCGCTGGACTACAGCCGGCATCTGGTGATGGAAGGCATTCGCGCCGCGGTCGAAACCCTGATGGCATCAAGTCTGCCCGCGTTGCTCCAGGCCATGCGCACCGATACGGCGGCGCGACGCGACACACTGGCGCCAGCGTTGGCGCGTGGCGCGGAAGTACTGAAGGAGCAAGGCGTATTGAGCGCCTGGGCGGAACTGGCGCTGGGGGATTTCTATCAGAGTGAAGCGTGCTTGTCGGTGCTGGGGCAGGTGTTGAAGGATTGAGTGAGGCCGGACGCCGATAATGCAAAACCAGACACAACGCCCTGGCAAGCACTAAAAACGCTTTTTTACGGTTCATCGCGGTTTAGCGGGCCACGGCGCT
>NZ_AQPF01000057.1:0-19869 GCF_009846745.1 Alcanivorax xiamenensis | reverse complement strand
GGCGTCCGGCGTCCGAATGTCGACAACTTCCCAATATCCACAGCTAAGAACTTTTCCCCTGAACACCTCGAAGCCCCGTTAACACTGCGTTTCCGACCTTTAGCAGAAAAAATCGTCCAATCCGCCATCTTGCCTGTTGTCGACAATGCCGCTACATTGCGCCGCACAAGAGATGGCTTTTGCTGCCCAAAAGGCGGCTAGAAATATCACGAGGCCGCCAAGGCCCGACGCTGAATCCTACAGGGGGAGCGCCTGATGACCGCATTACTGTCCCAGGGTCTGGAGTTGATGCTGCTCGGTATGGGAGTGGTGATGACCTTCCTGCTGATTCTGGTGGGTGTGATGGTGACCATGGCCGCGCTGATTAACCGATTCGCGCCGGCTGCCACGGCGCCACCCGCCGCTACGGACAACCCGGCTTCCTCCGCCGAACAACCGTCTCAGCAAGTTCTGGCCGCGATTCAGGCCGCCATTCGACAACATCGGGCTACCCGCCCCTGAGCCGATCGGAACCTCCCATGACCGCGACCCAACCCCTGCGCATCACCGATGTCGTCCTGCGCGATGCCCATCAGTCCCTGCTGGCCACGCGCCTGCGTCTGGATGACATGCTGCCCATCGCCGAGAAGCTTGACCAGATCGGTTATTGGTCTATGGAATCCTGGGGCGGCGCCACGTTCGACGCCTGCATCCGTTACCTTGGGGAAGATCCCTGGGAACGCATTCGGGAACTGAAAAAGGCCATGCCGAACACGCCACAGCAAATGCTGTTGCGCGGGCAGAATCTGCTTGGTTACCGCCACTACGGCGATGACGTGGTGGACGCCTTTGTCGAGCGCGCGGTGAAAAACGGCGTGGACGTGTTCCGTATCTTTGACGCCATGAACGACATGCGCAATATCGAGCGCGCGGTGGCGGCGGTGATCAAGCAGGGCGGGCATGCCCAGGGCACCATCGCTTACACGGTCAGCCCGGTGCACACCCTGGAGGTGTGGGTGAAGCAGGGCAAACGGATCGAAGCCATGGGCGCTGATTCGGTGGCGATCAAGGATATGGCGGGGTTATTGACCCCCAATATCGCCTATGAGTTGGTGAAGCGTCTCAAGGCGGACTTGTCCATACCGGTACACCTGCATTGTCATGCCACCACCGGACTGTCCACCGCCACCGCGCTGAAGGCGGCGGAAGCCGGCATCGACAACGTCGATACCGCGATTTCCTCCATGTCGATGACCTACGGACACAGCCCCACCGAAACGGTGGTGGCGATGCTGCAGGGAACGGAACGGGATACCGGACTGGATCTGAAGCGTCTGGAAGACATCGCCGCTTACTTTCGCCAGGTGCGGCTCAAGTACGCCCGCTTCGAAGGCAGCCTGCGTGGTGTCGACTCACGCATTCTGGTGGCACAGGTGCCCGGCGGCATGCTCACCAATATGGAAAGCCAACTGCGTGAGCAGAACGCGGAGGAGCGCTTCGATGAGGTGTTGGAAGAAATCCCGCGAGTGCGCAAGGACCTGGGCTACATTCCGCTGGTGACCCCCACGTCGCAGATTGTCGGCACCCAGGCAGTGCTGAACGTGCTTGCCGGCGAGCGCTACAAGGCCTTGAGTAAGGAAACCCGTGGCGTGCTGCGCGGCGAATACGGCCTGGCGCCGGCGGCGTTCAACGCGGAATTGCAGACGCGGGCGCTGGAAGGCGACGAGCCGGTGACCTGCCGCCCGGCGGATCTGCTGGAACCCGAACTGGCGCGGTTGCAGCAGGAACTGGAAGACAACGCGCGGCAGCAGAATGTCTCGCTGGCACAGGGCGAGCAGCGTCTGGACGATGTGCTTACCTATGCGCTGTTTCCTCAGGTGGGGCTCAAATTTCTGGCCAACCGTGGCAATGCGGCGGCCTTTGAACCGGCGCCGGAAGAAGACGGCGATGGCAAAGGCGAGGGGGTCTATACCGTTACCGTGGAAGGGCAGAGCTATGTGGTGTCGGTGGCGGATGGCGGTGATGTCGAGGGCATCCGACCGTTGTCCGAGAATGGTGTCCAGGCGCCGGCCGCCGCATCGGCCTCCCAGGGCGGTGGCGCCGGAGAACCACTGAATGCCCCGCTGGCCGGTAACATCTTCGAGGTGCTGGTCAAACCCGGCGACAAGGTCGAACCGGGGCGGAAAGTGCTGGTGCTGGAAGCGATGAAAATGGAGACCGATGTGTCCGCCCACCGCGCCGGCACGGTCCGGGAGGTCCGCGTCAAAAGCGGCGACGCGGTGGCGGTGGGCGACGTTCTGCTGGTGATAGGAGACTGATCCATGGATGCGTTGCTCAGTCTCTGGCACAGCACCGGTTTGTATCACCTGACCTGGGGCCAGGCGGTGATGATCGCGGTCGGTCTGGTGTTGCTGTACCTGGCCATCCGCAAGAATTTTGAACCGCTGTTGCTGGTGCCGATCGGCTTTGGCGGTATTCTCGCCAACATTCCGGTGGCGGGCCTGGCGGAGTCGGCGGTGAGCCAGGCGCTGCACTTCGGCGACGGTGCCTTGCTGGCACAGATGGCTTCCGCTCTTGGTGTCGACCCGGCGACGGGCGTGAAGGCCCTGATGCGGGCTTATCACGATGCGGCACCGGCGTTGCAGTCGCAGTTGCACAGTCTGGCCACCGACGCCAACTTCAACGATGGCCTGCTGTACCTGATCTACACCGTGGGGCTCACCACCGGTGTGTTCCCGCTGCTGATTTTCATGGGCGTCGGAGCGATGACCGATTTCGGCCCGCTGCTGGCCAACCCGCGCACCTTGTTGCTTGGCGCCGCCGCCCAGTTCGGCATATTCGCCGCGCTGCTCGGCGCCTTGGCGCTGAACGCGGTGGGCATGGACTTCTCTCTCGCCGATGCCGCCAGTATCGGTATTATCGGTGGCGCCGACGGCCCCACCAGTATCTACGTCACCGCCCGCCTGGCACCGGATCTGCTTGGCGCCATTGCCGTGGCCGCCTATTCCTATATGGCCCTGGTGCCGCTGATCCAGCCACCGGTGATCCGTCTGCTCACCACCCGCAAGGAGCGGGAAATCCGCATGGAGCAGCTGCGCCCGGTGGGCCGCCTGGAAAAAATACTGTTCCCGGTGCTGCTGCTGATCCTGGTGGCCCTGTTGTTGCCGGACGCGGCACCGCTGCTGGGCATGTTCTGCTTCGGCAACCTGATGCGCGAGGCCGGCGTGGTCAGCCGTCTGGTGGACACCACCAGCAACGCTTTGATCAATACGGTCACTATCCTGCTGGGACTGGCGGTGGGCGCCAAACTCAGCGCCGAGAGCTTCCTCGTGCTGGAAACCCTGGGCATCCTGTTGCTGGGGCTGGCGGCCTTCGTCATCGGTACCGCCTCCGGTGTATTGATGGCCCGGTTGATGAACGCCGTCGGCAAGGTGCCGGTGAACCCGATCATTGGCGCCGCCGGGGTTTCCGCGGTGCCGATGGCGGCGCGGGTGGCCAACCGGGTGGGGCTGGAGTCCAATCCGCACAATCACCTGCTTATGCACGCCATGGGCCCCAATGTGGCCGGCGTGATCGGTTCGGCGGTGGCCGCCGGTGTGCTGTTGAACATGGTGGGCTGACACCGCTATCGGTATCCTGGAGCCCCCTATAACCACTCCGGGTGATGATGAACTCCACGTGGCTTGACGCCCTGATACGCCGCTTTCACCGCTTGCGCTACCTGTGGGCGGTGGGCAGCTTTCTGCTCGGTCTGAGCAGTTATTTCCTGGTGGAACGCAAACCCTGGCTGGCTACGGTGCTGACGGTGATCCTGGTCACCACCTGGCTGGCGCTGCTCACCGAGGGGCTGTGGTCGCGGTTTTTACGCGGCCCGGCCATGCAGAAGCTGTCCCAAGGGGCGTTGAAACTGATGCTCCAGGGGGTGCACCAGGAAGCCTTCTTCTTCACGCTGCCGTTCATTCTGCTGCAATGGTCCGGTGGCGCCGCCTATGTGCTGTTCACGGGGCTGGTGGTGACCAGCGCGCTGGTCAGTATCGTCGATCCCCTGTATTTCCGGCTGGCGGCGCACCGGGCGCTGTATTTTGGCTACCACGCCTGGGCACTGTTCGTGGCGTTGCTGGTGTTATTGCCTCTGATCGTCAAGGTGCCCACCAACCTGGCCCTGGACGGTGCCGCCATTCTCACCGCCCTGGTCGCGTTGCCCAGCTTCTGGCGCGTGGGTGGGCCGCGCCCGGTGTATCGCTGGGTGGCACTGGTGTTGTTCTCGGTGGTGATCGCCAGCGTCCCGCTGTGGGGAGCCCGGCTGGTGCCGCCTCTGACCCTGTCATTGGAACACCGGACCATGGCGTTGACGCTCAATCGCGAGCGCCGCGAACCGCTGGTGACCGGTACCCGCTTCGATGCCTCCGAGCTGAGCGGTGGGCTGTTCGCCTATACCGCGATCCGCGCCCCGCTGGGACTGGGGCAGCCGGTCGATCATTACTGGTACCACGATGGCCAACTGGTGGACCGGATCGGCCTGGAACTCACCGGCGGCCGCCAGGAAGGCTATCGCACCTGGTCCCACAAACGGCATTTCCCGGATCACGCCGAAGGCCGCTGGCGAGTGGAAGTGCGGACCGGCAGAGGGCAGGTGATTGGCGTTCTGCGTTTCGATGTGACGCCCTGATACCGGCAGGCCTCTTCGCTGCCAAGGCAGCTTCCCACAGAGGGGGATTACGGAGCCGCTGTGGGAAGCTGCCTTGGCAGCGAATACCGTGGCAAGTTTATGTCTCCAAAGCCCGCGAATCGGCTTCGGGCCCAGCCTGTCGGAGAATCCTGCCCTGAATCGGCACGCCGAATCGGCGCCGAATTGGTGCGTCTTCCCTGTTTTGGTTACGTCCGTGTTCTCCGGTTTTTCCCCCTTGCCCTGCTAACTGGCTGAGCTGAAAGGTTTTTCCCTTTTGGCACAGGGTTTGCTCCTGTCTAGCCCGGAATGACAAACCAGTGAGAGTGCCACCAATGGCGGTGGCGCGATCACGAGCAAAGGCGCTCAAGAACGTTCGGTGGTATCCGCCGATCGTTCTCGGGCGCTTTTTTTATGGCCACCGTCCATTTTTAAGGTCGGGCAATTCGAAGTACGGAAGGGGTGTGACGCATGATGGGAATTCAACGGTGGTGCCGCCGGCTGGCGATGCTGATGGGGCTGGTGGCGATGCCGGCCCTGGCCGAGACCGTGGGCTGGCCGGAGAAGGCGGAACTGAAATTCGGCTTCATAAAATTGACCGACATGGCGCCACTGGCGGTGGCCTACGAGAAAGGCTACTTCGAGGAAGAAGGGCTGTTCGTGACGCTGGAAGCCCAGGCCAACTGGAAAGTGCTGCTGGACCGGGTCATCGACGGGCAGCTGGACGGCGCCCATATGCTGGCCGGACAGCCCTTGGGCGCCACTATTGGTTATGGCACCCAGGCTCATATCATCACCGCGTTCAGCATGGATCTGAACGGTAACGGTATTACCGTTTCCAATGAGGTCTGGCGGGCGATGAAGGCGTCGATTCCGGAGCGGGACGGCAAACCGGTGCATCCGATCAAGGCGGACACTCTGAAACCGGTGGTGGAAGCCTACCGCAAGGAAGGCAAGGCGTTCCGCATGGGCATGGTATTTCCCGTGTCCACACACAACTACGAGTTGCGTTACTGGCTTGCCGCGGGCGGATTGAATCCCGGCTTCTATGCGCCGCACAAAGGCGATACCAGCGGCCAGTTGCAGGCGGATGTGTTGCTGTCGGTAACGCCACCGCCGCAAATGCCGGCGACCCTGGAGGCGGGCACCATTCACGGGTATTGCGTGGGCGAGCCCTGGAACCAGCAAGCGGTGTTCAAGGGCATCGGCGTGCCGGTGATCACCGACTACGAAATCTGGAAAAACAATCCGGAAAAGGTGTTCGGTGTCAGCAAGGCGTGGGCGGATCACTACCCCAACACCCATATCCGCGTGGTCAAGGCGCTGATTCGCGCCGCCAAATGGCTGGACGAAAACGATAACGCCAATCGTGCCGAGGCGGTGAAAATCCTTGCTCGTCCCAACTACGTCGGCGCCGACGAGGAGGTGATCGCCAATTCCATGACCGGCACCTTCGAGTATGAGAAAGGCGACGCCCGGCCGGTGCCGGATTTCAACGTATTCTTCCGCCATAACGCCACCTACCCGTACTACTCCGATGCCATCTGGTATTTGACGCAAATGCGCCGCTGGGGGCAGATCAGCGAAAGCAAACCGGACAGTTGGTATCTGGAAACCGCGCGCAAAGTGTATCGGCCCGATGTCTACGTCGCCGCCGCCGAGGCACTGATCGAAGAAGGCAAGATGAGCGCGGATGACTTTCCCGACTTCGACAGCGAGGACGGTTTCAAACCGCCGCAAAGCGAGTTCATCGACGGCATTACCTATGACGGCCGTCACCCGAATACCTATCTGGACCAATTCCCCATCGGCTTGAAAGAAGGCGACCGTCTCTGAGCGGCGAGGAGGCTTCATGGTAACAATGACACTGCCGGACTGGCTGGCGTCCTGTCGCGATCTGATGCGCGGCAAGGCCGGGCCAGCGCAACAGCAAGCCGTCCTGCGGCAACTGGTCTGGCCGTTGCTGGGAATCCTGTTGTTTTTACTGCTGTGGCATTGGGCGGCGCGGAATATTCAAACCTCGCTGGGACAATTCCCCGGCCCCGCCACCGTCTGGGAGCAGACCCAGGCGCTCTATCAGGAGCATCGTGAAGCGCGTCAGCGGGAGGTGGCTTTCCATGAGCGTCAGGAGAAATACATCGAGACACGCCTGGCACAGCAGCCCGATTGGCAACCGGTGCGTCGGGACTACACCGGCGCGCCCACCTTTTTCGACCAGATCGGCACCAGCCTGATTACCGTGATGAGCGGTTTTCTGCTGGCCTCGGCGCTGGCGATACCGTTGGGGATCGTGGTCGGGCTGAGTGCCGGCCTGCACGCGGCGGTGAATCCGTTGATCCAGATTTTCAAACCGGTGTCGCCACTGGCCTGGTTGCCGTTGGTGACCATGGTGGTCAGCGCGGTTTATACCAGCGGCGATCCGTGGATCGCCAAGTCGTTTCTCAACTCCATGTTCACCGTCACGCTCTGCTGTCTGTGGCCCACCTTGTTGAACACCGCGGTGGGGGTGACCTCGGTGAGCAGTGATCTGATCAACGTGTCACGGGTCTTGCGCCTCAACGCCTTCGAGCATGTTCGGCGCATCGTGTTGCCTTCGGCGTTGCCGATGATGTTCACCGGCCTGCGTTTGAGCCTCGGGGTGGCCTGGATGGTGCTGATCGCGGCGGAAATGCTGGCGCAGAACCCAGGGTTGGGAAAATTCGTCTGGGATGAATTCCAGAACGGCAGTTCCCAGTCCCTGGGCCGCATCATGGTGGCGGTGCTGGTGATCGGTCTGATCGGCTTTCTACTGGACCGGCTGATGCTGGCGTTGCAGCGATTTCTGGTTTGGGACAAGAGCGCCGCGCGGCGTTAGGGGGAGGTATGACAGCGTTATTGGAATTGTCCAACGTGGGCATGGCCTTCGATACACCAACGGGGCGTTTCGAGGCTCTGAAGGACGTGAATCTGAAAATCGCCGCCGGCGAATTCGTGTCGCTGATCGGGCACTCCGGCTGTGGCAAATCCACCGTGCTGAATATTGTCGCCGGGCTGCTGCGTGCCACCGACGGCGGTGTGATTCTGGACCGCCGGGAAGTCGGCGAGCCCGGCCCGGAGCGGGCGGTGGTATTCCAGAATCACTCGCTGCTGCCGTGGCTGACGGCCTTCGAAAACGTGGAACTGGCGGTGCGGCAGGTGTTCCGAAAACAAAAGAGCAAAAAGGAAATGCGTGACTGGGTGGCGCATAACCTGGAGCTGGTGCACATGGGGCATGCCATGGGCAAGACGCCGCGGGAGATTTCCGGTGGCATGAAGCAGCGGGTGGGCATTGCCCGGGCATTGGCGATGCAGCCGCGTGTGTTGCTCATGGATGAACCCTTCGGAGCACTGGACGCGCTCACCCGCGCCCATCTGCAGGATTCGCTGATGGCCATTCACGCGCAACTGGGCACCACCGTGATCATGATTACCCATGATGTGGACGAGGCGGTGTTGTTGTCCGATCGCATCGTGATGATGAGCAATGGCCCGTCCGCCACCATTGGCGAAGTGCTGCCGGTGACATTACCGAGGCCCCGCGACCGGGTGGCGCTGGCCGACGATCCTGGCTACCACCGCTGCCGGCAAAAAGTGCTGCGCTTCTTGTATGAGAAGCAGCGCAAGGTGACGCCGCTGCCCGGCCGGCAAGAGCCCGCGCCCTCCTGTCTCACCGGCACCGATGCGCCACCACGGGGCAGAGGATGAGCGGATCGTGCACCGCAATGGTGCCTGGCGCCCGCCTCGGCGTGGGGCCGACCACGGAAACCGGCGCTGATGGTCTTTGGCATAGCGGTTGCTTCCCTGAGGAAGACGAGGAAAGCCGCGCCTGACCATGGGCTTTACACCAACCAGGGATGCCGACGAGCCGATGCCATTGAAGATCATGCTGGTGGATGACCAGCCGCCACGGGCGGCCATGCTTGAGCGGGCGCTGGAAGACGAGGGCCATGTCATTCTGTGCCGGCTCACCAGCGCCGCCGGTCTGTCTCAAAAGGTGATGGCCTGCAATCCCGACATGGTGATCGTCGATATGAACGCACCGGACCGGGACACGCTGGAGAGCATGGCGTTGGTGCAACGCGATATGCCACGCCCGATCGTCATGTTCTGTGGCCAGGACGATGAGGCGCTGATTGTCGCCGCGTTGCGCGCCGGGGTCAGTGCCTACGTGGCGGGGGAGACCGATCTGTCCCGGGTGCGCAGCGTGATGCGCGTGGCCACCGCTCGCTTCCGTGAATATCAGGCCTTGAGAGAAGAACTGGAACGGACTCGTGAGGCGCTGGAGGAACGCAAGCTGATCGAGCGCGCCAAGGGTTTGTTGATGCAACGGCGTCGCCTCAATGAACAGGACGCCTACGCCATGCTGCGCCGTCAGGCCATGAATACCGGGCAACCGCTGATACAGGTTGCCCGTTCGGTGCTGGATTACGCCGATTTGTTGAAAGCCCAGGGGTGATGAAAGGCGCCGGACGCTGGACGCTTGACGCCGGCCACGAAAATCGCAGGCCCACAAGGAGAATGACTTTGTTTGAAGTGCGATACAGTTCGATCGGAGTCTGGCCGTTGCCAGTATTCCTATGTAGGGAAGAGGCGGCGCGTTCAGAGCGTCCGGCATCCAGCGTCCGGCGTCTGGCGGCACTTGCGGAGCAAGCGCCATGAAACTCCGCATCGGCTATATGCCGCTCACCGACAGCCTGCCGTTGGTGGTGGCCCAGCAAGCCGGTTATTTCGCCGACGAAGGTCTGGACGTGGAACTGCAACCGGAATGGAGCTGGGCCAGCTTGCGCGACCGTTTGCTGGTGGGGCAGGTGAACGCGGCGCCGATGCTGGCTCCCATGTTACTGGGCACCTCCCTCGGCCTGGGTTGCATCAAGAAGCCGTTGGCCACCGCCTTCTCCATGGGCGTCAACGGTAATGGCGTGACCGTGTCGCCGATGCTGTATCACGGTCTGTGCGCGTTGGCATCCGGGCCTTCGCCCCAGGACATGGCGGCGGCGCTGAACAAGCTGGTGGCGGCCCGTGCCAGCGCCGGTGACGCGCCGCTGGTACTGGCGGTGGTGTTTCCTTTTTCCTGCCACGCTTATCAGCTGCGCCACTGGCTGGCGGTGGCGGGGCTCGATCCGGACCACGACGTCAAACTGGTGGTGCTGCCGCCGTCGCAAATGGTGGATCATTTACGGCTCGGTCACATCGACGGTTTCTGTGTGGGCGAACCCTGGAACAGTCTGGCGGCGCTTACCGGCGCCGGACATTGCCTTCTGTCCGGCTACCAGATCTGGGAAAACGCGCCGGAAAAAGTGCTGGCGGTGACCCGTGAGTGGGCGGCGGCCCATCCGGATACCCATCGTGCTCTTCTGCGCGCCCTGTATCGGGCGGCGACCCATGCCGATGAACATCTGCAGGCGTGTCTGGAGTGGCTGGCGCATCCGGCCTGGCTGGGCCTGCCGGCGGAAGTGATCGGCGCGCCGTTTTCCCAGCGCTTGCCCGGCGGGCTCACCGGCCAGCCGTTCCCGCGTCATCATTTTCACGTGTTTTCCGCCTATCAAGCCAATTTCCCGTGGCGTTCGGACGCGGAGTTTCTGCTTGGGGAGATGCAGCGATGGCGGCAAGGCCGCATCGAGGAGAAAAGCACTTTCGCCGCGCAATGCTACCGCACCGACCTGTATCGGGACGCGGTGCGTGATCTGACCAACCTGCCGGAGGTGGACCACAAGCCGGCGGAACGGCATGCCGGCCAATGGCGGTTACCCGGCGATCTGGCCCCGGTGGAACTGGGGCCGGACCGGTTGTTGCAGGTGGAGTGAGTGAGGCGACAATCGGGATCGGATTACCCTCCATCAAGGGCAGCGGAGTACGACTGTCGGGCAGCTGCGAAACAGTCTGCTTACACGCAATAACGCCGATTCGCCGCCAAGCGGAGCGCCGCCCGGACATCTTCCCACAGCAGGAGCTACGAAGCCGCCGTGGGAGCTGCCTTGGCAGCGAATACCTTTCCTGAAAGGTCCGTCGTTGTTGAGGCTCGGAAAGCGGCGATTCACTCGAAGCGGAGCCGCGTTACGCCTTTGCGGGACTCTGCTTCACGGTGTTCCCGCAAAGGCGTAACGCGGCTCCGCTGTCCCTGATGGAGGATGACGGCTCCCGCTAAGCCGCCATGGACCGTTTTTACCCCGTGCGTAGTTGTTTGGCGGCGGCCACCATGTTGGCCAGGGCGCCCTGGGTTTCCTCCCACTTGCGGGTTTTCAGGCCGCAATCCGGGTTGACCCACAAGCGTTCCTTCGGCAGCCGCTCGGCGGCTTTTTCCATCAAGCCGACCATCCAGGCCACGTCCGGTTCGTTGGGGGAGTGGATATCATACACCCCCGGACCGATGTCGTTGGGGTATTGGAAGTCGCGGAACGCGTCCAGCAGCTCCATGTTGGAGCGGGAGGTCTCGATGGTGATCACGTCCGCGTCCAGCGCGGCGATCGCCTCGATGATGTCGTTGAACTCGGAATAGCACATGTGGGTATGGATCTGGGTGTCATCGTCCACACCGACGGTGGCCAGACGGAAGCAGTCCACCGCCCAGTCCAGATAGGCCTGCCATTCCCCCTGGCGCAGCGGCAGGCCTTCGCGCAGGGCCGGCTCGTCGATCTGAATCACCTTGATGCCGGCGCTTTCCAGATCCCGCACCTCGTCACGCAGGGCCAGGGCGATCTGCTTGCAGGTTTCCGAGCGGGGCTGATCGTCGCGCACGAAGGACCATTGCAGAATCGTCACCGGTCCGGTGAGCATGCCCTTCACCGGTTTATCGGTCAGGGACTGGGCGTAGCGGGCCCATTCCACCGTCATCGGGTTGGGACGCTGCACGTCGCCGAAAATGATCGGCGGTTTCACGCAACGGGAACCGTAGCTTTGCACCCAGCCGAAGCGGGTGAAGGCGAAGCCCTCCAGCAGCTCACCGAAGTACTCCACCATGTCATTGCGTTCGGCTTCACCGTGCACCAGCACGTCCAGTTCCACTTCTTCCTGATAACGGATGCAGCGGGCGATTTCCTGCTTCATCTGTTCGGTGTAGGCGGCGTCGTCGAGCTTGCCGGCTTTCCAGTCCCGGCGCGCTTCGCGGATTTCCCGGGTCTGCGGGAAGGAGCCAATGGTGGTGGTGGGGAACGCCGGCAGCTTCAGCGCGTCCTGTTGTTTGGCGATACGTTCCGCGAACGGGCTCAGACGGTCGCGGGAAAGATCGCCGCTGGCGGCGATCCGCTCGGCCACCGCCGGGTTGTGGATACGGATGGATTCGGCGCGTGCCCGCAGTGCCTCGCGTTGTGCTTGCAGGCCCGACTCGGCGGCGGCATCGCCGTCCAGCGCGCCGCCCAGCAGCGCCAGTTCGTCCAGCTTCTGTTTGGCGAAGCTGAGCCAGCTTTTCAGTTCGCTGTCGAGCTTGTCTTCCTGGTCCAGGTCCACCGGGCTGTGCAGCAGGGAACAGGAGGGCGCCAGCCACAGACGGTCGCCGAGTGCGTCCTTGACCGGTTGCAGCGCCGACAGGGCGGCGTCGAGATCGGTACGCCAGATATTGCGGCCGTTGATGTAGCCGAGGGAGAGTACTTTGTCGCCGAGCCGACCGATCACCTGTTCCAGATCGTCATCGCCGCGTACCCGGTCCAGGTGCAGGCCGGCCACCGGCAGTTCCAGGGCGGTGAACAGGTTGTTCTTCAGCGCGCCGAAATAGGTGGCCAGCAGCAGACGGGCGGTGCTGGCGGCGGCCAGTTGGTCATACACCCGCAGGTAGGCGCGCTGCCAGGCGTCGGGCAGATCCAGCACCAGGATCGGCTCGTCGATCTGCACCCATTGCACGCCTTGATCCGCCAGCCGCTGCAGAATCCGGCGGTAAACCGGAATCAGAGTCTCCAGCAGAGCCAGCTTGGCGCTGTCATCGGCGCCGTCGAAACCCTCGCCCTTGCTCAGGTAAAGGTAAGTCAGCGGGCCGGGGATCACTGGTTTCGGCTGGTGTCCGAGCGCCTTGGCTTCCTCCACCTGCTCGAACAGACTCTCGCGGGCGATGCGGAAGTTCTGATCGGCGGCCAGTTCCGGCACGATGTAATGGTAGTTGGTGTCGAACCACTTGGTCATTTCGCAGGCGGCCGCCGGGGTGCCGGTGGGCGCGCGGCCACGGGCCATGCGGAACAGGGTATCCAGATCCACGTCGGCAGCGGCGTCCTGGCCGAAGCGCGCCGGCACCACGCCGAGCAGGCAGGAGAATTCCAGAATCTGGTCGTACCAGGCGAAGTCGCCCACCGGCAGCAGATCGACGCCGGCCTGTGCCTGCAGGGCCCAGTGCCGCTCGCGCAGACTGCGGCCAACATGTTCCAGTTCGCTTTGTTGCAGGGTACCGCCCCAGTAGGCTTCCTGTGCCTGTTTCAATTCCCGGCGGGCGCCGATGCGCGGGAAGCCCAGATTGTGCAAGGTGGTCATGATCGGTCCTTTAAATTCGCTGACACACGACACGCCTGCACGCCGGCATGCCAGGGGCAACTGGCGTCAGGCAGGGATGAGGGACATTGTGCGGACCTTGGGGTATGAGGCAAAATCAAATATCTAAAGTTGAAAATGAGGAATTCTCATGATTGAGGCGATTGGAGCAGGGGGCCCAGGGCTAGCGTGCGGGTGTGTCGGCGTGTGGCGTGGGAGCCTCTGACCATGTTGGAACTACGCCACCTGCGGACTCTCCAGGCCATCGACGATGCCGGCTCCCTGGTGGAAGCCGCGGAGCGGCTGCATGTCACCCAGTCGGCGTTGTCGCATCAATTGAAGGATCTGGAGCACCGGCTGGGACTGGAACTGATCGTGCGGCGTACCCGGCCGGTGCGTTTCACCACCGCCGGCGCCCGTCTGCTGGCGTTGGCGCGGCAGATTCTGCCACTGGTGAAGAAAACCGAGACCGAACTGAAACGGCTTTCCGCCGGGGATAGCGGCCGCCTGCACATCGCCATTGAATGCCACTCCTGCTTCCAGTGGCTGATGCCGGCGCTGGATCGCTTCCGCGAGGACTGGCCGGAAGTGGAGCTGGATCTGTCCGCCGCCTTCGGCTTCGAGCCGCTGACCGCGCTGACCCGGGGCGATCTGGACATGGTGGTGACGTCGGACCCGGTGGACGACCCGGCGGTGTGCTACCTGCCGCTGTTCCGCTATGAGCTGGTGTTGGCGGTGGCGCGTGACAGTGAATGGGCGGCGCGGCGCTTCATCGAGCCGGGGGCACTGGCGGAACAGACCTTGATTACTTATCCGGTGGAGCGCGAACGGCTGGACGTGTTCACCGCCTTTCTCGATCCCGCGGGAATGGCGCCTGGTTCCGTGCGCACCGCCGAGTTGACGCCGATGATGGTGCAATTGGTGGCGGCGGGACGTGGCGTGGCGGCGCTACCGAACTGGGCGCTCACCGAGTACCTCGATCTGGGGCTGGTGAACAGCGTGCGACTGGGCGAGGAGGGGGTCTGGCGTACCTTGTATGCCGCGGTACGCCAGGGCGATCAGGCGGTGCCCTTCATTCAGGATTTCATGGAGACCGCCGAGGCGCTGTGCTTCGAACATCTGTCCGGCATCCGCCAGGTCAGCCGACCAGCTTGAGACCAATAATGCCGCCGACAATGGCGACCACGCACAACAGACGCGCCAGCGTCGCCGGCTCCTGGAACAGCACGATACCGAGGATCACCGCGCCGGTGGCGCCGATGCCGGTCCATACCGCGTAGGCGGTGCCCACCGGCAGGGTTTTCATCGCCGTGGCCAGCAGCCAGAAACTGATGGCCATGGCCGTGATGGTCAGCACGGAGGGGAGCGGGCGGGTGAAACCCTCGGTGTATTTGAGCCCGATGGCCCAGCCGGTTTCCAGCAAACCCGCGAGGAACAGCAGATACCACGCCATGAGGAGGTCCTTTTCGTGGCGGGGTCGTCCCCGGAAGAAGCGGCCATCAAGGCCGCGCCCCGAGGTCGTCCTTGGAGCGTGCACCATAATAGAGCAAAGGAAAGGCAGTTGATAGGTGAATCAGTTGATAGTTGACAGCGAAAAGAAATGCGGAAGTGCAAAAGCTATTTGCGTATCAACAAAATCGATTCATGCCTTTTCTGTGGGAAGCTTGCTTGCAAGCGAATGTCGTCAAGCGCCTGAACGAACTCCATTCGCTTGCAAGCAAGCTTCCCACAGTGGCTAAAGATCACCTGTTTTTGTCTTTCGCTGTCAACTGTCCACTGTCAACTATCAACTGTTTTATACGGTGTTTTGCTCAGCGCGCTGTTGTAGTAGCGAGGGTCGCCGGTGACTTCGTCGCCGAGCCAGTCGGGGTGGGGGAAGGGCTGGTCTTCGTGGTCCAGTTCCAGTTCGGCGATGATCAGGCCCTGGTTATCGCCGTGGAAGACATCCACCTCCCAGGTGTGACCCTGGTGAGGAACGAGGTAGCGGGTTTTGTCGATGACGCCTTCTCCGCACAGTTCGTCGAGCATGGCGCGGGCGTCGTCGGGCGGGATCGGGTATTCGAACTCGCTGCGGCTGGCGCCGTGGGTTTCCCCCTTGATGGTGAGCCAGGCTTGCTCGCCCTTGATCCGCACCCGTACCGTGGCCCGCTTATCGTGGCTGAGGTAGCCCTGGGTCAGCCGCTCGCCGTCGCGGCCGTCGAGAAAGGCGCTGTCGCGGACCCGGAATTTGCGTTCGATTTCGATGCCCATGGTCTCTCCCGTATGCTGTTTTGTCCCACTAATAGTAGTGGAAATACATGCTATACTGCGCCGCCGACTCGAGCCCACTATTTCCCGATCAGGAGCCCCATGAGCTGTGACTCCCTTCGTCTGACCGTCCGGCAGCTCCAGTGCGAACGGGATGAGCGCGTGCTGTTCCGTGATCTGGCGTTCCAGGCCAGCGCCGGCGAGATCTGGCAGATCACCGGCGCCAACGGGGCGGGCAAGACCACTCTGCTGCGGATTCTGGTGGGATTGCATGGGTTCTATGAAGGCGAGGTGCGCTGGCATTCACCGCTGGCGCCGGACCTGCTCTATCTCGGTCATCAGCCCGGTGTGCGGGAAGAACTGACCGCCCGTGAGAATCTGCGTTTCAGCGCCGCGCTGAACAACCAGCCGGGCGACGTGGACGCGGCCCTGGACGCGGTGGACCTGTACGGTTTCGAAGACGTGCCGGCGGCGCATCTCTCCGCCGGTCAGAAGCGCCGGGTGGCACTGGCACGGCTGTGGCTGGCGCCGAAAAAAGTGTGGATCCTGGACGAACCCTACACCGCCATCGACCAGAACGGCGTGGCGCGCCTGGACCAGCGCATACGCGATGCCGCCGGCAACGGCACTTTAGTGCTGTATACCTCCCACCACCGGGTCGGCGATGATGTGCGGCGGCTGCATCTGGGCGCGGAGGCACCGGCATGAACGGACCCTGGTGGGCGACCCTGCGCCGGGAACTGACCCTGATCTGGCGATCTCCGGCGGATATGGTGCAGCCGTTGTTCTTTTTCATGGTGGTGGTCAGCCTGTTCCCGTTGGGGCTGTCACCGAAGCCGGAGTTGTTGGCGCTGGTGGCGCCGGGCGTGGTCTGGGTGGCGGCGCTGCTGGCGGTGATGCTGTCGTTGGACGGGCTGTTCCGCCGTGACCAGGAAAGCGGTGCCCTGGATCAGATGCTGACCGCGCCGGTGGTGTCGGTGCTGCCGGTGTCGGCCAAGCTGCTGGCGCACTGGCTGCTGACCGGACTGCCGCTGGCGCTGCTGGCGCCGTTGCTGGGTTATATGATGCAGTTGCCGGTGCCGGCACTGGCCACGCTGACTTACAGCGTGCTGTTGGGAACACCGACACTGACGGTGATCGGTGCCATCGGCGCGGCGTTGACCGTGGGGTTGAATCGTGGCGGTATTCTGCTGGCGCTGCTGATTCTGCCGCTTTATGTTCCGGTGCTGGTGTTCGGCGCCGGTGTGGTGCGCGCCGCCGTGGACGGCTCTCCCACCCAGGGGTTGCTGGCGGTATTGGGCGCGCTGCTGGCGTTGGCGTTGAGTCTGGGGCCACTGGCGGTGGCGATGGGCCTGCGGATCAGCGCCGGAGACTGATCGCCGGGGTCGACGACAAAAAATACCGCCCGGGCGGACGACAAAAAATCAGAGTCGAAGCTATGTGGAATACTCTCAAACGCTGGTATCACCAACTGGGCTCGCCCCGCTACTTTTACCGGTTCGCCGACATAGTGCTGCCGTGGCTGTGGCCGCTGGCGCTGATCGTACTGGCCATCGGCCTGGTATGGGGGCTGGCCTACGCGCCGGTGGAGCGTTACCAGGGTGACAGCTATCGCATTATCTATCTCCACGTTCCCGCTTCCAGCGGCGCCCTGATGGGCTACATCGCCATGGGCGTGGCCGGGCTGGTGTGCCTGGTATGGCGGATGAAAATGGCCGAGGTGATGCTCAAGGCGCTGGCGCCGTTCGGCGCGGTGTTGGCGGCGGTGTCCCTGATCAGCGGCGCGATCTGGGGCAAGCCCACCTGGGGCACCTACTGGCAGTGGGACGCGCGCCTGACCTCGATGCTGATCCTGTTGTTCATGTATCTCGGCGTGATGGTGCTGCAGTCCGCCATCCGTGATCCCCGCCAGGCCGCCCGCGCCGCCTCGTTGCTGGCCCTGGTCGGGGTGATCAACGTGGTGATCGTGAAGTATTCGGTGGAGTGGCTGAACACCCTGCATCAGGGGGCGACCTTGAACCTGTTCAGCGAATCCTCCATCAACCCGGCCATGAAGTACCCGCTGCTGATCAGCATGCTGGGCATGTGGCTGCTGTACGCCGCCAACGTCCTGATGCGGGCCCGGGCCGAAGTGCTGAGCCGGGAGCGCCGCAGCGGCTGGGTACGCAAACTGGTGGAGGGACACTGATGTATTTCGACAGCTTCGCGGAATTTCTGGCCATGGGCCGGCACGGGCCCTATGTCTGGAGCGCTTACGGTATTTGTGCGCTGCTGATCGTGATCAATATGGTGCTGGCGGCGCGCAAGCTGGCGCGGGTGCGCCAGGACGTGGCTCGCCAGTGGCGACGGGAAACCCGGGAGGTTAAGCATGAATCCGGTTCGTAAACAGCGCCTGATCGTGGTGCTGGCGGTGTTTCTGGGGCTGGCCCTGGCCACCGCTCTGGCGGTGTACGCGCTGCGCCAGAACATCAATCTGTTTTTTACCCCGCAGCAGGTGGTCAGCGGCGAAGCGCCAGTGGGCACTAAAATGCGTGTGGGGGGTCTGGTTATGGAGGGATCGGTGGTACGCGACCCCGAGACTCTGGATGTGACCTTCGACGTCACCGACGGCAAGGGCACCTTCACCGTCCATTACCAGGGCATCCTGCCGGATCTGTTCCGCGAAGGGCAGGGTATCGTCGCCAACGGCACGCTGGTGAGCCAGGAACGGTTCGAGGCGGAGGAAGTGCTCGCCAAACACGATGAGACCTACATGCCTCCGGAGGTTCAAGATGCCTTGGAAAAAGCAGGACACCCTGGCGCGCGGAAGGACGCCGCGGGCTCATAGCGGCCTTTCCGCCGTTCATGGTCGACCCTGGCTGGCCGGCCTGTTACTCGGCTTTGCCGTGCCGGCCATGGCCGACTCCCTGCCCCTGGACAGCCTGACTCTGCCCGAGGGATTCACCCTGACGGTGTTCGCCGATGCTGTCCCCAACGCCCGGCAACTGGCGCAGGCCGAGGACGGCACGGTGTTCGCCGGCTCCCGTGAAGAGGGCAAGGTGTATGCGGTTCGCGACGCCGACGGTGACGGCCGCGCCGATCACACCTGGGTGCTGGCGGAAGGGCTTAACATGCCCTCCGGGATCGCCTATCGCGACGGTACCCTCTATGTGGCGGCGGTGAACCGGATCCTGGCACTGCCGGACATTCTCGATCATCTGGACGATCCGCCGGCCCCGGATCTGGTGACGGACGGGTTTCCCTCCGACTCCCATCACGGCTGGAAGTACCTGGCGTTCGACCCGGAAGGGAAGCTGATCGTGCCGGTGGGCGCGCCCTGCAACATCTGCGACCGGGAAGCACCCTACGCCACCATCCAACGCTATGACCTGGATTCGGGGGACATGACCACGGTGGCCCGCGGAGTGCGTAATTCGGTGGGATTTGATTTCCATCCGCGCAGTGGGCAGTTGTGGTTCACCGACAATGGTCGCGACATGCTCGGCGACGAGATCCCGCCGGAGGAGCTCAACCGGGTACGCGAGGACGGTGAGCATTTCGGTTACCCCTTCATTCACGGTGGCACGGTGCCGGACCCCGAGTTCGGCAAGAACAAGGACCCGGGCGAGTTCGCCATGCCGATGCGGACCATGCCGGCGCACCATGCCCCCTTGGGCATGACGTTCTATACCGGGGAGCAATTTCCCGAGGACTACCGGGGTGACATCTTCATCGCCGAGCACGGTTCCTGGAATCGCAGCACGCCGGCCGGGTACCGGGTCACCCGGGTTGGCGTGGAAGGCATCGACAAGGTTACCGGCTACCAACCGTTCATCAGCGGCTGGCTGCGTGAGGACGGCACCCGCTGGGGACGTCCGGCGGACGTCATGCAGGCCGCCGACGGCAGTTTGCTGATCGCCGATGACTATGCCGGTGTTATCTACCGCGTGGTCTACCAGGGCAGCTGATCGCGTCAGACGCGGGATGCTATAGTCAAAACCCGGGGCCGCGGGTATTGCGGAAATAAAAAATTGCCGGGAGCAATTTTTAACGTTGCTGCGCGACGGCCCGCAGGGTGACCGCCATGGACGGCGGTCATAAAAAATGGCTGAGAGCCATTGCTGTCCCACCGTTGTGGAACGGGCCGCTAACACGCTGGCACGCCAACACGCTTTGAAAACACTCGGGCATCCCGGGGTAGAGCGTTTCCTGGCTTAAGACCATTGAACTCCCGCTTCGGGGCGCACAACTTCGTAGAAGGAGATGCCGGATCGAGTCCGGCGTGACGGGGTTGCTTTGAATTGGTGTCCCCAAGGCCGGCAAGCGAGCCTTGGGTTTGGCGTGCCGGCGTGTTGCGTGTCAGCGTGCCAGCGGATTGTGGGACACTAATGGCCGGGAGCAATTTTTAAGGTTGCTCCGCGATGGCCCAAAGGGTGACCGCCATGGACGGCGGTTATAAAAAAGCGTTTTTATTGCTTGCCAAGTCGGCGCGCCCGGTTTTTCATCTTTCGGCGTCCGGCGTCCGGCGTCCG
>NZ_AQPF01000056.1:0-20035 GCF_009846745.1 Alcanivorax xiamenensis | reverse complement strand
GCAACGCGGTGGCGTAAAGATCGTGAACAGGTTCTAAGGCCAGTGGCGGTTCCGGGATCGCCGGTGCCGCCGCTTCGAGGGCGCGCGGATATTGATCGCCGGTTGCGGTTGTCTCGACCGGGAAAGCCAGGCCGGGGACGATGTATTGCACCAACAGCATATGGAAGGCGGTACCACCAAGAATGGAAAGCAATACATTGCGCTTGATAAGGTGCAGTAACACGACCACCAGCGATGACAGCAACAGAGGCAGGCCGTTGTTGTTCCAGACTAATATCGCGCCATGATCAGTGTGGGCGAACAGGCGCAGGTCGCGTAACGAATAGACCACCAGAATGGTCATGATGGCAGCGGGCAGATAGCGCCCCAGGTGTTCCAGCAACGGCTGATCACGGTGACGCGACAGCGCGACGAACGGCAGAGCGCGGGAAGCCAGTGACGCCAGAGCCGCCACGGCAATCCCTGCGAAAATACCTTCCGGGCTCATGATCGCATCACCTCCTTGTCCCGGTTTCGCTGATAATCCCACAGCAACACCAGGCAGGCGCCACCGATCGCCGCCACTAACAGATGTTCCGGGGGCAGTAGCAGCATCGCGCCCGCGGAACAGAGTAAGCCGATGACAAACGGTGCGGCACGGCGAACTTTGCACATCAGTTCCAGCGTCAGGACGATGAACAGGGCCGTCAAAGCGAATTCCATGCCCGTGCTGTCAAACCGCACCAAGTCGCCAATAGCGGCACCGGACGCCGTCCCGAGCAGCCACCAGCCCTGATTCAAGACGCTGATGCGCGCGGCCACGGCGGGATCGCGCGCCTCCGGCACGCTGCTTAGCAGCGAATAGGTTTCGTCGGTCAGCGCGTAAATCAAATAGAGTTTGCGGGCCCCGGCGCCGGCGAAGCGCCCGAGCAGCGACAAACCGTAGAACAGATGCCGGCAACTGAGCAGAAAGATGGCCACGCCGATTTCCGTCAGCGATGCCTGGGCGGCCAGCAAGGTCAACAACAGAAACTGGCTGGCGCCGGAATAGATCGCCACCGACATCAGCACGGCAATCCACCATGGGTGGCCCATTTGCACGCATAACACGCCAAAAGCGATACCTAATGGAATGTAACCCAGCATGACCGGAGTGGTCAGCCTGGCGGCGTGGCGCCAGAGCGCGATTGGTGAAGACATTCAAGAAATAGTGTCAGGGCTGAAGAGGCGAAGCGGACATGATAATCATCCGGTGGTTACATGGCGCCGATTGGGGTGGGACACGCACATCGCCGCGCGCTGTTGTGGCGGGCAGGCTCAGGTGTCTTCCATACCATAATATTGAACGCCAATCCGGATGCGGTCGCGTCCCTGGGCACGGCGATGCCGGTTGGTGTCCCGCAAGGAGTAGACACAGCCACAGTATTCCTGCTGATAGAACTTCTCACGTTTACTGATTTCGACCATACGATTGGCGCCACCCTTTTTGCGCCAGTTGTAATCCCAGTATTGCAGGCCTGGATAAGGCGCGGCAGCCCGGTGGCCGCAATCGTTGATCTGCGCCATGTTCTTCCAGCGCGAAATGCCCAGCGAGCTGCTGATTACCTTGAAACCATGTTCATGGGCGTACAGCGCGGTACGCTCGAAACGCATGTCGAAGCACATGGTACAGCGCGCGCCTCGTTCTGGTTCGTCCTCCAGTCCCTTGGCGCGTTCAAACCAATTATCGGTGTCGTAGTCAGCATCCACGAAAGGTACATTGTGTTTATCCGCAAAGCGTATGTTCTCCTCTTTGCGAATCAAGTATTCCTTCACCGGGTGAATATTGGGGTTGTAAAAGAACACGGTGTATTCGATGCCCGAGGCATGCAGCGCTTCCATGACTTCACCAGAGCACGGAGCGCAGCAGGAATGCAACAATAACCGGCATTGGCCATCGGGTAGAGCCAGAGGGGGGCGTTGTATGGGGGAAATCTCGTTCATGGCGATTTCCTTCAAAGCACCTTGCAACAGTCGGGAGGGTGCATCCCCGCTGACTTCAAACAGACTCGGATGGCGGAGAGATGGAAGCACTGGGGCTGCGCGAATGGTGCCGGAAAGAGGAATCGAACCTCCGACCTACTGATTACGAATCAGTTGCTCTACCGACTGAGCTATTCCGGCATGGATCCTGTATCGGCGCGGTAGTTTAGCAGGAATGGAGGCGGAGACAAGGGCGGGATCAGTCGGAGCGGGGTTCGAAGCGGTAGCCGACGCCGGGCTCGGTGTGGAGGTAGGTGGGTGCCACGGGATCGTCGCCGAGTTTTTGCCGCAGGCGGCCGATGAGGATACGCAGGTAGTGGTTGTCATGCTGATGGCTTTCGCCCCAGACCTGGCGCAGCAATTGTTGTTGGGTAATGACCCGGTCGGCGTTGCCGATGAGCATACCGAGGACGCTGAACTCCTTGGGGGTGAGTTTCACCGGGGTACCCGCCAGTTCCACCTGGTGGCGGGCGAGGTCGAAACGCAGGTGGCCATCGTCGTATTCATTGAGGGGGCCGCCGGCGTCGTTGCTGTGGCCGAGGTGGCGGCGCACCCGGGCGAGAAATTCCTGAACACCAAAGGGTTTGGTGACATAGTCGTTGGCGCCGTGGTCCAGGGCCCGGACTTTTTCGCCTTCATCATCGCGTACTGAAAGAATGATGACCGGGACGGTACTGATTTCCCGGATTCGTGCGAGCACCTCCTGGCCGTCCAGATCGGGTAGTCCCAGGTCCAGCACGATCAGGGCGGGCTGGCTGGTACGGGCCAGAGCCAGGCCGTCGCCACCGGTGGCGGCTTCATTCACCTGGTAGCCTTCGGTTTGCAGGCTGATGCGGAGAAATCGACGGATCTGCACTTCGTCGTCGATGATCAGAATGCCGCCGGCGGCATTAGACATGGCTCGTTCCATCGGGCTGTTGTTCCATCAAGGGCAAGGTTATCACGATGTGCGCGCCACCGCCGTTGATCGGCGGCAGGGCCTCAATGGTGCCGCCATGGGCGCCGACCATGCCCCGGCAGATGGCGAGGCCCAGGCCGCTGCCGTAGGGGCCCCGGTCACCGTCGCCGCCAGTGAAGAACATGTCGAAAACCTTCTCTCGTTGATGCTCTGGAATACCCGGTCCCTGATCGCTGATTTCGACCACGATACGGCCAGTGTCGGCCCGGGCGGTGAGGGTGATTTCGCCGCCGGGGGGAGAGAATTTCGCGGCGTTCTCGATCAGATTCACCAGAGCCTGCTCGATGAGCGCGGGATGTACGAACAGCAGGGGTAAGTCCGCGTCCACTTGCCGGTGCAGTGTCAGACTGGCGGTAAGCGGCGCGGTGCGTTTCAACGCCGCGGCGATCAGGTCCGCCGGCGCGATCCAGTCCCGTGCCAGCTTCAGAGTGCCATGGCCGAGCCGGGTCATATCCAGCAGATTCTGAATATAGCTGTTCAGCCGGTGTCCCTCGTTGAGGATGGCGTCGAGCAGTTCCCGGCGATGTTCTTCACTGAGCAGTGAGGCCTGGTCGCGCAAACTGCTGGCGGCGCCGATCATGGACGACAGTGGGGTACGCAGGTCATGGGAAATGGAGGAGAGCAGGGCCGAGCGCAGCCGTTCGGTTTCCTCGGCGACCCGGGACGCTTCCAGAGTGGCGCTTAGCTGGACTCGCCACAATGCCAGGGCAACCTGATTGGCCAGCGTTTCCAGATGGCTGAGCACGGCGGCGTCCACGTCGCCCAGGGATCGGGTGTCGAGGATTAACACACCGAAACTCTGATCACGAAAACGCAGTGGCATGACACGCTGGGGCAGGTTGCCCAGAGTGTCACTGCCTTGCCCGGCGTGTTTGCCGCTTTCCAGGGCCCATTGGGCGGCACTGCGCAGAGCACCGTCGAGGTCGGCGTTGCGGTCCAGCTCCTGTGCTGGCACCACCTGGATCCGGCTATCGAATTCCCGGCTCAGGTAAGCCTCGGCTTCGCGCCGGACATCCTGAAGGCCGGTGGCTTCGCCCAACCGGCGGCTCAGCGTTAGCAGTGAGCGGTTATGATCGCCGATCCGGCGCAGGTTGACGATCTGGTTTCTGAGGCGGCTGGCCAGCCGCCCGGTGACCAGGGCGATAACCAGAAAGAACGCCACGGTGAGAATGTCCTGGGTATGATAAATGGCCAAGCTGTAATACGGCTCGGTGAAGAAAAAGTTGTAGGTGAGCAGGCTGAGCACGGCGGCGAAGGTGGCGGCGCGCATGCCGGTACGGCTGGCCACCAGCAGGACACCGGTAAGAAAGATCAGCGACAGATTCGGCAAGGCCAGGAAATGATCCGCCACCGTAGCGGCCAATACGCTCGCCGCCACCACCGACAGTGCCAGCCACAACTGCCGCGCCGGTGGCCAACCCGGTGCGCGCCAGCGCCGACGGTGACGGGGCGGTGCGTTGGCGATACAGGTCAGCTCGAAGTCCTGCCCCCGTCGCATCAGTTTCTGACTCAGGGTGCGGCCGAATAAGCCGGCCAGCGGACGGTGGCGGCTGCGGCCGAATACGATGCCGGTGACGTTGTGATGGCGGGCATGATTCAGAGCCATGCCGACCACATCGTGGCCATGCAGGGTCACGATGTCTCCGCCCAATTGCTCAGTGAGCCGGAATACCGCTTCCAGGTTCTGCTTTTGCGTATCGGGTGGTGATTGCCCGGTGTCCACCCAAAGGGTACTCCAGGGCGCCCGACGCCGTTGCGCCATGCGCGCGGCGGCGCGCACCACCGCTTTGTCGTTGCCGCGCCCGTCCACCAAGACCAGCAGACGCGGGCGTACCGGCCAGGGGCCATCGACACCCTGGCTGGCCATGGTGGTGAACACGTCGTGATCGATACGATTGGCCACGGTCTGCAGCGCGAGTTCGCGCAACGCGGTTAGATTGCCCCGGTTGAAGAAGTGATCCATGGCCGCCCGGGCCTGTTCCGGCACATACACCTTGCCCTGGCGCAGCCGTTCCAGCAGTTGATCCGGTGGCAGATCCACCAGCATCAGATCGCGGGCCGATTGAACCAGGGCGTCGGGTATGGTTTCACGCATGCGCACGCCCGTGATGCGGGCAATGTGGTCATTGAGACTTTCCAGGTGCTGGACGTTGACCGTGGTCCACACGTCGATGCCGGCGGCGAGCAGGTCCTCGATGTCCTGATAGCGGCGCGGGTGCAGACTGCCGGGAAGGTTCCGGTGCGCGAGTTCGTCCACCAGAATCAGCGGAGGGTGTTGTTGCAATGCCCCTTGCAGATCGAACTCATGAAAGTCGCGTCCTCGATATTGGATCGGACGTAACGGCAGGCGCGGCAGGTCGGCGCAAAGCGCCTCGGTTTCTGCGCGGCCGTGGGATTCGATCACGCCCAGCAGCACCGGCTGGCCCTGACGGGCAAGCTCCCGGGCGGCTTGCAGCATGGCGTAGGTCTTGCCCACGCCGGGCGCCGCGCCGATAAAGATTTTCAGGCGGCCCCGGCTGGCGTCGTCGCTGACCGCCAGCAGGGCGTCCGGGTCCGGTGTGGTCGGGGCTTTCATAGGCTCCATTGCCAACTGAGCACCAGCCGTGGCCGGTTGCGATGGCGGTCGTCGTCGGCGTTATTGCTCTCGACACCGAGGCTGAGAACGCCGTGCTCGGCCAGATCACGGCTCACCGCCAGGGCCAGATGCTGGTAGTCACCGTCATCATCGGTGGCGTCCTTCACGTGGCCCACCGTCCAGGAAACGCCGTAGTCGTCCGACACCGGATAAGTACCACCCAGGGCCAGATACTGATCGTGGGTGCGGCCATCGCCGTCCTCTTTCCAAACAGTGAGTGCATAGCGTACCTGCAGTGCATCCGGACCCACGGTGATCAACCCTTCACCGATATCGCTATCCTGTTCCGCCAGCGGGTAGGCGTAGTAGATCAGGCCCACGTCCATTGGCAACGGCCCGGCCTTGAAGCGCCGGCCCATGGTCAAATCCATCTCGTAACCAGCGTCCTCGCCATCGTCAATGGTGGAGAACCAGGCACCGGCGTAGCCGCCGCCAGTATGCCGGGTTTCGACCCCGGCCTGTAGCGCCGGGCGGTCATCGCTTTGCGTTTTGCCCCGCCACAGATAGTTGCTGGTGAGGGTGATGTCGGCATCGGCTTGCCAGTCCGCCGAGGCGGGTACCGCCAGAGTGCAGAGAAACAGGGACAGCGGTGTGCGGCTCAAGAGCTTCATGGGTTGGTGGCCTCCGCTGCATCCAGTGCCAGATTGAGAGTGAGGACATTGACGTAGGTCGGACCGAACACACCCAGGAAAGGCGCCCGGGTGTGCGAGGCGATGCTTTGCTTCACCTGCTCAAGCGCCAGACCACGCGCCGTCGCCACCCGGGGGGCTTGCAGCGCGGCGGCTTCCGGACTGATATGTGGATCGATACCGGAACCGGAGGCGGTTACCAGATCCACCGGCAGTTTCTCGACGGGAACGTTTTCCTGACGGGACAGGGCGGCGGCGTCCCGCGTTACCCGTTCACGCAATTCGGGGTTGCTCGGCGCCAGATTGGAGCCGGACACCCCGGTGGGATCGTAGTCGGCGGCGGAAGGACGCGGGTGGAAATAGCGCGGCTCACTGAAGGGCTGCGCCGCCAGTTGCGAGCCCACCGCCTCGCCGTTCAGATAGACGAGGCTGCCGCGGGCCTGTTCAGGAAACAGCGTTTGTCCGAGCAGTGTGCTGATCAGCGGGTAAAGACCGCCGCATAACAGCATCAGAACCACGGCCAGGCGCAAAGCCGAAAACCAGGAGGTGGAGGTTAAAGTGCGGGCATTCATGATCACTCCTAGAGCATCCAGGCCAGAGCCAGGTCGATAAGTTTGATGGCGGGGAACGGCAGCAGCAGGCCGCCGAGGCCGAAGATCAACAGATTGCGGCGCAGGGTGGCGTCGGCGCTGCCGGGGCGCACCCGCACGCCGCGCAGAGCGAACGGAATCAGTGCAGGGATAATCAGGGCGTTGAACAGCACCGCCGAAAGAATCGCACTGTCCGGGCTGTGCAACTCCAGCAGATTCAAGGCGCCCAGGCTGGGCAGTGACACCACGAACAAAGCCGGCAAAATAACGAAGTACTTGGCCACGTCGTTGGCCAGGGAGAAGGTGGTCAGAGCGCCACGGGTGATCAACAGCTGCTTGCCGATTTCCACCACTTCCAGCAATTTGCCGGGATCGGAGTCCAGATCCACGATATTGCCGGCTTCCTTGGCGGCCTGGGTGCCGGAGTTCATGGCCAGACCCAGATCCGCCTGGGCCAGGGCGGGGGCGTCGTTGGTGCCGTCGCCCATCATCGCCACCAGCCTGCCTTTGCGTTGTTCTTCGCGGATCAGTGCCAACTTGCGTTCCGGTGTGGCTTCGGCCACCACGTCATCGACCCCGGCCTCGGCGCCGATGGCGGCGGCGGTGAGCGGGTTATCGCCGGTGATCATGACGGTGCGAACACCGGCTTCGCGCAAGCGGGCGAAACGCTCCCGGATTCCCGGCTTGATCACATCGGACAAGGCGATGACGCCGAGCACTTGATGGTTCTCCGCCACCACCAGCGGCGTGGCGCCTTTGCTGGCAACCTGTTCCACCAGGCCGTCAGTGGTTCGCGGATAGTGGCCGCCCTGTTCCTCGACGAAGCGGCGAATGGCGTCAGTGGCCCCCTTGCGCACTTGCCGTCCTTCCGGCAGGTCGGCACCGGATAGCCGGGTATGAGCGGAGAATTCGATGAAGTCGGCGTGTTCGTTGGCGGCCACGGTGGTGCCCTGGTCCAGGGCCAGAGTGAGAATCGAGCGGCCTTCCGGGGTGGGGTCGGCGAAGGAGGCGAGGCAGGCGGCTTCCCTTAGCGCGCTTTGCTCAACGCCGGGCAGGGGTAGAAACGCGGTGGCGCGGCGGTCGCCCAGGGTGATGGTGCCGGTCTTGTCCAGCAGCAGGGTGTCGATGCTGCCCGCCACTTCCACCGCCTTACCGGATTTGGCCACCAGATTGGCGCGCAGGGCGCGTTCCATACCGGCGATGCCGATGGCCGGCAACAGGCCGCCGATGGTGGTGGGGATCAGACAGACCAGCAAGGCCACCAGCAACGGCACGCTCAGCGGCGCGCCGAGAAAATCGCCCATTGGCACCAAGGCGGTGACCACCACCAGAAAGATCAAGGTCATCGCCGCCAGCAGTACCGACAGCGCCAGTTCATTGGGCGTGCGTTGACGTTTGGCGCTTTCCACCAGGGCGATCATGCGATCCAGCAGGGAGTCGCCGGGATCATTGCTGACCTTGATCACGATACGGTCGGTGAGCACCTTGGTGCCGGCGCTGACACTGCTGTTATCGGTGCCGGCTTCGCGTAGCACCGGGGCGGATTCGCCGGTGATGGCGGACTCGTTGATGGTGGCGGCGCCCTCGACGATGTCACCGTCGGCGGGAATCAGTTCACCCGCTTCCACCTCGATCAGGTCACCCCGGCGCAAAGCATCGGCGCTGATTTCGTCGATTCCGCCATTGGCGCCCCGGCGCCGGGCAGTCAGGTTCTGCCGGGTTGCACGCAAACTGTTGGCGTGGGCACGACCACGGGATTCGGCCAGGGCCTCGGCGCCGTTGGCGAACAACACGGTGGCCAGCAGAATCAGGAACAGCACCATTTCCAAACGCCAGGGCAATCCCTGGCTGTAGTGCCACAGTGCGAACGCGAAGGTGACCACGGTGCCGATGGCGACCACCATCATCACCGGGTTGCGCGCCAATGCCCACGGTGCCAGCCGTTTGCAGGATTCCAGAAACAGCGGGAAAGGCTTGATGCCGCTCAGCAGAGAACGGGAACTCATGATGACAACTCCTGAGAGCCTGTTTGAGATCGATCCGCCATCGCGTTGCCGATGAAAAAGTCGCCAGGCAAGGCGGGGACTGCAGGCTCTAGTGGTTCTAAAGTCAAAGTGCGCAACGCAGCGGGCGCCTTTTTCAGCGGCAACCCGGAGGGCCGGGCCCACTTTCTTTAGGTGGAGAGTGCCGCCAGGCCGCGATTACGCTTGTTTATGTAGAATGACTACATCGCACAATCGGAATCACGACCTGGCGACAAAATGAACTCCGGCGCGATGGTGTATAGATCACAATCAGGCCCTCAGCGCTTCGGCGATGGGGCCGAGCACCAGCGCGGGTAAAAAGCTCAACAGAGCGAACAGCACGATGACGCCGAGGGTGAGCACGGCGAAGGTGGGGGTATCCACATTCAGCGTTCCCCGGCTTTGCGCGCTGGGGCGTTTGCCAGCCAGGGAGGCGGCGATGGCCAGAGGCGCCAGCATGGGAATAAAACGGCCGCCCATCAGTGCCAGAGCGCAGCTCAGATTCCACCAGACGCTGTCATCGCCCAGCCCTTCAAAACCGGAGCCGTTGTTGGCGAACGCACTGGTGTATTCGTAGAGCACCTGACTGAGGCCATGGGGACCGGGATTGCTGGTGCCGGCCCAGCCGGGCACGGCCAGGGTGATCGCGGTGAGCCCGAGAATCAGAATCGGCTGCAACAGCAGGGCCAGGCTGGCGAGTTTCATTTCCCGGGTTTCCAGCGGCCGTCCGAGGAACGATGGCGCCCGGCCGATCATCAGAGAACCTATGAAGGCGGCCACGAACATGAACAACAGATAGCCGATCAAGCCGACGCCGATGCCGCCGAATGTGACGTTGAGGAACATGTTCATCAGCTCGCTCATGCCACCCAACGGATTAAAGGAATCGTGCATACCGTTCACCGAGCCGTTGGAGGTTTGTGTGGTCCAACTGCCCCAAAGTGCGGTGAGGTCGGTGCCGAAGCGCACTTCCTTGCCTTCCATGTTGGGCCCCTGGATGCCGGTGACGGCCACCGCCGCATTGGGTTGGCGTTCGGAAAACACGTTCAATGACGTGGAGACCAGGGACAGACCAAGCATCACCCCCGCCACGCACCAGCCGAGCCGGTGGCGCCGGGCCATGAAGCCGAGCATGAACACCAGGGCCATGGGAATCAGCATCAGTGCGCTGGTTTCCACCAGGTTGGAAAAAAACGTGGGGTTTTCCAGAGGCACAGAGCTGTTGGGACCGAACCAGCCGCCGCCGTTGGTTCCAAGCTGTTTGATCGCCACCATCGCCGCCACCGGGCCAAGCGGTATGGTTTGCGTGGTGCCCTCCTGCAGGGTGCTGACTTCAGTGGCGCCCTGGTAGGTGCTGGGCACGCCCTGGCTGGCGAGCAGCAGGGAGGTGATCAGCGACAAGGGCAGCATCACCCACAGCACTGAACGGAGCAGGTCGCGGTGGAAGTTGCCCACGGACACGGTTTCCCCGGGTTGGGTATTGCTGAACAGGGTGCGCAGGATTGCCACCAGGGTCGCCAGGCCCGCCGCCGGTGTTACCACTTGCAAGGTCACGATGCCGAGCGTGTGGGCGAAATAGGACAATTGCGCCTGACCGGAATAGTGCTGCTGGTTGGTGTTGGTGAGGAAGGAAATCACCGTGTGCAGCGCCAGATCCCAGGACATGTTGGGAATATGATCGGGGTTCAGCGGCAGCCATTGCTGCATGCTGAGAACAAGAAAAATGACGATCGCCAGAAGCAGGTGCAGCTTGAGCAGCGCACGGGCGTAATCGCTCCAGGACATGCCAGCGTTCGGATTGACGCCAGCCAGACGCAACAGCCCGTTTTCAACCGTGGCAATACCTGGTGAGATGGATCGCTCGCCGAACAGCCAGCTCAGGTAACGCCCTAGCGGCCATGCCAGGCCGAGGGTGACGAGGTAGATGAGAGCCACCTCCTTCATAGCCGTTTCTCCAATTCCAGAAAGGTGAAACACACGCCAAACAGTGCAATGAGGATGACGATGCCGAGCAGGATCATGATCAGAATTTCTCCGGCCAGAGCAGGGCGGCCAGCAGATACGCGGCGATCCCCAGAACGATGAGTAACAACATGGAACGGATCCTTGCTATCGCTGATGGAAGATGGGGGGCAGCGTACGAGCGAGGGGCGTAAAAAATCGATTCAGAGAAGATCAAAGGAGCATAAAAAAGGCGTAAAAATCGCCTTGGAGGGGGCTTGTCTATTGGTCTTGGAGATATGAATTCACACTGTATTCGCTGCCAAGGCAGCTTCCCACAGAGGGGCTACGAAGCCGCTGTGGGAAGCTGCCTTGGCAGCGAATACAGTGCGTGTAAGCAAGGCAGGCCGGCAACTGTGGAACCCCAGTGGCTTACGAGCCGCGATTCAGGAGGGACCGGCTTTCAGCCTTTCGGGTAAAGCACCATCTGGGTACAACGGAACAGAGCGATGACCTTGCCGCTGTCCTGGTGACGCACTTCCGCGTCCCAAAGTTGCGTGGTGCGGCCCAGGTGAACGGCCTTGGCCTCGCAGGTCACGACACCTTCGCGGGCGGTGCCGATGAAGTTGCTTTTCAGTTCCACCGTGGTGAAGCTGATGGCGCCTTCCGGCAGCGAAGTCTGGCAGCCGAAACCGCAGGCGGAGTCCGCCAGGGCGATCACCGAGGCGGCATGCAGATAACCGTTGGGCGCCAGGTGATGACGGGCCACACTGAAGTGTCCGCGTATCAGGCCGCGCTCGGCGGTGTCCCATTGGAGCCCCATGTAGCCGGGCAGGAAGCCGGCCTGGCGTTGGGTGATCTGGTCGTTCTGGTTTTCGTTCATGTTTCTTTTTCCAAAGCAGGGGTTGAACAGGACGGCGCGGCGCGTACTTTCGGGATCCGGGTCATGATCGCGGCGGCAAGAATGTTGGTGGCGATACTGGCAAGAATGGGCACCGTGTAGCTGTGGCTCAGGTCGAAAATATAGCCGGCGGCGGTGGGACCGATGAGGGTTCCCAGGGCCACGCTGGTGTAAAGCACACCGATGATACTGCTGATATGGCGTCCTCCAAAGTAGTCCATGGCGAGTGCCGGTATCAGGGCGACGAAGCCGCCGTAAAACACACCGAATACGAAACCGAACAACGACAGTCCCCAAAAGTCCCGGGAAAACAGCCAGATCAAAAGAGACAGTGCCATGCCCATGAACATGGCCATCAGGGTGATTTGACGTCCCCATTTGTCCGCCAGGCTGCCCAGAAGAAAACGGCCAGCGGTGCTGCCGATGCCGACGGCGCCCAGCAGCAAGGCGGCGGACGCGGAATCAATACCGTGGTCGCGGGCGTAGGGCACCAGGTGCACGAATGGCACGAACAGGCCGAAGGACGCAACCAGGCCCGCGGCGTACAGCAGAATGAACCGCTTTGAGCGGATCGCCTCGCCGACCCGCATACCGTCGGAGACGCTGCCTGGCGGCGGGGCGGGATCGCCATCGGGATGGAGCCCGCGGTCACGCGGGTCGTTCTGGATCAGCAGTGACAGTATCAGTCCGAGAACCAGAGTGATCGCGCCGATCAGCAGGTAGCTCTGGCGCCAGCCCAGGGCTTCGATCAGGAGCGCGGCGATGGGGGGCATGAACAGGGTGCCGACGCCGATACCGCTCACCGCCAGCCCGGAAGCGAAGCCCCGGCGCCGGGAGAACCAGCGCTGTACCGCACCCACCGCCGGCACATAGGAAAAGCCGACACCCAGCCCGACACCGAGCCCGTAGGCCAGATACACCTCCATCAGGTTGCGGGCCAGCCCGGCCAGCATTAAACCGGCGCCGGTGAACAGCATGCCGATGATTGCCATGGTGCGTGAACCCCAGCGATCCGCCAGGGGGCCGCTGATAATGCCCAACGCGAAATAAAGAAAACCAGCCAGAGAGAAGACCAGGGACACGGAGCCACGTGAGGCCTCGAAATCGGTTTGCAGCGCGTCGACGAAGGCGCTGAAGGTATAGGCGCTGCCGAAGCCGAGGAAGGTAACGGCGAAAGCACCACCGACCACATACCAGCCGGGAAAAAGGCGGGAAGGTGGTGTTGGGGTTGGCGTGGGCACGACGGACTCCTTTGTTATTGGACTGCGGGTTATTGGACCGCGGGCCGGCTGATCAGGCCGTGTTCCATATTGGGGCAGCGGGTGTCGGGAGACAAACGGGATTTTCTAAGGCGGGAGGCATAGAAAAACTAAACATGGAAAATGGCCGGTCCGTGGCGTATGGGGCTCCGATGCTCCACGGGTTCGGGGCGCACGCTAACACCCGATTCGCGAGCAAGCTCGCCTCCCACGGTGGTTACGTAGATCTCCTGTGGGAAGCGAGCTTGCTCGCGAAGACAGCGCGAATGTCACCAAGATCACCGTAGAGGGAGTGGGCTAGTGAGCCCCGATTTTTCAACCGACTTTGAACACCAATGACGCCGAGTTCAGGCAGTGACGTTCGCCGGTCGGGGGCGGGCCATCGGGGAACACATGTCCCAGATGACCATCGCAGCGGGCACAACGGATCTCGGTGCGGGTCATGCCGTGGCTGTGGTCCTCCAGGCGGCGGATATGGGTGTCGTCCACCGGTTGATAAAAGCTCGGCCAGCCGGTGCCGGAATCGAACTTGGTGGCGGAGTGGAACAAGGGCAGATCACACAGCTTGCAGTGATAAACGCCGTCTTCCTTATTGTCCAGCAGTCCGCCGCAGAACGGTGGTTCGGTGCCCTGGTTTAGCAGGATGCGCCGCTCTTCCGGGGTGAGAGCGGCGGCTCGCTGTTGTTTTTCCAGGTCGGTCAGCGGTGTCAGGTCGTGGCCGCTGGGGGACAAATGCTCGCTCATGATGTTCAGTCCGCCTCCGGAGTTCTGAGGGTGTCGGGAAAGGCCGTTCGCAGTTTTTCTACTTTCGGGTGCGCCACGTGGGTGATGTACGGCTGGGTAGGGTGACGCCGTGCGAAATCCTGGTGGTAGTCCTCCGCCGGATAAAACGTATCCAGCGGCTCCAGGGTGGTAACAATGGGCGCGATGAAGGCGCCGGCCTGATTGAGTTGATGAATATAGGCGGCGGCCGCTTGTCGCTCCGGTTCGCTTTGATAAAAGATGGCGGAGCGGTATTGCGGGCCGCGATCATTGCCTTGCCGGTCCTTCTGCGTGGGATCGTGGGCCACGGCGAAGAACAGTTTGAGTAACTCGCCGTAACGGATCACCGCCGGGTCATAGCGGATCTCGATGGCCTCGGCGTGACCGGTGCGGCCGGTGCAGACCGCTTCGTAATTGGCGTGTTCCGCGTCGCCACCGGCGTAGCCGGAGATGACCGAATGGACCCCGTTCAGCTGTAAGAACACAGCCTCGGTGCACCAGAAACAACCGCCGGCGAGGATGGCGCGACCCGGGTCCTGATCCCGTGGCAGAGCCTCGGCGGGGTCGGGGAAGCGTTCCGGGTGCAGGGCCAGGCTGGTTCCGGGTATGACTGCGCTCATTGTGGGACTCCTCGTTCGCCTCTTCGTGATGGATCGGCTCCAGCGCTTATTTGGGGATCAGGCCGCGATCGGTCAATACCTGATGCAGAGCGCGGCACTGACTGCGCGCGATGGCCTTACGGTTATTGGCTTCATGAGTTCGTGCCACGCCGGTCCACAGAGGGCGGCCGCTTTTGTCGAAAAACTCCGCCTCATAACTCTGTTGCGCATCCGGCTCCTTGGGTTTTTCCAGTTTGCCGCCGATACCAATCCGCCAAGTGGGTTCCTGGCGCATGTCGCTGTTGATCGGGTTGAGATCCCGGGACTCGGTCATGCGGGGCGGCGCCAGCAGCAGAGCGGTCAGATCGACGATCAGGGCGCGGTCGTAGGGTTGATCGTGCAACCAGCGCAGCAAGCCCTGCTTGCCGCCATCTTCATACCATATCGGTCGTACTTGATGGGCCAGATGCACCGACAGGGCACTACCCTGGAAAATGGGCTGGCACACTTCTTCCCAGACATGCCGGGTGGCCGGCTCCGGGCTCTGTGCCACCAGCAGTAAGGAGCGCGCCGGGGAGGGCGCCGTGTCCTGGCTGTGACGGGTGGTGATCTCAGTGGTGCTGGCACAACCGGCCAACACCAGCAGGGCGGCCGGCGCGACGATCCAGCGCCGGGTCCGGAACAGAAAACGTGATAATCGGGACGAAGGAAAACTCACCGAATACTCTCCTGTTGGCGCCTGACGATAAGGTCATGTCAGTGTAGCCGCTTCAGAAGATCGGGGACACCAGACGTGGCGCCGCTCCGGCGAGAATGTGAAGGGCTCGACCACCGGATTGTCCGGGTTCCGGCGGCGTGTACCAGCGCACCTCATAGAGTGCGCCGTCCTCGCCCTGGTCTTCCAGCAACAACAGCTGAAGGTCGCCGCTGTCGTCGTCCACCAGCATTCCGCCACTGGTTTCATCCAGTATTGCCAACAGGGGTTGGTGCAGCGGCAGCGCCGCGGCCGGTTCACCGTGGAAACGCCAGCGCCAGTAGCTCTCGTGGGTGGTGTCGCCCGTCATATAACGGGCCTTGCCCTGCCATTGCCGGGACCAGGTGCGGGAGGGCGGCGGTTCGGGCCAGTAGCGGTGACTGCGCAACACGAAAGTGGCGTGGCCCGGGTGCTGGTTCTGATTGCCTTGCCGGAACAGGTCGTCACTGAGCCGCGCACTCTGGGCACTGAGAAAATCCACGGTATGGGGGCCGTAGAGGGTGTGACCGCCCTCGTAGTACTGGGCGCTGTATTCGGCTTCGGTGGTGGCGTAGCCGAAATAGCCGTTGGCCAGGCTGCTGATGACCACGGTCCAGTCCGGATCCGGTAGCGTCGCGTCGACCGCTTCGCGGATCCGGTTGCCGCTTTCCAGAGTGATTTCCCACGGCAGAGCCACCAGCACCAGGTCGTTGATGCGCAGGACCTGGAACAAAGCTCGATGCGGGTAGCGTGCCGGTGCCAGAGCCAGTTGCAGCTTGGACAGCATCCATTGTTTCACGCCCTGACAACCGTCGGTGAACAGCGTGCGTGGCCAGCCTTCCTGCAAGTAGGGCAAATAGGAAATCGGAAATACTTCATCGCCGTTGGCGGCGCCGGCCACGGCGGCACCGATGATCGGGCGCTCGCACAGGCCGTGGCGCTGGTCGTCGTCGAGTGCGAGCAGATCCAGTTCCCGGCTCGCCACGGCAGTGTGCAGGTCGTCCCGCAGTTCATTTCCCAACTGATGGAACAGGGCGTTGGCCTGTTTTCCCAGGGCGGTGCCGATTCGGCGTGCCTCGCGGTCGCCGCGTAACCCGGCTGCCCAGGCGGGATTGTTGTCGCCGTGGGTGGCTTGGACCGTGCCGTGCACGAACCGCCAGGGCAACGGCTTGACGGTGGGCTCGATACCTTGCGCCAACCAGTGCCAGACGTCGGCGTGGTAGGGACGGGTAAAGGCGGGAATAGCGGTGCCGTGAATCGAAAACAGGGTCAGAGCGCCGGCTGGATAAAAGCGGCCGTCATCGGCCATCAGGTCGATGCGCAGCTGGCTCATCCTCGGGTTCACCGCTTCGTGCGCCAGCTCTTCGGTCCATTGTTGTTCCGGGATCCGGTGGTTGCGGGCCCAGGCTCCCAGGGAACGGTTGCGGGTCAGTCCCCATACCTCGCTTTGCCCGCTGGCGAAACGGGCCGGGCGGCGAGCGCGATAGGCTTCAATCACCGCCTGGCTGATGCGCTCGGCGAGAAATTCGAACAACGCCGGGTCGAATCCGGGCTTCTGGCTGCCGAATACGTTATAGAAATCGCTGCCCAGATACTGGCCCGGGCCGGAGTGGGTGTGAGTGACCAACAGGCTGAGGGCGTGCGCGGGAACGTCGGTGGTAGCGGCGATACGCTCCGCCACCGCGTACTGCAGCGGCAGCGATCCGGCCCCAAGGTCCAGTTGCACCAGGGCCATGGGGGGCTGGCCGGCGCCATGCAGATAAAAGGCGCGGGCTTTCAGGCGAGTACGGAACCCGTTGGCGCTGCGGGCCCAGGCGGAGTAGCCGAACTTGGGCAGGCCGATGGCCGGTGTGATGTCCACTTCGGCCACGCCGGCCAGATTGCCGTCCTGGACGGCGGAGGGCCGCGGGGCCGGGATATCGAAGTCCAGGGTGATGCTGGGGTAGAACAAAAACGGCCAGGCGGCATGAAGCACAGTGCCAAGAGCGATCAGCAGCACCAACAGCAATAGCCGGGGCAGGGTCAGCAAGCGGCGTAACGAACGAGAGATCATGGTGAGAGAGCGCGGAAAAAGCGCATCGGCGTAGTTATCATTTTTATTGGCACGAAAGTGCAAAATATATCTGCAATTTACTCTTAAAGCAATACATAAGCCGAGCGGCGTACATAACGATACAAATCGATACGACTTTGTGATGTTGTGAAATGGGACAGAGAAGTTCTCAACACTATTCCAACCGGTTTTCACCGGATCCCTGTTTTTTTTAAGCCCTTCAATTATTCCAATGATTGCACTGTAACCCGTTGATACCCGAGGGGGAAAGACGATGAAAGCAATCTGGAAGCTGTCCACGCTGGGCATGGCCGTGGCTTTGGCCAGCCATGCCGCCGTGGCTCAGGAGCGCGAATACGTAGAACAGGCAAAACCCAATCAGTACATCGGTGGCATGGCGCATTACATCGATGTGGATGAGGATTGGCAGGCCGGTGACCGTGGGGCGGGCGGCACCATCTTCTACGGCCGCAAGCTTACTGATCATATCTGGTGGGAGTCCGAAGCCGGGGCCTATGGTCTCGAGTCCGATATCGACAACGGCCAGGACTTCTATCAATACCCGGTGACTACGGGTCTGGCCTTCACCCTGGGTGACCGCACCGGTTTCACCCCTTACATGGTCATGGCCGTTGGTGGTATCTACAACGACGTCTACATCGACGATGACGACGGCTGGGACTTCCACGCCAACGCTGGTCTGGGCGCGGTGACCGGGCCACTGTTCAACAACGGCCTGAAAGTTCGTGCCGAAGCCCGTTACCTGTATAACGATTTCGACGGCACCGGTGATTCCGCCGGCGATGGCGGCTTCGGTGATTACCGCTATTCCGTGGGTCTGGAAGTGCCGATGGGTTACACCAAGGTGGTGGAAAAAACCCGGGTGGAAACCAAGCAGGTAGCGGTGCAACAGCCGGTGATCGATTCCGATGGCGACGGCGTGCCGGATAACCTGGATCAGTGTCCGGATACCATGCCGGGCGCCAAAGTGGATGGCAAAGGCTGTCTGCTGGTGAACCAGACCGTGACCTTCAACAACATCAACTTCGAGTTCGATTCCGCTGAACTCACCGTTTCCTCTCGCCCGTTGGTATCGCGCATTGCCCGTTCTCTGACCGCGGAAAACAACAACATCCGCGTGGAAGTGGCAGGTCATACCGACAGCGTTGGTTCCGCCCAGTACAACGAAGGTCTGTCCCAGCGCCGCGCCGATTCCGTGCGTAACTATCTGGTTCGTGAAGGTGTGGACAGCAGCCGCGTCACGGCCCGCGGTTACGGCGAGAGCCAGCCCATTGCCGATAACGACTCCGCGTCCGGTCGCGCTATGAACCGCCGCGTTGAATTTCATGTGACTGAGTAGTAAGAGGAGGGATCTCGAGATGTCACGTTTAAAAACGATCAGCCTGTTGCTGTTGGTGGCCGTGCTCGGCCTCGGCGGCTTGTACGGCTGTAAATCCAGTGGTGGCAGCAGCGGTGGTGGTGACCCCACCCCCAACGTCCAGGACGACGATAACGACGGTATCCCCAACAATGAGGATAACTGTCCGCAAATGCCCAACAATGATCAGCGTGATGAGGACGGCGATGGCATCGGTGACGTCTGTGATGACGATATCGATGGCGACGAAGTGGACAATGATGACGACAACTGTCCATGGGTGCCGAACGAAGATCAGTTGGACTCCGACGATGACGGTATCGGTGACGCGTGCGATGCCAACAACGATGACGACGGTGACGGCTTCGACGACGGCGAGGATAACTGCCCGAATACGCCCAACCCGACCCAGTCGGACATCGATAACGATGGTATCGGCGACGCCTGTGATGACGACATCGACGGTGACGGCATCCCCAATGGGGAGGACAACTGCCCCTACGTGGCCAACCACGATCAGCTGGACACCGATGGTGACGGCGTAGGCGATGCCTGCACCGGTGACAAGGACGGTGACGATGTGCCCGACGAGCAGGACAACTGCCCGATCGTGCCCAACACCGACCAGGCGGATCTTGACCAGGACGGTATCGGCGATGTCTGTGATGACGACCGCGACGGTGACGGCGTGGAAAACGGTCATGACGACTGCCCGGACGTAGCCGGTCCCGCCAGCAACAACGGCTGCCCGGTGGATGATCCCACCGACACCGATGGTGACGGCATCCCCGATGACCAGGACAACTGTCCCACCATTCCCAACGCGGATCAGGCCGACAGTGACGGTGATGGCATCGGCGACGTGTGTGACGACGCTGGGTTCACCTGTAACGATGTCAGTAACTATCAGCCGCTGCTGGCCAGCGACGGGTTCCTGGCGGACGGTTCCGCCGTGGGCATTTGCATCAGCTGCGGTATCTCCGACGCGGGCAATATGATCGATGGTCAGGACAACTCCTTCGCCACTTTGAATGTGACGGCGGCTTTGATTTACGGTGGTGCTGATGCATTGGTTTACGACGGTCCCGTGATCTCCGGGGTTAATCGTGCCGGCTTCGTGGTTTCCAAGCCCAATTCACCCCTGCTTAACCTGAGCCTGCTCGGCAACTTCGTCACCCTGACGTTCTTTAATAACGACACGGAAGTGGCGGAAACCACCGCGGATGGTGGCCTGCTTGGTCTGGAACTGTTGGGCTTCGGCACCGGTGATGGCAGCCAGCGTTTCCTGTCCACGCAGTTGGATCCGTCCCTGGAGTTCAACCGCGTTCGACTGCGCTACGCGGGTTTGCTCAACGTCAATGATTCCTTGAGGATTCACCGTGTTTGTGCCGGTACCGACCCGGCGCTCTGATCCATAACTTTCTCCTTTCAGGCGAACTGATGGGGCGCGAAAGCGCCCCTTTTTTTTGTTCATCGCGGTTTAGCGGGACAGGGTCGCTCCGGCGGGGGCTCCCGTATTACTCGGTTATCTCGAAGACATTCATTCAGAGGGGGCTACAGCGCCGCTGTGGG
>NZ_AQPF01000055.1:0-22111 GCF_009846745.1 Alcanivorax xiamenensis | reverse complement strand
CGTGGCCCTCTAAACCGCGATGAACCTTTTTATGACCGCAACGCCCCGCAGCCCCGGGTTTTGACTTTAACGTCTGGCGCCTGGCGTCCGGCTTTCAACCCTTGACAGCCCCTCCAAGCGTGCCGACCATTTTGCTCTTTGCCACTGGATAGCCCCGTGCCCGTTTCTTCCCCTTTCTGGCGACAATCGCCCCCCTCTCTGGATCCTGATTTTCTGCGGCAAGGCCGTCAGCGCCAGGCCAGCCTGACCAAACCCGCCGGCTCCCTGGGACAGTTGGAACAACTTGCCATTACCCTGAGCGCGCAACAGCAGCGCTCCCGCCCGGCGGTGGACCGCGTGCGTATCGTGGTGTTCGCCGCCGACCATGGTGTCTGCAGCGAGGGCGTCTCCGCCTTTCCTCAGGAAGTCACCGGCCAGATGATCGCCAACTTCGTCAACGGCGGCGCCGCCATCAGCGTGCTCGCCCGTCATCTGAACGCGGAACTGGAGGTGGTCAATCTGGGCACCGCGCACCCACTGCCCATCCATGACGGGGTGGTAATGGCGGAAATCGCGCCCGGCACCGCCAATCTGGCGACGGCGCCGGCGATGAGCGCCGAACAGCTGCAAGCCGCCTTGCACGCCGGGCAGAGCGCCGTGCAACGGGCGGCGCGGACCGGCGCCGAGCTGTTCATCGGCGGCGAAATGGGGATCGGCAATACCACCGCCGCCGCCGCGGTGGCCTGTGCCCTGCTGGACCTGGCACCGGAGGCCCTGGCCGGTCCCGGCACCGGGCTCGACGCCGACGGCCTTCGACGCAAGGTGGCGGTACTGCACCGGGCGTTGCAGCGTCATCGCGATACCGTTACCGAGGCCGGCCAGCCCCTCTCCGTTCTCGCCTCCCTCGGCGGCTTCGAGGTGGCGGCCCTGGCCGGCGCTTTCCTGGCCGCCGCCCAGGCCCGGCTGCCGGTGCTGGTGGACGGTTTCATCGCATCGGTGGCGGCGTTGGCGGCGACGCGCCTGCAACCGGGTCTGGCGGACTGGCTGCACTTTGCTCATCAGTCCGCCGAACCCGGTCACGTCCGGGTCCTGACCGCTCTGGACGCCGACCCGCTACTGCGGCTGGGCATGCGGCTCGGAGAAGGCAGCGGCGCGGCGGTGGCGGTGGGACTGCTGCGCCAGGCCTGCGCCCTGCATAACGAGATGGCGTCGTTCGAGGACGCCGGCATCAGCAAAGGACCGTAGCGATGGGCATTGAAACGACCACCTGGGTGGACCTGATCCGCCATGGCGAACCGGAAGGCGGGCGCCGCTATCGCGGGCACCGTGACGACCCGCTCAGCGACACCGGCTGGACACAGATGCGCGCCGCCCTTGGCACCGAAGAACATTGGGACGCGGTGCTCTGCTCGCCGCTGCTGCGCTGCCGCGCCTTCGCCGAGGAAGTCGCGCGGCAACAGGGCCTGCCTTTGCACGTGGAGCCGCAACTCAAGGAAATTCACTTCGGTGACTGGGAGGGCTTCACCCCCACCGAACTGGCGCAACGCGACGGCGAACGGCTGGCGGCATTCTGGGCCGACGGCGAGCGCAATCCGCCCCCCAATGGCGAGTCCCTGACTGACTTCCACGCCCGCGTATCCGCCGCCTGGGAACAATGGACCGACCGCCTGTCGGGGCAGCGCGTCCTGCTGGTCGGTCATAGCGGCATGATCCGGATGATACTGGCCTCGGTACTGGATCTGGCCCCTTCGCGGGCCATGGCGCGTCTTTATATCCCCTACGCCGGGCGCAGCCGGGTACGGCTGGACGACACCGAACACGGCCGCCTCGGCTGCCTGCTCAGCCACGGACTGACGCCATGACCGCCATGCCGCTGCGCACCGCCCTGGCGTTGATGACCCGCCTGCCCAGTGGACTGAAGCGGGCGCCCGACGACCGTGATCAGGGCCTGGCGGTGGCCTGCTATCCCCTGGTCGGGCTGATCGTCGGATTGCTGCTCAGCGGCGGCTGGCTTCATTGGCAAAGCGCGCCGCTGGCCATTCTGTTGGTGGCGGCCTGGGTGCTGCTCACCGGCGCCTTGCATCTGGACGGCCTTGCCGACAGTGCCGATGCCTGGCTCGGAGGCTACGGCGACCGCGAGCGTACTCTGCGCATCATGAAGGATCCGGCCAGTGGTCCCGCCGGGGTCAGCGCCGTGGTGCTGGTGCTGCTGGGCAAATCCCTGGCGTTGTGGACATTGCTGGATCTGGGCTGGTCCCTGCCACTGCTGTTGGCGCCGGTCTTGGCCCGCGCGGCCGCCGCCTCGTTGTTTCTGCGGCTACCTTACGCCCGCCCGGAAGGACTGGGACGCGCCGGCGCGGACCACCTGCCCCGGGGCAAGGTCTCTCTGGCCCTGGCGCTGACCGCGCTGCTCAGCGTGCTGCTCGGTGGTTTCGCCGGCGCCGCCTGGGTACTGATCAGCGTGCTGGTCACCTGGGGCGCCGTGCGTCTGCTTCGTCAGCGGCTGGGCGGCTTCACCGGGGACACCGCCGGTGCCCTGATCGAAGTGGTGGAAACCACGGTGCTACTGGCCGCCGCCTTGGTGTTGTGATCCCAGGCCCGTTGGTACTGCTCCAGAAACCAGGCCCAATCCCGTTCCGGCATGGTGCCGCGATGCCGGCCGAACTGATCCAGATCGCGCCATGACGCGGTGGCCCGCCGGAACCGGCGGCGGCTCTTTTCCAGATCGATCAGCGCCACCCGCGGCCGGCCATGCCCCACATTGACGAACACATGCTTGGCGTAAAGGCAGCCGTGTTGCCAACCGGCGGTGTGCAGTCGCGCCAGAATGGTGGCCAGATCATGGAGCATCGCATGCCGCTCCTGTTCCGCGCGCGGCGCCTGCGCGTACCATTGATCCAGACTGATGAACCCGGTCAGCGCTTCGGTCACCAACAGCGCGCGCCACTGCCCCTGTTCACGCCGGGCACCGGCGTAGCGCAGCACCGGCAAGGGAATGCCCAGAGCCCGCCAGGCCCGGTAAGCCTCTGCCTCGCGAACCACGGTGGGTCGTCCCAGCGGATAGCGCAGCGAGCGATACAGATGACCGGTTTGCCGTTTGCAATACAGCCCCGGCACGCCCTCTCCCTCGATTCGCAGGTACTGTACGCCGCTCTCGCCGCCACGCCGCTGGTTGGCGGGCTCCACCCAGGGCCCATGCCGCCGCCACCAGTAGGAGAAGGTTGATTCACTCATCCTCGCTCCCGCCACCGGCACCCTTCTTGCGTAAAGTATAGACTCGCCACATGGCGTAACCTGGCAGAAAATCCTGGTGGCCGACGATGTCGAAGCCGGCATCGCGAAACTCCTGTTCCACCCGGTCCCGGGTGATGATGAAACGATTGCGGCTCTGGTCGCGGCGTTGCTCCAGACGGCGACGGCGCCACGCTTTGTAATTGCCGTCGACCCACAGGGACAGAATCACCGTGTCGCGGCTGACCCGGTGAAACTCGCGCAGTATGGTGGTTCGGTGTTCAGCGTCGGCGACATGATGGAGCAGACGCATGCAGAACACACAGTCAACACTGGCGTCATCGAGATCGATGGAAAATGCCGAGGTGCGCAAGGTCCGCACCCGCCCCTGGCTTTCACGTACCTGATGGCGCCGGGCCACATCCAGCATGTCGGCGGAGTAGTCGGCGGCCAGAATTTCCCGGCTCGGGTGCTCGGCCAGAGTGGCCCAGAACCGGCCGGCGCCGCAGGGCAGGTCCAACACCAACCGGGGCTCACCGGCCAGGCGCAAAGCACGCCGCGCCAGTTGCTGATCGCGCCAGTTGGACAGCCGGTGGGACCAGCCGTCCTGGTGTTTGTTCAGATAGTGCTCGGCGTGTTGCAGGTCGTACTTTCTGGAAAATTCCAGTTCCACCGGCCGTGAATCCGACATGGCTTAACTCCATTGGGAATATCAGCCATAACAGTAAGAAAAGCCGCCTGAAACACTCGTCAAAGGGATGTCAAAATTTCGTTAAGTGGGCTTTTTTCCAAAAAAATCAGGACGATGACAGCGACACATGAAAACAGCAGCCGCCCGCGGGCAGGGAAGTTACCGAGATACGCCAGCCTTGACTGGCACAGATGCGTTTCACCAGAGAAAGACCGAGCCCCATACCCTCACCCCGGGCACTGCTGCCACGCACGAAGGGTTGAAACACCGTCACCTGCTCCGCCTCGGGGATACCGGCCCCGCTGTCCTCCACCTCGAAGCCCTGCGCCGACACCGTCAGGATGACACCGCCGCTCTCGGTGTAATGACAGGCATTGCGCAACAGGTTGCCCAGCACCGCGCCCAATAAAGTCGGGTTATAGGCATTGTCGGCACCGTCCTCGTCGTTCCGGTATCGCACCTGAAAAGCCAGGCCCTTGGCACGAATCCGCGGTGCCCAGCGCGCACATTGTTCTGCCACTACCTGTTCAAGAGAAGCATCGGCGGCGAAGGCCGAGTCTTCCGGGTCGTTGCGCGCCAGCATCAGGAAAGTGTCCACCAGACCGTGCATTTCCTCCACCGCGCGGGCAATGCGTTCAACCTGCTCCTTCTCCCTGTCCGCCAGCGGTCGGGCAGCCAGCAACTCACAACTGCCGGCGATCACCATCAGCGGCGTGCGCAGTTCGTGACTGACATCTCCGGTGAACAGACGCTCCCGTTCGAGGGACTCATGCAAACGCCGCAGCGTGGCATCAAAGGCCTCCGCCAAATGACCAATTTCATCGTCGGCGTAATGCAGGGCCAGTGGTGGAGAATGGGACAACAGCCGGTCTTCTTGCCGTACCTGCCAGGCCAGTGTCACCAGCGGCGCCATCACCTTGCGGGCCAATAACCAACCGAGCAGGCAGGCGGCCACCACGCTGAGCAGAAACCCCACCGCGACCACCTGGAACAACGCCTGCTCGCGCGCTTCGAATTCCTGCTGTTCCTGCAGCAACACGTAACGATGCCCGCTCTGATCTCGCACATAGGCGTAATAGGCCTCGCCACCACGCTCCAGTTCATGAAACCCCGGCGACAAAACCATCATCCATGGCTCCGACGGCAAGCCATCGCCAGCATCACTATAGAAACGGGTTTTGAAGTCCGGCCGCGGTGAAGCGTGTGACCGCGAATCATCGGAAAGAATGGCATCCAATTTACGTCCCATCTCCTCCGACATCAGATGTTGTTCAACAAAATGAACGGAGAAGAAGATGCCAAACGAAAACAGTCCGCTGACCACCAGTGTCATCACCGTGAAAGCGATCACCAGGCGCCGGACAAACGGCTGCCGGCTAGGCATCGGCACGATCCGAAAGTCGATAGCCGATACCGTGGACCGTGTGCAGCAGGGCCCGTTCGAAGGGTTTGTCGACGGTCTGACGCAGCTGATGGATATGGCTGCGCAAGCTGTCGCTGTCGGGCGGGTCTTCACCCCATAACGACGCTTCCAGGGCTTCCCGGCGCACTACCGCCGGACTTTTTTGCATCAACACTTCGAGCAGCTTCAAGGCCAGCGGATTCAGTTTCAGGGACTGTCCTCCCCGGCTCACTTCCAGGGTATCCAGGTCATAGCACAGGTCCGCCACTTGCAACCGGCGCTTGAGGTCACCCTGGCAGCGGCGCAGCACCGCCTCGATACGCGCCACCAGCTCCGACAGCGCGAACGGCTTGATCAGATAGTCATCGGCCCCGGTACGCAACCCCTTGACCCGATCATCCAGCGCGTCGCGGGCGGTCAGCATTATGATCGGCGTGGTCACGCCCGCGTCCTGACGCAGCCGTTCACACAGCTGATAGCCGTCCATACCGGGCAGCATGATATCCAACAAAACCAGATCAAAAGGTTGGGTTACCGCCAGGTGCAATCCGCTGACCCCGTCCCGGGCACAATCCACCGTAAACCCCTTCAGTTGAAGGTAATCCATGACGTTGGCCAGAATGTCCGGGTTATCTTCGATGACCAGAATACGCACATCTCTCTCCGACACTTCGGGTCAGACTGACGCCGCGCGAACGGCGGCCTGAGTGGCAAACACTCAGAAAGAAGACCTTCCAGTCCCCGATTACGTTCCATCGGACCCGCTCCGTGACCGCGATTCTTCATCCCTTTTTCATCCCCTCGTCACCTTTAACTGGGCCCTTACAAACCGAAACATGGCACTACCGTACTAAACGCAAGTACCACGGTGCCGGTGCAATTCCCTGCTTACTCTTGGGGCATTTATTGGCCGTCTTTCAGCGGGGATCAGCATGGATCACAAGCGTCGCGCTCTGGTGCGAGCACTCGGAGCAGGCAGTACGTTGGTATTGGCCGGCTGTGGCGGTGGCAGCGGTGGTAGCGGCAGCCCGCCCGTGGGCAATCCCGAAGCCCCCAATCAGCCCACGGACCCCGGTACGCCGACCCCGCCATCACCGGAGCCGGAAACCCCGGCACCGCCCAACGTCCGTTTTCTGCATGGCGTGGCCTCCGGCGACCCGCTCTCCACGCAAGTGATCCTGTGGACCCGGGTCACTCCCGAGGAAGATGCCGTGGTAACGGTCACCGCCACCGTCGCCACCGATCCCGCCATGACCGCGGTGGTGGCTCAATACCAGGCCGTGGCCAGCGCCGATGGCGACTATTGCGTCAAGGTGGACGCCACCGGACTGCTGCCCGGCCGCTGGTATTACTACCGGTTCGAGGTGGGGCAGCAGCGCTCCCCGGTGGGCCGCACCCGCACTTTCCCGGCATCCTGGAATGCCGTTGACCGCGCTCGTTTCGCGGTGGTGTCCTGCTCCAATTTCCCCAATGGTTACTTCTCGGTCTACAAAGCGGTGGCGGAACTGGGCGATCTGGATTTCGTGCTGCACCTGGGGGATTACATCTACGAATACGGCGCCGGCGAGTACGGAGACTTTCCCGAACGCGTGCCGGATCCGCCGCACGAAATCGTCACCCGGGAGGACTACCGCCGGCGCCACGCCCAGTATAAAACCGATGAGGACCTGCAGGCGCTGCACCAACAGTTCCCGATGATCGCGATCTGGGATGACCATGAGTCCGCCAACGACAGCTGGCACGGTGGCGCCGAGAATCACGACCCCCTCACCGAAGGCGTTTGGGAACAGCGCAAGAACGCCGCTCGCGACGTGTATTTCGAATGGATGCCGATACGCCCCCGCGAACCCGGCAACACCGACGTCATTTACCGCCGCTTCCACTTCGGCGATCTGCTCGACCTGACCCTGCTGGATACCCGGCTGGAAAGCCGTGACGCGCCGCTGCCGGCGGTGGCCGGTTCACTGGACCCGAAGCGCAACGCCCCGGATCGCCGTCTGATCAGTACCGAACAGATGGACTTCCTGCTCGACGGCCTGGACAACACCCGGGGCCACTGGCGGTTTATCGGCCAACAGGTCATGTTCTCCCAGCTCAATATTCTTGAAATCCCCGGCCTGACCCCGGCAATGAAAGGTCAGTTGCTGGCCATCAACATGGATCAATGGGACGGCTATACCGCTGATCGCGACACGATCCTCAAACATCTGGAAGACCACCGCATCGATAACGTGATCGTGCTCACCGGGGATATTCACACCTCCTGGGCCAATGAGCTGTACCGCAATCCCGCGGTACTGGTGGGCGACCTGTTTGCCCGTCCGCTGGCGGCGGAATTCGTCACCCCTTCGGTTACCAGCCCCGGCTTCCCCGAGGGCCTGGCGGAGCTGGCCTCGGTGGCGCTGCCGGTGGTGAATCCGCACATCCGTTACACCGAACTGAAAACCCACGGTTTCATACTGGTGGATGTGACCCGGGCACGCGCGCAAGCCGAGTACTACTACGTCAACAGCATCGATGCCTATGACCTGCGCGGGCAGCTCAATGATCGCCTGACCAAGGTCGTGGCGGTGGAAAGCGGCAACAGCCGCATCAAGGAAGACCTGCCGGTTTCCCGTCCTCGAACCTTGCGCACCGCCCTGTTCCATCCTCCCGTCGAGCCCAACCAGGAAGAGGTAATGTCATGAAGCCCCTATGGACCCTGCTGCCACTGTTGGCGGCTTTGACACTGGCCGCCTGCGGAGGCGGTGGCTCCTCTGGCAGTGATGCCGACGGTGGCGCCAACCCCGATCCCAGCGCCCCCGGGGATGGCGACGGCAATAATGGCGGTGACGGGGATGGCGGAAGTGATGGCGGTGATGGCAACGGGGACCCTGATCCGGATCCCGAGCCGGAGCCTGAACCGGAACCCTTGGCGTCCCTGCGTTTCATCGTGATCGGCGACTCCGGCAGCGGTTCATCCGGACAATACGCGGTGGGGGAAGCCATTGCCGCCGTCTGTAATCGCAAAGGCGGCATGGACGAAACATCCGCCGCCGCCGGCTGCCACCTCGCCCTGGGACTGGGCGACAACATCTATGAATCCGGGGTCACCAGCGTCGATGATCCCCAGTTCGAGGAAAAATTCGAGAAACCTTTCGAACCGATCCAGTTGCCGTTCTACATGGTATTGGGCAATCACGACAATACCGGTTATGTGGGCGGTGACGGCGCCGGCAACGCCCGTGGCGAATTCCAGGTCGACTATCATTACTTCGATGGCCGCTTGTCCAACCGCTGGAAAATGCCGGACCGGTACTACCGGCACACTCCCGCCCCAACCACCCGTGACGGCAGCCCGCTGGTGGATTTCTTCGCGCTGGATTCCAACCCCATCGCCGGCGGTTTCGCCGACCCGGACATCGCCTATGCCTACCACACCTATGGCGTGGACCAGCGCAACTGGGCGGTGAACGCCCTGGCCGGTTCCAACGCGGTATTCAAGATCGCCATGGCGCATCACCCTTATCTCTCCAACGGTTCCCACGGCAATGCCGGTAACTATGACGGCGTACCGCGTCAGATTCTGCCAGTGCTGGCCGGCACCCGCTGGAAGGCGTTTCTGGAAGAGGCGGTGTGCGATCAGGCCGACTTCTTCCTGGCCGGTCATGATCATGATCTGCAAGTCCTGCCGGGCGTGCCGTCCTCCTGTGGCCGCACCGAATTCATGGTCAGCGGCGCCGCCGGCAAACATCGCTCCATTGACGATCCGCAGCGCAACCAGGCGCTGTTCCAGCAAGGTGATGAATACGGTTTCATGTGGCTGCAGGCCACCGAGGCGGATGAGCAGAACCAGACTCCGGCATCTTTGTGCCTGGAAGTCTATGTGGTGGATAAAGACGCGGAAGGGCTTGGCGTCATCGACGGCAGCGATGAGCTGACCCCGGCGTTCACGCACTGCTATGACAAACAACCGAAAACCGGTCTTACCCCGGGTAACGATTTTACCGGCCAACCGATTGGCGACGGTGCCCTGCCACTGCCTTTGCCCGAGGACTTTGACGCCACCTTCACCGGCCCGCTGAAGGAACTGCGCGAAGCCCTGGTGTCGGGTTTCACCGAAGCCGGTGCGGATTTGCCGCCTGAGATGCGACAGACACTGGACCAGCTGATCGCCGGCATGGACATTCTGCTCAACGCCCTGGATGCGGCCACCGCCGCCATTGTCAACGGTGACAGCAGCGAAATCACTCAGTCGGTGGAAGCGGTGCTGGCCGCCGCCGAGCAACTGCAGGCCATTGATACCAGCGGCCTGCCGGCGCCGTTTGATCAATTGGGCGGTGCCTTCCAGTCTCTGGCCGCCGGTATCGGCAGCGGTGAAACCGAGCCGGGCGAGGGCAGCACCGTGGATGACATCGCCTTCATCGCCGGCCCCCTGGTGGAACTGTCCCGCAACCTGCACAACATCCTGGATGGCATCGAGGAAGTGATGCCCGAGGAGGTGCCGGTGTTCGCCGGGCTCACGTCGGTACTGTCCACCGTCACCCTGGGACTGGCCAACACGCTGGAGCAGCTGGTGGCGCTGGATGTCAGCGCCGGCGGTGACGAATTGGTGGGGACGGTCCAGCAAACCCTGGAGAATCTGGTCAACGATGTGCTCTGGCTCAACAAGATTCCCGGAGCCGGGGATTACACTACCCTGCCCGGCGACTTTCTCTCTTCGGTGCTGTCCACCCTGGTGAGAGAGATCACCACGATACTGGATACGGTATTGGAAGGGCCGCTGGATCTTCTCCGCGACCTGCTGTCGCCGATCACCGGATTATTGCGGGACCTGCTGTCCGGTTTGTTTGGCTAGAGCAAGCGTTTCTGCTCCACGGAGCCCGTTATACCGAGGCCACTACGAAGCCACTGTGGGAAGAGGCCCGGGCGGCGCTCCGCTTGGCCGCGAATGCCCGGGCCGTTGGGCATTCGCTTGCAAGCAAGCTTCCCACAGCGGCTTCGTAGCCCTTTCTGCCCTAGCGACAACCCTATTTCGCGCCGCTCAATTGCAACATGTGAATCACCGTGGCGCGGATTTCATCGTCGCTGCAATCCATGCACCCGCCTCGGGGCGGCATGGCGTTAACGCCGTTGATGGCCTCGCGCACGATAGCTTCAAAGCCTTCTTCCTCCACTTCGTGGGACCAGTGCAAGCGGTTTTCCTTGGCCACGACCGGCGCTCCGCCGGCGCCGCTGGAATGACAAACCACGCAGTATTGTCGATAGATGGACGCGCCATCACGAGCCACCACTTCCCCGGCGGAGGAAGCATCCTCCGCATCCGTGCAGGCCGCCAGTACCAGCGGCAATGTCATGATTAAAAAAAATCGTATCAGCATGATTGGCTCTTGGCGGTACGCCCCCGGAATCAAACACGATAAAAAAGACGTTTTAGACGGCGCCAGCAGCGCGCGCCAAAAAGTATACCGTTGCCGTCTGGCATGAACATGACAATCGGAGGCGAGCCGGACGACGCCCGGGTCAAGGGAGGGGGTGTTCGGGTCAGCGGGAGGGGACACCGGATTTCAGATCAAGGGGCAACCCCGCCACCACCAGACGAACGTTCTGGCAACGTTGCGCCAACGCCTGATTGAGCCAGCCCAGTTCATCGCCGAAGCGGCGGGTCAGGGGATCCATGCCGATGATGCCAAGACCCACTTCATTGCTGACAATCACCAGCGGGCCGGGATAGCCGATCAGAGCCTTAAGAAAATCATCACGCTCCTCCCGGCAGCGTTCCTCGCCAGCGTGCAGGAGGTTGCTCAGCCAGAGGCTCATGCAATCGATCAACAGACACGGTGACGAAGGCGCCTGCTCGCGCAAGACCCGGCCCAGCGCCAACGGCTCTTCCACCAGCCCCCAATGGTCCGGACGGCGGCGGCGGTGCCGCTCGATACGATCCCGCATCTCCCCGTCCCCGGCGGTGGCGGTGGCCACATAGGTCACCGGACGGCCGCTGCTCGCCGCCGCCCGCTCCGCTTCCGCGCTTTTGCCGGAACGGATACCACCGAGGATCAGGGTATGCGCCATCAGGATCAGCTCGCGGCGCGCAGCGCCGGAGAGGCGACCTTGCCGTTGAGCTCGGCCTTGGCGGCTTCGTATTCCCGCGCCAGACGGTCCACGTGTTCGGCCGCGGAAGTCACCTTGTCCACCGTGCCAATGCCCTGGCCGCAGCCCCAGATGTCTTTCCAGGCCTTGGCCTTGCTGCTGCCGCCGGAACCGAAGTTCATCTTCGACGGATCGCTTTCCGGCAGGTCTTCCGGATCGAGGCCGGCATTGCGGATGGAGGGCGCCAGGTAGTTACCGTGCACGCCGGTGAACAGGTTGCTGTAGACGATATCGTTGGCGGAGCTGTCGACGATCATCTGCTTGTAGCCTTCCGCCGCGTTGGCTTCCTCGCTGGCGATGAACATGGAGCCGATGTAGGCCAGGTCCGCGCCCATGGCCTGGGCGGCAAGAACGGAACGGCCATTGGCGATGGAACCGGACAGCCCGATCGGACCGTCGAACCACTGGCGCAGTTCCTGAACCAGGGCGAACGGCGACAACTTGCCGGCGTGACCACCAGCACCGGCGGCCACCGCGATGAGGCCGTCCGCGCCCTTCTCAATGGCCTTGCGGCCGAAGCGGTCGTTGATGACGTCGTGCAGGGTAATGCCACCCCAGCTGTGCACGTGCTGGTTGAGGTCCTCGCGGGCGCCCAGGGAAGTGATCACCAGCGGTACCTTGTACTTCTCGCACAGCTCCAGATCCTGTTCCAGACGATCATTGGTCTTGTGCACGATCTGGTTCACCGCGAACGGCGCGGACGGCTGGTCCGGATGATCACGGTCCCAGGCCGCCAGCTCCTCGGTGATCCGGTGCAGCCATTCGTCCAACTGTGAAAGCGGACGGGCATTCAGAGAAGGGAAAGAGCCGATCACGCCGGATTTGCACTGGGCGATGACCAGATCCGGATTGGAGATGATGAACAGCGGTGAACACAGCACCGGCAAACGCAGCCGGCTGGCGATGGAATCAGGAAGTGCCATGGGAAGTCCTCTTCGTTCCGGCGCCCCGTGGACGGCCGGTCCTATTGTTTACGTAATGGTTTACGTTAAAAACGGGTTTACGTTGTATATTCAATGAGCTGCTCGAAGACAGCTCGCCTCGGGATGGCGGTAAGATTTACACCGTATATCTTTAAAGATCAAGCCTGATCTTCATCCACCGGGGGGCCCGGTTCCAGCGACGGCGGTGAAGCCAGCATGCCCGCATACAGGGTGCGCATGCATTTTTCGCGCAAGGTATCGGCGTCGATTTCCCGATCCAGGCGGCCGGCCATCTCCAACACCACGATGCCGTGCATGGTGGCCCAGAACATATAGCCGATCAGATCCGCGTCCCCCTGCAGCAGGCCGGCATCAATCATTAATTGCACATATCCGATCATGGTGTCGTGGGCACGGGCATTGGCCTTGACCAGTTCCGGATAACGTTCCTCATCCTGCATGGAGAAGTCGAACATCATCTGGTAGGCGGCGGGATAGCGCTTGGCGAAACGGACGTAAGCATCGCCCACGGCGCGGGCCTTGGCGCGCACATCCGGAGCCCGGCTCACCGCCCGGGACAAGGACGAGGCGAACTTGTTATAAGCAGCCGCGCGCACGGCGGCGAGGATTTCGTCCTTGTCGCGGAAGTAGCGATACGGCGTCATCGCGCTGACACCCAGTTCAGCGGCGATCTGCCGCATGGTCACGTTTTCCCGCCCGTGCTCGATGAACAAGCGGGTGGCGACATCGCACACCCGCTTACGAAACACCGCCACTTCCTGATCGGTCTTCGGTTTTTTCGACACCCGGCTCTCCCCAGTTACGCCATTGGCGCGGACCTCGGTTATGGATTTATAGTGTAAACGATAACAAAGACCGATATCGGGAGAGATCATGAGTACAACAACACCGCCCGCTGGCGGCAACGCGGGGCCGCTGACCGGTGTCCGTGTTCTGGATTTCGGCCGTTTCATCGCCGGCCCTTTTTGCGCCGCGCTGTTGGCGGAGTTCGGCGCCGATGTGATCCGGGTGGAACGCCCGGAAGGCGCGGAAGACCGTTTCCTGATGCCGGTGACTGACGACGGCACCGGTGCCTTGTATCTGCAAATGAACCGCAATAAACGCTCGCTGGCCCTGGACGTGACCAGCGACGAGGGCCGCGCCATCGTGCGCCGGCTGCTGGCCAACACCGATGTGGTGGTGGCCAATCTGCCCCCCACCACCCTGCGCAAAATGGGCCTGGATTACGCCACGCTCAGCGCCATCAAGCCGGATATCATTCTGGTCAACCTCAGCGCCTACGGTCAGGAAGGTCCGTGGAGCACCCGCCCCGGCTTCGACAGTATCGGCCAGGTGATGTGCGGCGGCGTATACCTCAGTGGCGAGGACGGCAAGCCCCGCCGCACCCAGGTCAACTGGGTGGACCACGCCACCGCCACCCACGCGGCTTTCGGCACCCTGCTGGCGTTGATGGAACGCAATCTCAGCGGACGTGGTCAGGAGGTCACCGGGGCCCTGCTGAATACCGCGCTGTCCGCCCACGCCCAGCCCCTGGTGGAACAGCATCTGATCGCCAGCGACCGTCAGCCGGCGGGCAACCGGGGCATTTTCACCAACCCCGGCGACCTGTTCGAAGCCCGTGACGGCTGGCTGGTGCTGCAGGCGGTGGGCAATCCCCTGTTCCGCCGGCTGGCAAAACTGATCGATGAGCCGCAGTGGCTGGAAGATCCCCGCTTCCAGGACGATGAGGGGCGCGGCGCCCATGGCGAGGAACTGTGTGAACGCATCGCCGCCTGGTGCGCGGAACGCACCCTCGACGAGGCACTGGACGCGCTGGCGGAGGCGCGCATCCCCTCGGCACCGGTGCTGTCTCCGGCGCAGTCCCTGGCTCACCCCCAGGTTCAGGCCACCGGCATGCTGCAGCCAATGACCATTCCTGGACTGGACAAGGAAGCGCTACTGGCGACGGCCCCGGTGAATCTGTCGCGCACCCCGGGCAGCCTGCGCCGACCACCGCCGCGTCTCGGCGAGCATAACGAGGAAATCCTGGCCGAACTGGAACGGTCGGAACAGGCCGGCTAAGGCCTGTTCGGCACCGATCGGCCGCTTCCCGCAGAGCGGACTACGAAGTCTCTGTGGGAAGCTTGCTTGCAAGCGAATTCTTGAGGAACCAGGCCAATTCGCTTGCAAGCAAGCTTCCCACAGCCACGGCGTGGCAGCCTCCGATTTCAGGTCTTCTCGCTCTCAGCCCCGCCCGACAAACGGCATTTTGGTGGCCATGATGGTCATGAACTGCACGTTGGCGTCCAGTGGTAGCCGCGCCATGTGCACCACCGCGTCGGCCACATGGGCCACGTCCATCATCGGCTCCACCAGGATATCGCCGTTGGCCTGGGGAATGCCGCGCCGCATCGGCTCGGTCATTTCGGTGGCGGCGTTGCCGATGTCGATCTGGCCGCAGGCGATGTTGTAAGCGCGACCATCCAGCGAGGTGGATTTGGTCAGCCCGGTCATGGCGTGCTTGGTGGCGGTGTAGGGGGCCGAGCGCGGTCGCGGCGAGGTGGCGGAGATCGAGCCGTTGTTGATGATACGCCCGCCTTGTGGGCTCTGCTCTTTCATGATGCGAAACGCCTCCTGGGTGCACAGAAAGGCTCCAGTCAGATTGGTGTCCACCACCGCCCGCCAGTGTTTCACCGACAGCTCTTCCAGCGGCACCGGCGGAGCACCGATACCGGCGTTGTTGAACAACAGATCGAGCCGGCCGTACTGCTCCTTCACCTTGGTGAACAGGGCCTTCACCGAATCCGGGTCGGTGATATCGGTGGCGATGGCCAGCGCCTGATCCGGCCCCAACCCGGCGTCCGCCAGCCCCTGTTGCAGACGCTCGCCATTACGGCCGGCGGCTCCCACGCGATAACCGGCGCTCACCAGCGCCAGCATCACCGCGCGTCCGATTCCGGTACCGGCGCCGGTCACAATGGCCACGGGAGATGAACTCATCACTGCTCTCCTTCCTGTTCGGGTTATACTGTCGGCCCCGTTTTTCAAAGCCGATTCGCCATGAAATACGCCATTCTGCCCGTTACCCCTTATGAACAGAACTGTTCTTTCCTGGTGTGCGAGGACACCGGCAAGGTCGCCATCGTCGACCCCGGCGGCGATTTGCCCCGCATCCACCAGGCTCTCGAGCAGCTCGGTGGCAAGGCGGAAAAGATCCTGGTGACCCACGCTCATCTGGATCACGTGGGCGGTGTCGCGGACCTGGCGGAAGCACTGGGCGTACCGATCGAAGGGCCCCATCGTGACGACCAGTTCTGGATCGACATGCTGCCACAACAGTCGCAGATGATGGGTTTTCCGCCCGCTCGCCCCTTCACCCCCGCCCGCTGGCTGGAACACGGCGATACCGTCACTGTCGGCACGACGGAACTCAAGGTCTTGCACTGCCCCGGCCATACTCCCGGGCATGTGGTGTTCTTCCAGCCGGAAGCCGGACTGGCGGTGGTCGGCGACGTGCTGTTCAACGGCTCCATCGGCCGTACCGACTTCCCCCGGGGCGACTACCCGACCCTGATCGACGCCATCCAGACCAAGCTGTTCACCCTGGGCGACGACGTGGCGTTCATCCCCGGGCACGGACCAATGTCCACCATCGGCCACGAGCGCCAGCACAACCCTTTCGTCGCCGATCATCGCGGCTAAGGGTCAAGGCTTCATTTACAACAGGGGCCGGGGTAAGGTGCTGTTCGGTTCCCGCCCGGCCGATCAGGAGACCCTCAATGCCGGATAATCATACCCAGCTGTGTAAACTGGCCTATGTTTTGCTTCTTCTGGGCATCCTTACCGGCGGCCTTACCGCGCTGGTGGCGGTGGTGATCGCGCATCTCTATGCACCGCAGACCGATGATCCGGTCCGCGCCCATTTCCGCTTCCAGTACCGGACATTCTGGATCGGCCTGTTGTATTACTTCATCTCCGGGCTGACCACGCTGGCGCTGATCGGCTGGGTATTGTTGACCATCACCGTGGTGTGGTGGGTAATACGGGGTCTGCGCGGCCTGGACAAACTGAACCGGGGCCTGCCACCGGCCAATCTGGAAACCTGGGGCTTTTGACCCGCCCCGCTGTTGCCGTCGTGGCACATACTGTCATGAGCATTGTCATAAAACCTTCACCGGCCATCGGCACACTGTCGGGCCTGTTTTATCGGGAGTTCACCATGCCTTCTCCGCGTTCCCTTCTGATCCTGATCTTCGCCACCCTGGCACTCACCGCTTGCGCCCGCAATCCGGTGGTGCAGCTTTATGATGGCCCGAAAAAGCCGGACACCCAGGTATTGACGGTGCGGGTCCCGACCCAGATGGAAGTCGTCACCATCAATGGCCAGGAAGTAAAAGGCGCCAACACCTTCTTCAACACCTCCCACAAGGATCTGAAGCTGACCCCCGGCACCTATGAAATCGTGGCCTACTACAAGGAGCTGTGGGACCTGAACTCGGAAAGCCACGAAGTGATGAAATCCGATCCAGTGGTGTTCCCGGTCAACGGCAAGGCCGGCCAGTACTACGCCATGAACTACAAGCAGCCGGAAAACGCCCGCGAAGCCCGGGAACTGGCGAACAACTTCTCCGGCTGGGTGGAAAACACCGCCACCGGCGAAAAGACCCCGACCCAGCCCAGCGGCCTGGTGCTCAAGCGCAGCATTCTGGCGCCGCTCACCGGCACCGAGGTGGAATCCTCCACCAGCGAGGCGGTAGCGCCGAAGCCCGCCGCCGTGATCGCGCCCAAGGAAGCGGCCTCCGCGCCGGCTCCGGCCCCCGCTCCTTCCTCCTCTCCGGCACCGGCGGCACCGGCCGGCAGCTATGTGGATACCCTGAAAGCCCAGTGGAACCAGGCCACGCCCGAGGAGCGTCGCGAGTTCCTGCAGTGGATTTCCAAGTAAGCTCTGACCGCCGGCTGCCCGCGCTCACGCGGCGCTGGCGCTGATTCGCGGCCAGGGCCGCTCCCACAGTGTTTCTTCGAAGTTGCTGTGGAAGTGGCCCGGGCGGCGTATCAGCAACGTCTTCCGCTATCCCGCGTCGCCCTGCAAGGTCGCCACTATTTTGCGCGCACCGCCGTGATCCCGGTGCTCGCACAGATAGATTCCCTGCCAGGTGCCCAGGGCCAGGGTCCCGTCGTGGAGCGGCACGGACAGCGACGGCCCGATCAGCACGCTCTTGATATGCGCGGGCATGTCGTCCGGCCCTTCCAGGGTGTGCTCGTAGTGCGGCGCGTCCTGCGGCACCATCACATTGAAATGGCGCTCCAGATCACCGCGCACATCCGGGTCCGCGTTTTCGTTGACGGCCAGGGAGGCGGAGGTGTGCTGGATGAACAAATGCAGCAGCCCCACCCGGTAACGGCCCAATTCCGGCAGCGCTTCGACCACTTCGCGGGTGATCAGGTGGAAGCCCCGGGCCCGGGGCTTCAGGGTGATGGTCTGCTGATACCACATGGCTCATCCTCCCTGGTTGACGACATTGACCGGCTGTCCGTTCCGCCAGGCATGGATGTTTTCCACGACCTGGTCGACCATACGCTGGCGGCATTCGGTACTGACCCAGGCACTGTGCGGAGTGACGATCAGATTCGGCACCTCACCGCTGAGCAGAGGGTGATCCGCCGGTGGCGGCTCCTGGCTGAGCACGTCGAGGGCGGCACCGCCCAGATGCCCGGCCCGCAATGAGCGCTCCAGCGCTGCTTCATCCACCAAGGGCCCGCGGGCGGTATTGATCAGGAAAGCGCCGGGACGCAGGGCGGCCAGGAACTCATCGTTGACCAGCCCCTGGGTGTCGGCGGTGAGCGGGCAATGCAAACTGACGACATCGGCGCGACGAAGAAATTCCGGCAGCGGTACCCGATCCGGTGCCGGGCTCGCGCCAGGGCGCAACGACGCGGCCACCAGCACGTCCATTCCCATTGCCCGGGCAATGGCCGCCACCCGCTGTCCCAGAGCACCGTAGCCGATAATACCGAGGGTACGGCCGGCCAGATCCACCACCGGGTAGTCCATGCGGCAAAACATGGTCGACTCGCTCCAGCGCCCCTGTTGGGCATCCCGATCGTAGCGGTGCCATTGCGTGGCCAGGCCCAGCATCAGTGCCACCGCGTGCTGAGCCACGGTGGCGGTGGAGTAGCCCACCACATTGCTGACCACGATGCCTTTTTCCCGAGCCGCCTCCAGATCCACATTGTTGGTGCCGGTGGCGGAGATACCGATAAACTTGAGGTCCGGGCAAGCGTCCATCACCGCCCGGTCGATGACCACCTTGTTGGTCACCGCCACGGCGGCGCCGGCCAGACGTTCGGCCACCTGCTCCGGGGCAGTGCGATCATGGAAGGTCCAACCGGACAGCGCGGTGCGCAGCGCCGACAGATCCAGCTCGGAGGGCTTAATGGTTTCGATGTCGAGAAATACGCCTTGCATGGGAGATCCTTCGTTATGAAACCGGACGGGCCACTATGCTAACGGAATTGCTCGAGGAAATGGGCTTCGAATCCGCTCTGGAACAGCCCCGGGTGGCGGCCAGCGCCTGCCTGCTGGGCCAACCGGTGCGCTACGATGGCGGCCACAAATACCACACCGCCGTGGCCAACACCCTGGCGGCCCGGGTCACCCTGGTGCCACTGTGTCCAGAAACCGCCATCGGCCTGCCGGTGCCCCGCCCTCCGATCCAGGTGGTGCTTGTGGGTGGAGCGCAACGGGTGCGCGGCCTGGCCGCGCCGGACGATGATTTCAGTGATGCTCTGTCGGAGTACGCCGACAGCCTGGCGCCGGCACTGGATGGCATGGTGTTGAAATCACGCTCGCCCAGCTGCGGCTTTGGCACCACACCGCTGCACAACGAGAGCGGCGCGGAAGTCGGTGTCACCAGCGGCGCTTTCGCCGCCCGGCTTCATACTCGCCGGCCGGCCTTGCCGCTGTGCAACGACAGCGATCTGGATAGCGAGGGCGCACTCGCCGATTTCCTGTTGCAAGTCCACTGCCATCGGCACCAGCGGTTGGGAGGCTCCCTTGCCGATTTGCGACAGCGGGCACGACACCTGGCTCCGGGCCCGCGGCAGTCGCTACTGTGGTATCTACAGCGCCTTTGACACCATCACCGCGCGGTCACCAGATCCACATAACCAGACCGGTGATGAGCCCGAACAACAGGCACAATCCGATGAACGGCCGCCAGGGGAAACGCTGCCGGGGTTCCTCCTCCAATTGCTCGTGGAGGTATTCACGCAGCAATCGGGTATTGCGCGTATTCGCTTTGAACACCGCGTCGAAGGCATCGCCCACCACCGGCAGCAGGCCGCCGAGAAAGTCCACCAGGATATTGCGCACCATACGCCGTTTGACCTTGCCGCTGGCACCCACTTTCCGGGCTTGCAGCAGCACATAGCCGGACAACAGCAAGCCCACCACATCGCCGATACCGGGAATCAGGCCGACAAGGGCTTCCAGGCCGATACGAAAGCGGGTGAAAGGAATACCGATACTGGAATCAGTCCAGGTGCTGAACCGGTCAAGCCGCTCCAGCACCGCCTGATAACGCTGACGTTCCTGTTCATCCATGCACTGATCTCCTTTCCAATCTATGGAGGCGATTATTCCAGATAAGTGTAGCCAGCCAGACCATCGCGAATATCGTTCAAAAAGACCTGCCGGCGTGATTCGTCCAGATGGGCGTCCCGGCACCGGTTCTCCAGGGTTTCCAATAATCGTTGCGGATCGAAATTGACGTAACGCAACACGGTGCTGACGGTATCCCCCTGGATCGCGTGGGCCAGTTCGATATCACCGTTCCCGGTGACCGTGACGTCCACCGAATCGGTGTCGCCGAACAGATTGTGCATGTCACCGAGAATTTCCTGGTAAGCGCCAACCATGAAAATGCCGAGGTGGCCATTCAGGGTTTCCGGCAGCGGCAGGCTGCTCTCCACGCCCTCGCCATCAACGTACTGATCGATGCGGCCATCGGAGTCACAGGTGATGTCCTGCAACACACCGCGGCGGGTGGCCGGCTGATCGAGCCCGGACAAAGGCAACACCGGAAACACCTGATCGATGCCCCAGACATCCGGGACCGACTGGAACACGGAGAAGTTCACGAACAGTTTGTCCGCCAGACGTTCATTGAGCTGGTCCAGCAACTCCCGCTGCTGCCGGCGGCGCGGATCCAGGCGCTGGCGCAAGCGCAGCAGCGCATTCACGTACAGCTGCTCGGCGCGGGCACGCTCAACGATGCCGAGGTCGCCATTGAGGTAACGCAGCTGCAGATCCTGCCAGGCGCCCATCAGCTCAGGATACAGCTCCAGCAGGTTGCCTTCCCCACGTTCCAACTGACCGCTCAGCCGCCACAGTTCATGCAGTTCCACACTGTCATCGTCACCGGGCGGCTGCACCTCCGCCACGGTCTGGCGCTCTTCGTCTGTGATATTGAGCAACAGCACCGCATGATGGGCGGTGAGCGCGCGGCCGGACTCGGAAATCACGTCGGGGTGCGGCAAGTCATGGGCGGCACACTGTTCGGCCAGGGTGTGGACAATGTGCCAGGCGTAATCGGCCACGCCATAGTTCATCGAGCAGTAGGAGCGCGAGTGCGTGCCTTCGTAGTCCACGCCGAGGCCGCCGCCCACGTCCACGGTATCCACCGGCGCGCCCAGGCCACGCAGTTCCACGTAGTAGCGGGCCGCCTCGCGCATACCGGCCTTGATGTCCTGGATGTTGGCCACCTGGGAGCCCAGGTGAAAATGCAGCATGCGCACACAGGACAATTTGCCGGCATTCCGGCAGTGCGCCACCGCCTCGATCAGTTGCGGCGCGCTCAGACCGAATTTGGATTTCTCACCCCCGGTGTTCTGCCAGTTGCCCTTGCCGATGTTCATCAGACGCACGCGCAGGCCAATGATCGGCTCCACCCCGATCCGGTCCGCCTCTTCCAGCAACAGCGGTAGCTCCGAGAGCTTTTCCACCACGATATGCACCTTGAACCCGAGGGTCTGTCCCATCAGCGCCAGACGGAGGTATTCGCGGTCCTTGTAGCCGTTGCAGACCACCGTGTCGCCAGGATTGGACAACGCCAAGACCGCCAGCAACTCGGGCTTCGAGCCTGCTTCCAGGCCGACCCGATCACCGTCCTCGCGGGCGCGGATGATCTCATGCACGACCCGGCGCTGCTGGTTCACCTTGATCGGATAAACCGGCGTGTACTCCCCCCGATATGCCAGATCATCGATGGCGGCCCCGAAGGCCGTGGACAAACGCCGCACCCGGTCCTTGAGAATGCCGGAAAACCGGGCCAGCATCGGAGGCCGCAACCCAGCCCCTCGGCAGGCTTCCAGCACCGTCTCCAATGGCGCTTCGGCGCCATCGCCGCCCTGTGGTCGCACACACAAGCGTCCCTGGTCATCGATACGAAAATAGCCATCCCCCCAGCGATCCACATTATAGATGGCGTCAAAGGGGCGTTCCGGGGCGGTGCTCATAGACTGGCAATCCTTGGTGGGGAAGTAATGACTGACTCAATTATGGGCCATCATGAAGGGGTGGCAAAGACGCCGGACGGTTGCTCGCCGGACGCCGGCAATGCAAAACCAGACCCAACGCCCTGGCAAGCACTAAAACGCTTTTTTTGGTTCATCGCGGTTTAGAGAGCCACGGCGCTTCAATCATGGCCACGGGTCTGTAACGGAAAGGGCTACCAACCGCTGTATTCGCCAGCAAGC
>NZ_AQPF01000054.1:0-23900 GCF_009846745.1 Alcanivorax xiamenensis | reverse complement strand
TTTGACGTCGCTTGCGACGGCCCGGAGGGTGGCCGCCATGGATGGCAGGCCACAAAAAATCTGATGTAACCGCACCAATCGCTGAATCCCTTGCCTGACGCCGATGCCGTACTCTGAACACAGTCCGTGTTGGGAGTGATCCATGTCATTCGTTGCTTATGTTACTCATGGTGGTGGTCCCCTGCCGTTGCTCGACGATCCGGGGCATAGGGAGCTGGTCGCGTCGCTGCGCGAACTCGCCGGGGCGGCGCCGCGTCCCAGGGCGATTCTGTTGGTCAGTGCTCACTGGGAAGCCCCGGTGGCGTCGTTCACTGGTGGTGCCCATCCGCAGCTGGTTTACGACTACTACGGCTTTCCCGAACCCGCCTACCATCTGCGATACCCTGCTCCCGGTGATCCGGCCCTGGCGGCCCGTGCCGCCAGCCTGTTGCACGAGTCGGGTATCGAGGCGCGGGTGGACAGTGAGCGGGGTTTCGATCATGGCCTGTTCGTGCCGCTGTCACTGATGTACCCGCAAGCGGATGTGCCGGTGGTGGAGATGTCGTTGCTGGATTCACTGGACGCCGGGGCGCACTGGTGCCTGGGCCGAGCACTGGCGCCGCTGGTGGCCCAGGGCGTGGCGGTGATCGGCTCCGGCTCCTCGTTCCATAACATGGCGGTACTGATGGGGCGTGGCGATCCGCCGGGGGCATGGAATGCCAACCGGGATTTCGAACAGTGGTTGTGGCGGACCAGCCAGAACGAAGACTGGGACGAGGAAGAACGGGGAAAACAATGGTGTGCCTGGCGTCAGGCTCCCGGCGGAACCTTCAGCCACCCGCGCGAGGAGCATCTGCTCCCCGCAAGCCGGCGGACCGGGTATTCCGGGGGCGCATGGGCGCGGTGGAGGTCAGTTCCCTGCTGTGGCGGCCAGGGAACTGAGCGGACTCAAAGCATGACGCCGATGGCCAGCACGCCGAAGAAGCCGATGGTGTAAGCCACGAACAAATAGCCCGCGTAACGCAGATAGCTGGCGAAAGTCAGTTCCTCGACCTTGCTCATGGCGACCACGCCGGCGGCGGACCCGATGATCAGCAGGGAGCCGCCGACGCCCACGGAGTAGGTCAGGGTCAGCCACTGTGGCAGCGTCATCTCGATACCGGATTTCAGCAAGGCGGCGGTTAACGGCACGTTGTCGAACAGCGCGGAAACCATGCCCACCACGTAGTTGGCGGCCAGGGTCGGCATGATGTCGTACAGCTTCGGGAAATAGGCGAGGATGCCCAATTCCTTGAGCATGCCCACCAGCAGCAGCACACCGAGGAAGAACAGCAGGGTGTCGAACTCGATTTTGCGAATGTAGTCGAGTACCGGCTCGTCCTTGTTCATGAACTGCACCACCATGAACATCAGGGACAGTCCGAACAGGAAGGTCAGCACCGGCGGAATACCGAAGGCCACGTTGGCGCCGATGGTGGTCAGGATGGTCAGGAAGAACAGCGCCGCCACCGCTTTGTCGCCGTGGCCGAAGGTGATGTCCCGTTTTTCCAGCTCCAGATCTCCCTGCAGTCCCAGGGAAAGCAGGAACGCCAGACTCATTACCGCCACGAAGGCGGGCAGACTCAATACCAGCAGATCGACGATCTCCACCTTGTCGGCGAGGAAGATCATCAGCGTGGTGACGTCACCGGTGATCAAGGCGGTGCCGCCGGCGTTCACCGAGAACACCACCAGCACCACGTAGCGCAGCAGTTTCTTCGCCGGCAGCCGCAGGTTCATCAGCACGGCGATGCACACCAGGGTAGCGGTGATGTTGTCGGCCATGGACGAGAACAGGAAGGCGAACAGCCCGGTCATGATCATCAGCTTGCGCTCGGACATGCGCGAGGGCATCAGCTTGTTGACGATGCCGTCGATAATGCCTTTCCCGGACAGATACGCGACGAAGGTCATGGCGGCCATCAGGAACAGCCACAGAGTGGCGATGTCGAGGAGCTGTTCGTTCAACTGCTCCATCAGGGCTTCATGGGTGAGATGAGAGGGCGGGGCAATAAAGAACAGAACCCAAACCAGGGATCCGAAGAACAGGGTGGTCTTGGCCTTGTCGATGTGAACCACGTCTTCAATGACGATGGACAGGAAGCCGAGAGCCACCAGGACAAGTAGCAATGCGGTCATAGGGGACTTCCAAGGCAGGAATCAGCGGGGCGGATTCTAGCGCTTTTGGGTCAAGCATGCGACCTTTTGGGCGATCGCGGCGGGGGCCAGGACGTTGTCGCTGACCGCCAGGGAGGGGCGCGTTCAGGCTAATGGATGCCCGCTCTCACACAATCGGTGATCGCGCAGGACTTCGATGATCCGGCACTGGCCCACCTCACCGCCGCCGCATTCCCCGATCATCCGGTCCAGCTCCTGGCGTAACGTCATCAGCGACTCAATGCGGGCGGTGACCGCGTCCCGGTGACGGCGGGCAACCGCGTCCACCGCCGAACAATCCCGATGTTCGTCGTCGGACAGGGACAATAACTCGCGAATATCATCAATGGTGAAACCGAGGGAGCGGGCATGGCGGATGAAGTGCAACCGGTCCCGGTGCCGCTGCGTGTAGCGCCGCTGGTTGCCGGCGCTGCGGGCGGGTTCCGGCATCAACCGGATCTGTTCGTAATAACGGATGGTTTCCGCCTTGCAGCCGGTGTCCCGGGCCAGATCGCCGATGGAAAACATGCTGCCTCCTCTTGAAGCTATAGCTGCTACAGGTATTCAAATGGCAGGACATCGTGGCCGTCAAGGGGGCGCATATGCATCAACGTCAATATCGGGCGTTTCATCGCGAGATGGCGCGGGCGCGCCGTGCTTACCGCCGGCGGCAGTGGCGCGGGGCTTTTTACCATCTGCGGAGAGCGCATATTCTGGGGCAACGCCGTGCCGGAGCGCATACGTTGAGCCATTGGTGGATGCTAAAGGTGGGGGGGCGCCGCGGTGATGCCCGTGAAGTGGCCGGGCAGTCGATTCGTTTGCTGGCCGCGCTGCTGTTCTCCCGTCCATGGGTGCCGGAAGGTAATACCGGCGGTTCTGACGTCAGCGTGCTACGGCGCATGCCGGTTCCGCCGGATCTGCGCAAATGGATGGCTTAGTGAAGCGGCCAGTGGAAACAAGGTCACACCAAGGAGAAACGGATGCACGCGCATCACGGTCATGAACACGGCCACGCCCATCCGGCGCCGGCCAGTTTCGGCAAGGCGTTTGTCATTGCCATCTCGCTGAACGTGGGCTTCACGGTGGTGGAGTTCATCTATGGGTTCCTGGCGCAATCCTCCGCGCTGATGGCGGACGCCGGCCACAATTTGTCCGATGTACTGGGACTGATGGTGGCGTGGGCCGGCGTGCTGCTGGCCCGCAAAATGCCGGACCACCGGTTTACCTACGGCCTGCGCGGCAGTTCCATCCTGGCCGCCCTGGCCAACGCCATGTTCCTGATGATTGCCTGTGGCGCCATCAGTTGGGACGCCATTCGCCGCCTTGCTGATCCGCCGGAGGTGTCGTCAATGACGGTGATCGTGGTGGCGGCCATCGGCATTCTGATCAATACCGTTTCCGCCTGGCTGTTCGTCAAGGGCAGCAAGGACGATCTCAACATTCGCGGGGCGTTTCTCCACCTGGCGGCGGACGCGGCGGTGTCCCTGGGGGTGGTGATCGCTGGCGTGGCGATCCTGCTGACCGGCTGGAACTGGCTGGACCCGGTGGTCAGTCTGCTGATCGTGGTGGTGATCGTGATCGGCACCTGGGGGCTGCTCAGGGAATCGCTGCAACTGGCGCTGAACGCGGTACCGGCGCACATCGATTTGAACGAGGTGGAAGCCTGGCTGCGCGACCAGCCCGGGGTGCTGGATATTCATGACCTGCACGTATGGGGCATGAGCACCACGGAAAGCGCTCTCACCGCCCATTTGGTGATGCCGGGCGGTGCCGATGACGCTTTTGTCGATGGCGTGGCGGACCAACTGCACCATCGTTTCCGTATCCAACACACAACATTGCAGGTGGAGCGCGGCGACAGCGAGCACGTTTGCGTGCTGCACCGCTGACGGGAGGTGGATCCATGGCATGTTGCGAACCGGAATTGAACGCGGAGACCCCGCCGGCCTACCGCCGCGTCCTGATCGCGGTGTTGCTGATCAATATCACCCTGTTTCTGGTGGAAGCGCTGGTGGGCTGGTTCTCCGGTTCCCGGGCCTTGCGCGCCGACGCGCTGGACTTCCTCGGTGACAGCGCCACCTATGGGTTGACGCTGTGGGCGTTGGGGCAGTCGCTGGCCTGGCGATTGCGGGCGGCGCGGATCAAAGGGGTATCGTTATTAGTGCTGGGACTGCTGGTGCTGGCGGACAGTCTGCTGGCGATGACCAACGGCGCGCCGCCGCCGGGGCACACCATGACCGGCATCGGCCTGCTGGCGCTGGCGGCCAATCTGACCAGTCTGGCGTTGCTGATGCGCTATCGTCAGGGCGACGCCAATATCCGGTCGGTATGGTTGTGTTCCCGTAATGACGCCATTGCCAATGTGGCGGTGATCGGGGCTGGCCTGGCAGTGATCGCCAGTGGCAGCCGCTGGCCAGACCTGATCGTGGCGATGGGGATTGCCGCGTTGTTCTGTCACAGCGCCGTGGCGATTCTGCGCCAGGCCAACGCCGAGGCCCGTGGCGAGTGCGGCGGTTGTTCCTCGTGTTAGCCGGGGCCGGTATGCTACCGGCACGGTTAAAACAGAGAGCACCATGGAATTCAAACCCGAAGATCTTAAAGCGGTGTGCCAACGCACCATGCCGTTCGGCAAATACCAGGACCGCCCGGTGATCGACCTGCCGGAGCCGTATCTGCTTTGGTTCGCCGACAAAGGCTTCCCCAAGGGGGAACTGGGAAGGCTGATGGCGTTGGCCATGATCATCAAGGTCGAGGGGCTGACCGACCTGGTGGCCCCGTTCCGGGACACCGGGCGGGGAGTGTTATGATAACCGTCCCGGATCCGGAGAACGCTATGAGCAAGGCGCTGGTCGTCATGGCCCATGGCAGCCGCGCCGCGGCCGCCAACGATGAATTCCGCGCACAGGTGGAACAACTGGCGCGGCGTTGCCCCGGGTTTGTCGCCGTCGTGCCCTGCTTCCTGGAGTTGGCGAGCCCGTCGTTGAATGAAGCGATTCAACAGCTTGCCCGCCAGCCGGTGGAACAGGTCTTCGTTTACCCCATGTTCTTCAACGGCGGCAAACATGTTTCCCGGGATATTCCCGCCCAGGTGCGCGAAGCGCGGGAAGGTTATCCGGAATTGAAGATTGAGCTGCTGGACTATCTCGGCAGCACCCCGGATCTGGCGGACCTCATGGCTCGCCATGTGAAAGAACAGACAGTCTCGTGACTCAATCCTTGCGGGCTGACCAGGCTACAATGCCGCCGTGGCATGATCTGTGGGAGCCAGCCTGTTGGCGAATGGCGCGCTAGAGCTTGCAAGGCATCATGGAAGCTCCCACGAAGATCGGATCACAACCCGTATCGGCTTACATCCACCTTGGAATAGGCTTCCTTCCAGTACAGCTCCGCCAGTGCCTCGGCGCTGTCAATGTCTTGTACCAAGTCGACCCAGCGTTCCAGGATCGGGAGGAATTCATCGAGCATTTCCTGGCCTCGTTCCACGCCGTGCTTGTCCTTGTAATAGTCGACGATGGTATTGAGATCCTCGCGGACGAAGTCGCGAGTCGCCGCCACCAGCTCCGGGCTGGCGTCGTGGATTCTGGCGTCGTACTCATCGCGGGCCTTGGCGAGCACGTCATCCTGGCGCTGATGGTAGATATACGGAATTTGTGCCGCCATCACCGCGCCGGCGCGGATCATGGCACGGCGTTCGTGCTCGCTGAGTGAGCGCCACACTTCCAGGTTGACGTTGGTGGTGCCGGTGCCGGCGAAGATGCCGCCGGGCACGGCCATGGTGATGTCGGTGACGGCGTCAATCAGGCCGAGGTTGGTCAGTTCCGGCGCGGAGATGATGACACAATCCACCACGCCCTGATTCAGTGCTTCCAGGGCTTCGTTGGAGGACATGGTGATGGGCGTGGCGCCAAAATGCTGGGCCCAGCGGGACCAGTGGGAACCGGCCACGCGTAGCCGTTTTCCTTTCAGCTCCGCCTGATTGGTAACCGGTTGCGTGCAGGTCAGGCCGTAGGGGGTGCTGCCGGCGTTGCTGGTGAAGACTTGCTTCTGCGCGGCGAATTCCTGGTGACATTCGGGGCAGTGCAGAAAGAGGTACTCCGCCATGGCGCCGACATAGGCCATGCCTTCCCGGCCGCGTACTTTATCGCCGATCAGCTGCAGCATCATCGAGGATTCGGCGAGCAGGTTCATGTGGGGGAATTCGGCGGGAAAATAGGGCGCCAGCACATAGCCGACCTGGGCGATGCCATCGCGCAGGCCGGCGGAGGTCTCGGCGAAGTTGAGCAGCGACAAGGGGTAGATTTTGACGGTCAATTCGCCGTCGGTGTATTCGGAGAGCGCTTTGGCGTACGCCTGGGCCGCCACGTCGGAATCGGATCCTGGAGGGAATCCCATGGCATAACGCAGTTCGCGGGCCTGGAGGGTTGTCGTCAAAACCAGCAGCAGCAAGGCGAGACAGAGTTGAACCGGAGTGTTTGTTGTTGTGTTCATGGACACCTCCCGATGACGGGTCGGCATGTTGTTGGGGGAATTAGGTGCCGACCGCGAGCTCTGACGCTAACAACGGAAGAATGGAAGGGTCTTGTGTGAACTGGCTGCGCGGGTGATCAGAACGTATGGGCGATGACCATGCCGCCCCACAGCAGAGGGCGGTCGCCGGGGCCGTCTTTCAGTTCAGAGCTCTGCGCGCGCAGCACGTAACTGAGCCGCCAGCCGTTCCGCCAGGCCAGGGTGTAGCCGAGCCAGGCCTCGCCGACCAGGTGGCGGACTTCGTCGTGATCGTAGGTCAAATCACTGTCACGGAATTGCCCTTGCAGGAACGCGTTGTAGGCGCGTCCGACGGTGCTGATGCCACCCCACACATAGTGTTCCTGAACGCCGCCGGGCGGGCTGGCGTAACTGGCGCCCTCACCATAGCGGGCCAGTTCCGGGTTGAACCGCCACCACGGGCTGCGTAGCCGGCCGGCGCGGAAGCTGAGGCTCCAGCGCGCCTCGGTCAGATAGCCGACGGATCCTTGCAGCGTGCTTTTCACTTCCAGATTGGGGCGGCCTGGTGTCAGGTACTTTTGCCGGGCCACGGTGTAGCGGGCGGTGGGTTCGCCGCCGTCGCTGATCTGATGATCCCAACCCCGCGCCCGGTTGCTGCCGGTGATTCGATGCACGGTGTTCTGCGCCTCGCCCACCAGTGGCAGGCCGAGGGCGCCGAGGGTGAAGCTGGTGTGCCAGGCCAGGTCGCGGGCACGGTCGATCTGCTCCCGGTGGGAAGACAAATACACCAGGCTGGCGTAGGGGCGATCACCGGGCAGCAGGTCCTTTATCTTGACCTCTTCCGGAGTGAACGCCTGCATGCCGAACTCAATGCTGTGTCCGTCAATACCTTCCGGTGATCGATCATCCACCCCCACCAGCCGGTCCAGCCAGCCCAATGGGTGGTCCAGGGAGAACCAGGCATCAGCGGCCCGGGCGCCGGTATAGGAAACGCTCAGGCCGTAGGTGTAATCCTGGTCCCGGGAACCGGGCACGAGAATGTCGTTGTCCAGTGCCACCGACCAGGACGCGGCCGGGCGCTCTTGTCGGGGCTCGGGGCGTGGACGGCGTGGACGTTGTTCTTCGCCAGGCAACATGGCCAGGCGCGGTTCGCTATCAAGACCGGGCACGGACACAGCGGGTTGGGCGTGGGCGGCGGCGGTCAGCAGGGCAAGGCTGGACGCGGCGATAAGCAATAGGGAGCCTCGCCGCGTTGAGGGCAACACGGTCATGGCGTCGTTTCTCCAGGGTTCATGGCCGGACGATGCCGGCGACAGGCACTATAGGCGCTGGCTTGATACGGGTGGTAGAACGGATCCGGAAGATCATTGCCCGATTCTGCGCAGCATCATGCTCACTTCGGCAACGGAGTATGGTTACCGGGATGGCTATAAGATGGGGGCGGACAAGGATAAGAAAAATAGAAAAAACCCGACCGGTATGATCGGGTTTCTTAATCGATGCGCGCCCTCTTGGGAAAAACCGGAAAGGAGGGCGTATCGAACGGAGGTTAACGCAGGCGATAAGTGAGTGTGGCCATGACGCTGCGTTCGGCGCCCATGTAGCAGTAATCGAGGGAATAGCAGGACGCCACGTATTCCTTGTCCGTCAGGTTGTTGACGTTGACGCGCAGATCCATGCCGTGCAGGCCGATACGGCTAAGGTCGTAGCCCAGGGAAGCATCGAACAGGGTGTAGGAAGGCACCGTTCGAGTATTGGCGCGATCCGCCACGATGTCGGTGACGACCCGGGCGCCCAGCCCCACATCAAGACTTTCCAAAGCGCCGTCGTTGAAGCGGTATTGCCCCCACAAAGCAGCCTGGTGACGCGGTGCCTGGTTGACCCGGTTGCCCTCGATGTCCTGTTCCGCGTCCTGGTAGCGGATGTCCGTATAGGTGTAGCTGGCCTGCAGCGCCAGTTGGTCGGTGACCATGGTCTGGGCTTCCAGCTCCACGCCGCGGGAACGGATCTGGCCGATGGGCAGATAGATTGCCGCCTGCGGTTCACGAATGGCCACGTTCTCCTGGTCGATATGGAACAGTGACAGGGTGTAGATTCCACGGCCGTCACGCGGTTGGTATTTCACCCCGGTTTCGTACTGGGTGCCTTCGGTGGGTTTGAGCGGATTACCGTCTTCATCGGTGTAGACGCTGGGATTGAACGACTCCGAATAACTGACGTAAGGCGCCAGACCGTTATCAAACAGGTAGAGCACGCCGGCACGGCCACTGAAGCGGCTGCGGTTCTGGCTGGAGCGGGCACCGCTGGCGACATCCACATTGGCGGTCCGTACCCAGTCCTGACGACCGCCCAATGAGAAGCGCCAATTGTCGAGGCTCATGGTGTCCTGCAGATAAACACCGGTCTGGATCAGTTTGCGATCGTTGTCGCTGGCGGTGAACGGTGCCAGCGGGGCCGAACCGTATACCGGATCGAAGGCGTCGATGGGCGGGAAGGCGCCATTCAGCCACAGGGCGTCCACGTCACGATGCTGGTAGTCGAAACCCAGCAGAAGGGTATGGCGCAGCCCCCATTTATCGAAGTCCGCCTGCAACTGCGTATCCACGGCATGGGCGCTGAGATGCTCGTCGGCGCCGGAGAAATAACGGTTCAATTCATTGGTGTCGCCGACCCAGCCATAGGCGTAGACCTGCTGCAATTGCACGTCGCTTTCCAGGTAGCGGTAGTTCTGCCGGAACCGGAAGGTATCGTTGATCACGTGTTCCAGGCGATAGCCAATCATTTTCTGGGTGCGTTCATACTGCTCATAGCCCGGCTCTCCCTCGAAGAAGTGCCGGGAAACATAGCGCCCGTTGTGGCGGTACAGGGTACCTTCCGCGGGCAGGCCGCTGTGACTGCCGCCTTCCGGATCGTCCTGGTAATAAGCCATCAGATCCAGGGTGGTGCGGTCGCTCAGATCAATGGTGAACGACGGCGCGATGGCATGGCGCTTTTGCTCCACGTGATCGAACTGAGTATCGCCGCCTTCGGTGAGGCCGATGATGCGGTAAGCGGCACGGTCGCCAAGAGGTCCGGCGAAGTCGAAGGCGGCGCCCAGCGTATCATTGCTGCCGGCACGGAACTGGATTTCCTGACGCGTCTCGAACAGCGGCTGCTTGCTGGTCAGGTTCACCAGGCCGCCGGGTGAGGCGCGGCCGTACAGCACCGAGGACGGGCCTTTGACCACTTCCACCCGCTCCAGGAAGTACGGGTCGACCTGGATCGAATTGAAGGTGCCCGGATCGCCCATGGTCTTGAGGCCGTCCAGGTAGATGTTGTCGATGCTGTCGTCGGAAAAGCCGCGCATCACCACATAGTCGTAGCGCTTGGAAGCGCCGATCTGATCAGTGAACACGCCGGGCGTATAGCGCAGGGCCTGCTGCACGGTTTCCGAGCCCTGGGACTCGATCTGTTCGCGGCGCACCACGGAGATGGACTGCGCTGTTTCCAACGTGGGCTGGTCGATTTTGGTGGCGGCCTGAGCGGTCACCGCCACCGGAGCCAGTACGTTGGGCCGGGCCGGGGACTGGGCCCGGGAGCTTTGGGCCGGAGCCGCTTCCAGGGTGTAGCTGCCGTCGTCGTTGCGCCGGTAGCGCAGTCCGCTGCCGGCCAGCAGCTGGTCCAGCGCCGCCGTGGCGGAATAATTGCCGCGCAGGGCCGGGCTTTGTTTGTCCTGGGTCAGGACGGTGTCGTAGATCAGGGTGACGCCGGTGGCGTCGGCCAGATCCAGCAGCGCCTGGTCGAGGGACTGGGCGGGCAGATTCAAAGGCGCCGCCTGGGCGGCGCAGGTCAGAATAACCGCGCCGAACAGGGCGGCGCGCAAAGGGTTCAGACGCATGGGCGGTTCGGTTTCCTGTGCTGTGACAATTATGCAAATGGAAATGATTCGGATTGCGTTCCGGAAGAAGACGAAGCCGGTCTGGATTTCTGAACCAAGGGAGAGGAAATTTTTGCTTTATCTTGGTTTGGAGGAGGAGCTTCCTCTCCATCGGAGGCTGCGGAGCAGCGTCGTCATGGAGGTATGAATTTGCGCTGTATTCGCCGGCAAGCCAGCTTCCCACAGAAGAAGGACTACGAAGCCGCTGTGGGAAGCCGGCTTGCCAGCGAGTCACTATGGGCGTGCCGGTGTGATGCGTATAAGTGTGCCTGCGAATGGTGAGGCCGCATTGGTGTACCAACCTGATCTGGTGTCAGCGCAGGATGATCAGGCCCGGCAGCCGGTACTGGTGGATCGACAGGCTGGCGGCGAGCGCGGTGAGCATGGCTGCCGGATCAGCGGTGTCGAACACGCCGCTGACCCGTCGATGGCGGGCGTCGCCGAGTACCCAGATCGGGGTGTCCTGGTAGCGCTCCAGACGGCGGGCCACCGCCTCCAGGGGGAGATCGCGCACGATCAGACGCCCGCGTGTCCAGGCCTCGGCCTGTGCCGCGTCGACGGCGATCGGGGTCCGCAGCCCACCGTCTTTCCAGCGCACCGCTTGACCGGGGGTGAGGGTTTCCCGGCGCTTTGGGCCGCTGGCCACTACCTGCCCCTCGATAACGGTAAGCAGGACATCATCACCGTCGCGGGTGACATTGAAGCGGGTCCCGGTGACGCGAATGCGGGCGTCCCCGGCTTGGACCGTGAACGGCCGTTGGTGATCGGCCGCCACCTGGAACAGGGCCTCGCCGCGCAGCAGCTCCATGCGCCGGCTGTCGGCGTCCAGGTGCCAGTTGGCGGCGCTGTTGCCATTAAGAACCAGGTGGCTGCCATCGGCCAGGTCCAGGGAAAGCTGTTCGCCGGCGGCGGTGCGCAGGTCCGCCTGCCACTGCCGCCACGGGGACTGCCCGAGCACCACCAGAGCCAGCATCACGGCGGCGGCCAGCGCCAGCGGGAACGCCCGAGGATGGCGTGACGGGGGCGCTGCTTCTCTGTTGTCCGGAGGGCGTATATCGGTGCTCACCTGCTCGGCGGTAAGGGCGCCCAGTTGCCGCCAAAGGGTCTCGGCGCGCTGGTAGGCAGCCTCGTGGGCCGGGCTGCGCCGGCGCCAGCGGTCCAGGTCCCGGTGATCCTGTTCCCGGGCCCGGCCGGAATGCAGGTGCGTGAGCCAGCGGTTGGCTTCCTGATCCAACGGGGACGGGCGGTGCTCCGGCATCGGGCTCATCCTTGTGTTTCCCAGGCCAGGCGCGCCTGACAATGGTTGAGGGCGCGCAGAATATACTTGCCGACCATCCGTTCGGATACCCCCAGCCGGCCGGCGATCTCCTTTTGAGTGAGTCCCTCCAGGCGATTCCAGAGCAGTGCCTGGCGCACATGATGGGGTAATTCGCCGAGCGCTTCCCGCAGGCTGTCGAGCACCTGGGCATCGCTGGCGGCGGTCTCCGGGTCCGGGGCGGGACTTTCCAGGTCATCGACGGCCTCTTGCAGGGTGATGGAGGCGGGTTGGCTGTTTTGCTGGCGCAGGTGATCGATGAGCAGGTTGCGGGCGATGCGGAACAGGAAGGCGCGGGGGTTATCCAGTGCCTGATGACGCGGCATCCGGCGCAGACGCAGATAGACCTCCTGGCATAACTCGGCGGCCAGTTCCGGTGACTGCAGACGCCGGTTCAGATAGCCGGTGAGTTCAGCCGCATGTTGCTGGAACAAATGGTCGCGGGGATCCGCTTGCATGAAGGTCCGCCCGGATCGCGTTAAATGATAATGATTCCGAATCAGGGCGCAATTATGCCGATATCCCCGCCCGGGCGCCAGCGGCGCCCAGGCGGGGGAGAGGGGAGAGAGCGGACAGCATCAACGGGGGGCGTGATAGGTGCGGGAGCGCTGGCCGGGTTTGCTGAACACCCATTGCCACAGTTGAAGGTGGCGGGCGCGGAAGCCGCCGGCGCAGACATTCAGGTAATAGTGCCACATGCGGAAGAAGCGATCGTCGTAACGGTCCTTGAGCTGATCCCAGTTGGCCAGAAAGTTGGCGTCCCAGGCTTTCAGGGTCTTGGCGTAGTCGGGGCCGAAGTTCTGTACATCCTCCACCACATAGAAGGGCTCGGCGGCGCGGGCGATCTGTTTGATCGAGGGCAGCTCGCCGTTGGGGAAAATATACTTGTCGATCCAGGCATCATGGGCGGCGCTGCTGAGGTTGTTGCCAATGGTGTGCAGCAGCATCAGGCCGCGGTCCTTGAGCAGGTTGGCGGCGGTTTTCATGAAGGTGTGATAGTTGCGGCGCCCGACGTGTTCGAACATGCCCACCGACACTACCCGATCGTAGTGCCCGGTGACGGTGCGGTAATCCTTGAGCATGATCTCCACCGGCAGTGCCTTGCAGCGCTCACGGGCCAGACCCGCCTGTTCGCTGGAGACCGTGACGCCATGGGCGCGCACGCCGTAGTGGCGGGTGGCATGCTCCACCAGTGACCCCCAGCCGCAACCGATATCCAGCAGGGTCATGCCGGGCTCCAGCTCCAGTTTTCGGCAGATCAGGTCGAGCTTGGCCTGCTGGGCCTGGTGCAGGGTTGAGGCGTCCTTCCAGTAGCCGCAGCTGTAGGCCATGGTCGGGTCCAGCATCAGTTGAAACAGGTGGTTGTCCAGATCGTAGTGCTTCTCCGCCACCTGCCGGGAGCGGCGCAGGCTTTGCCGGTTGCGTAGCGCATAGCCCGCCAGTTGCACCGCCACCATCCAGCGCGGTTGGCTGATGCCGTCGGCGCCGGCGCGCAGGATGCGGGTAATGAATTCATCTATGGCGTCGCAATCCCACCAGCCGTCCATATAGGACTCGCCGAGCCCGAGGGAACGTTGCGCGGCGAATCGGGACAAAGTATCTGGATGGTGAACGTGCAGATCCCAGGGGCGCCGGCCATTGATCTGAATGTCGGCGCTGGCGAGGATTTCTGAAATCATCGCGTCGATGGAGCGGGAACCGGTGTGGGTGGTGGTGTCCCGGCTGTGTGAACCTAACATACAGTGCCTCCCTTCGGGTGATGAACTGCATGGGGCACGGGCTGCAGCTTCGCTGCCCATTGCCCTGATTATTGTGCGACGATGAAGCGTGTTTCCCTGTCGGATATCACCGTCATCCGGGAACGGCGGATGCAGTACTACACGGCTCCGGCCTTTCCGGGGTCGTGCCAATCGTCGATTGGCGGTGGCTCGTCCCTGCGCCATGGCGCAATAATCCGGTTCTTCGCACGGGCGGATTAAACGCGCGTTCCCCATTCTTCGACGGTCTGATCACGGGTGCAAGTCCCCGGTTATCGCTTCTCTGTTTGAGTGCCTGATTTTTCATTAATTAATTCATGGGGTTATCGTCGTTATGTGTCAAAACTATGGAGTTCATAGGCGGGGACGTCCGGGGCCGCAAGTGAAATGGTGGAAGGAGACACAATGGATTCTCTGACTCAGGCGGTTCTGGGGGGCGCCCTGGGTGGCACCGTTTTGGGGCGCCGTTTCCCGCGTGGCGCGATCTTCGGAGGGGCCCTGCTGGCGACCTTGCCGGATCTGGATGTGCTGATCGATTACGGCAGCGCGGTGGCGAATTTTTCCGAGCATCGCGGTTTCAGCCATTCCTTGCTGGTGCTGACGCCTTTTTCGTTGTTGCTGGCGATTCTGTTGTCTCGCCGTTGGCGTGATCCGTCACTGGCGCGTTGGTGGGCATTCACCGCCCTGGTGTTGCTGACCCACCCCTTGTTGGATGCCTTCACCACTTACGGCACCCAATTGTGGTGGCCCCTTGGTGAACCGGTGGCGTTGAGCAGTGTGTTCATCATCGACCCGTTATACACCCTGCCATTGCTATTGGCGGTGCTGGTGGCGCTGTGGCGGCCGCCGTCGCGGCGGGCGTTGGCGTTGGGGCTGACCTTGTCCAGCGCCTATCTGATCTGGAGCCTGGCCGCCCAGCAGTGGATGACGCAGCGGGTGCGCGCCGAACTGGCCGGTATCGGTGTCACACCGCAACGGTTGCTGGTGCAGCCCATGCCATTCTCGACTCTGCTTTGGCGGGCCACCGCGCTGACCGATGATCAGCGCCTGGAAATGGTCACCGGTGTATTGGATCACCCAGGCAGCATGACGTTGGAACGGTTTCCGCGTCATCGGGAGCTTGAGGCGGTCGCCGCCGGGCTGCCGGAAGCGCGACGGCTGGCCTGGTTTACCGGCGGTCTGCTGGATTATCAGCGCGAGCAGGAACAACTGGTGGTGACGGACGTCCGCCTTGGGGTTCCGGGCGCCCATCCGTTCCGTTTTGTGCTGGCGGCATTTGATGGTGATGACTGGCGGCCTTTGCCAAGCACTCGTCTGAGCGATGTCAGAATCCATGATGGAATGTGGTCCAAGTTATGGCGGCGTACGTTCGCCATCAAGCCGGTGCTTTGTCTGCGTACCCTGCAATTGGGGGAGGCACCGGCGGATTGCCTGGACACGGCGTTATAGCGGTTTTAGCGCGGTCATGGCGCGGTCCACCAGCTGTTGGCAGGCGCTCGGGGTGAGGCCGGTCCAGCGCTTGAACGAGCGGCGGAAATTGGTGTTGTCGTTGAAGCGCAAATAGCGCGCCACCTGTTCACTGTTGTAGCCATAAAACTGCAAAAGATGCAGAGCGGTATGCTTGCGCGCCCGGTCCAGCAGGTCCTGAAAGTGAGTGCCATGGTGTTTGAGTTTGCGTTTTAACGTGGCCGGACTCAGGCCCAGTTCCCGCGCTGCGGTATCCAGGGATGGCGGCTCGCGGATGCGTTCGATCAGCGCCAGATAGAGTTGGTGAACCAGACTGGTGTCGCATCCCAGGGCCAACTGTTGTTCTTGGCATTGTTGCTCGGAAACCGCCCGCGCGGTGTGCGAGCCCCTGGGCCAGGGCTGATTCAGATAATGGGCGGGAATCAGCATGGCATCCATTTGCGCTTCGAAGTACAGCTGGGAGCCGAGGTAGACCTGATAGTGCTCCGGATAGTCCGGTTGCGGGTAGCTGAATTGGAAGGTCCACGGCAACGGTCCGCCGCTGAGCCAGCGGGTCACCGAGGCCAGGGCCGACATCATGCTCTCCACCAGAAACCGGTACTCATTCCCCGCGCCACAGCTGTCCAGCCACTGCACGCAACAATATTCGCCGGTACGGATGATGCGGGGCGCCAGTAGTGGTGTGATCAAAGGCTGATAATCCTCCAGCGTGATGAGCGCTTGATCCAGATGGGCGGCGTTGCCGAGCAGCGTGCTGATCGCGCCATAGTGGCCGGGAAGCAGTGTCTGCCCATAGCGGAAGCCGAGCTCGGGATCCGGGTGCAGGCGGCGAATGTTGTGCACCAATTGCAGGTATTGGCGTGGCGACAAACGCGCGCTGGTATCCAGAAGATCATTGGGAAACAAGCCGGTATGTCTGAGCGCCTTGTGATCGTCCAGCCCCTGTTCGCGCACCATCTCCAGCAGCAGTGCCGGGTGATGGTGACAGGGGACGAAGCGGTCGTCCCGCTGATAACCGATATGGTGGTGAGAGCCGCCGCGCATGATCAGGCCGCGACGTTCGCCGCCCGCCGCCGGCGGACTTCATCCAGGTCCCGGTTGGCGCGCTCCAGCCAGGCCTCCGGCGTATCCGCGCCGGCCTCGGTGATGGCCACCACCAGCTGTGAATAATGCGTGCGGCCCTGACCGCTCTTGAAGGCGAAAGCCGCCACCGCTTGTTCCAGTTCCCGCGCCAGATCCAGTGCCTGTCTGGCGTCGATATCGGTCAGTAGGGCGGCGAAACGGTGGCCGGCGTAGCGGCACAGCAGGTCGTCGCGGCGCAGATTCAGCAACAGCAACTCCGCCACTTCCTGCAGCAGACGCTGGCCGTCCTGTTCGCCAAGATGGCGGCGGTCGGCGTCGAAGTCCGGCAACTCCATCATCAACAGAAGCGGGGGCGTGGCGCGGCGGGAAGCGAGGGCCAGATGTTCGCGCAGATAACCGGCCCGGGTGAGCGGGGTCAGACGATCAAAATCCCGATGCTCCCGGAACAGCTTTTCCCGCTTACGCAGCTGATCGCAGATCGCCTGTTGCTCCTTGTGCCAGTGATACAGACCCAGTGTCAGCAGCAACATGCCCACCGGCATGGCCCCGGATTCCAGCCAGTGGTCCCAGACGATGGTGGTCGGCAGTTGAATGACCTCGTCCATGACGTCCTGCCAGTAGGCCACGAAGATACCGCTGAGCCCCAGCGACAGAAGATTGGTGACACGGCCGGCGGGCCGGCTGTTGAGCATCAGGGCCAGCCAGATCAGAACCAGCAGGGCGGCGCCGCCTTCGCCGGCGATATCCAGCCAGACCACCTCGGCCATCGGTTTCAGGGTGCCGGTCAATGCATTGAGCGCCAGTATCGCCGAGGCGATGGTCAGCAGAGCAAACCACTTCCATCGATGTAGTGCGAATCCCCACATCCGTTATTACTCCTTTTTGAACTAGGCTGAACAGGCCCTACCACCCTTCCTACGCCGTGGGCATTGCACCGGCGTGACAGAAGTGGCGCCGTCACCGCGGGGGGTCGGATCAGCTCATGGCATCGGTGTTTTTTTCGTGCCGTGCCGGGCTGGTGCGCCGCGACCGATGGCTTCAGTGCCGGTAAATCGTCCGGGCAAGAGGGTGTGATCAGCTCAACAAGGGGCGTAAATGGCGTTCGAAGCCCTGATGGCAAGAGGCCAGGCCAAGGGGTGTAACGGAAGTGACATGGCCCCTCCCTAGGTTCCGTGCAACGCGGATGACGTTGCTGACTGCCTTGGGGGACCCATGACCCGCTATCAACTGAATACACCTGTTTTTAAACGTACGTTACTGGCCTCGGTGATCGGTGCCCTGGCGCAGGGCGCCGGCGCTGAAGAGAGCGTGGAGAGCCACCGTCTGCAGGCGGTGGAAGTGGTCGGCCAAAGCGCCAGTGTGGAAGAGGCGCTGGCCAGCCAACGCGCGGCCGACAACATCCAGACCACGGTGAGCGCCGATGCCATCGGTCAATTGCCGGATACCAACGTGTCGGAATCACTGCAACGCCTGCCCGGTGTCTCCATCGAACGGGACCAGGGCGAGGGCCGCTTCGTGCGGGTGCGTGGTCTGGCGCCGGACTACAACGCGGTGGATGTGGATGGCGTGCGGATTCCGGCGCCGGAGGCGGGGCGCCGGGCGGTGGCTCTGGATGTGGTGCCGGCGGATCTGTTGGAATCGCTCACCGTGGTGAAGACGCTGACCCCGGACATGGACGCCAATTCCCTCGGCGGGACGGTACAGGTGCGCAGCCTGTCCGCCTTCGACCGCCCGGGCCTTTACTATTCGGTGACCGGAAAGGGCAGTTACAACGAACTGATGGATGAAACCAGCCCGGAATTGTCCGCCGCTTTCAGCAATCGCTTCAGTATCGGCTCCGGTGAGGATAATTTCGGCGTGGCGGCGGCGTTCAGCTGGTCCGAGCGCGACTTCGGTTCCGATAACGTGGAAACCGGTGGCGGCTGGGACTTCGATGACGGTGATGCGCGGCTGGAGGAATTCGAACAGCGGGATTACACCATCACTCGGGAACGGCTCGGTCTGGCGTTGAACTTCGATTACCTGCCCAACGACAACAGCCGCTATTACTTGCGTACCCTGCACAGCCGTTTCCGGGATGAGGAAATCCGTCAGGCCAACGTGTTCGGCTTCGAGGAAGCCATGGCGCCCAACGAAACCGGCGCCGTGGAAGTACAGAAAGAGCTGAAGAACCGCGAGGAAACCCAGAAGATCACCTCGGTGGTGTTCGGCGGTGAGCAACGCTGGAATGACTGGGCCATGGAGTACCGTATCGGTCACAGCCGGGCCAGCGAGGACGAGCCCCGCCATACCGGTGGCGCCGTGTTTGCCGCCGAGTTCGACGATGGTGGCTATTATGGTAGTCGTAAACCTCGCCCGGTTTTCCCGTCCGGTTTTTTTGACGATGCCTTGTATGAGCTGGACGAAGTGGAGGTCGCCCAGAGTGACACCAAGGACCGGCAAACCGACCTGAAGTTGGATTTCACCCGTGATCTGATGTGGAACCAGCACTTTGCCACCCTCAAGTTCGGCGGCAAGGTGGCCCGCCGGGACAAGGAGTCCGACGCCGAAACCTGGATCTACGAGCCCGATGGCAATCTGTCGGATTTTGCCAAGGACGTGGACTATGGGCTGGGTGAGATGGGATCGGGCATCGATACCAGCGTGGACAATCTACTCAGTGGACCTGGCGAGCGGGACGACGAGGCGTCCGCCATCGAGGACTACGACATCTCCGAGGACAGCCGGGCGGCCTATGTGATGGGCACCGTGGACGTGGGGGATCTGCGTGTCCTGGGTGGGGTGCGGTACCAGAGCACCGACTTTTCCGCCCGAGGGTACGGCGTGGAAGATGGCGATATCGTCGCCAATCGCTTCAACGAGGATGAACAGCACTGGTTGCCGGCGCTGCATCTGCGTTACCGGGTGGGGCCGGATACTCAGATCCGGGCGGCGTTCACCCAGAGTGTAGTGCGACCCACCTTCGAGCAATTATCGCCGGGTTATGAAATCGATGGTGACGAGGCCAGTTTCGGCAATCCGGGGCTCAAGTCCCTGGAAGCGGACAACTACGATCTGGGCATCGAGCATTACATGGGGCGCGCCGGTGTGGTCTCCGCCTTCCTGTTCTATAAGGATCTGAAGAATTTCGTGTATCGCACCGATGTGGGCGGCGCCAGCGGTTACGAAATGTACGATGAGGCGGAGACATTTGAAAATGGCGACAGTGCTTCCCTGTACGGTCTGGAGCTGGCCTACTCGAAAACCTTCAGCGGCTTGCCGGCGCCGTTCAATGGCCTGTTGGTCGGTGCCAACGCCACTCTGGTTGATTCCGAGGCGCGCATTCGCGCTTATGACGAGGATGCCGGGGGGTACCGGGATCGCACCATCGCCTTGCCGAGCCAGTCGGACCTTACCGCCAATCTTATGGTGGGGTACGAGACCCGCAAGCTCAGCCTGCGGCTGGCCGCCAACTACACCGGAAACTATCTTCAGGAAGTGCAGGATCCTTTGGACAAGCGCTACGACATTCACGTGGACGATCACGTTCAACTGGATTTCACCGGCCATTATTTCCTGACCGAACAGCTGCAACTGACCTTCGAGGCGATCAACCTGACCGACGAACCCTTCTATGCCTACACCGGCAGGGAACGCTACAACGCGCAGTACGAAGAGTACGGTGCCACCTACAAACTGGGCCTGTCCCTGAAGCATTACTGAGGAGCCGTTGAATGAAACGGATGGGAACGAGACGACGGTTTGCGATATTGCTTTGTGGTGGTCTGGGATTGGCGGGTTGCGCCGTGGATAGTGTGGCGGAATCCGACTGGCGGAGCTGGGAGCCGGAGCGGCGATTTCAGGATCTTTGGTATGCGCCGGGCACCACGCAGTGGGCGGCGCTGGATCAACGGGGCGGTCTCTGGATCAACGGCGAACGGCAGTCAAGCGCCGCCCAGGGCTATCAGCATCTGGATGGCCGGGTTGTCGCTTCGGGAGACTGGCGCCTGGCGTTGGCGGAGCAGAGCAGCAATGAAGTGCATGTGCTGACCGTCCGCGATGGTCAGGTCATGGCAGGCAATACCATCCCCGCCCCGGACTATGAAGTGGCCGGTCTCTGTTTGTATCAGGACCGGGACGGCCTGTTGTCGGTGTTTTTGCTGGATGAGCGGGGCGGTGCCGACCAGTGGTTGATCAACGAGATGGTGGCGCCGCTGCGCCATCTGGTATTGCCGCCGGAGGTTCAGGCCTGCCGGGTGGACGACGACGATGGCGACCTCTACGTCAGTGAGGAGCGAGTTGGTGTCTGGCGTTATGCCGCCGATGCCGAGCGGGATCCCGAACGCCGGGTGGTGGATATGGTGGCGCCCCGAGGCGGGCTGCGGCTGGGCGCCGCCGGTCTGGCGGTGATTCCGGATGGGCTGGCGGTACTGGACAAGGACGCCGGGACCTTGCATCTGTATCGCGACGGCGAACCGGTGGGAGCGGCGATAACGGTGCCGGCTCAGAAGGAACCGGAAAAACTGGCGGCGCTTTGGCGGCACGGAGAGTTGACTCTGGTGGTATTGGACGACGAAGGAAGTGCCGCTCGGACCATGACGCTGCCCTGGCGGGCGGCGAACCCAACGTTCGGGGACACGGATATGGCGGTGGTGCACGCGGCGGCACAAACCGATCCGGTGGCCCGTTTCGGTGACGCCGCGGATGATCCGGCGATCTGGTTGCACCCGGAAAAACCGGAACACGGCCGTGTGCTCGGTACCGACAAGAAAGCGGGTTTGTACGTTTACGATCTGCTCGGCCGAACCCGGCAGTTTCTGCCCGTGGGGCGGCTCAACAATGTGGACGTGCGCAGTGACTGGGCGGTGGCCAGCAACCGGGATCATGACAGCCTCCAGGTGTTTCGTATCGACACCGAAGGCAACGTCTCCAACGCCGGTGAAATCGAAACCACGCTCAAGGACATTTACGGGGTGTGCCTTTATCAGGCCGGTGCCGATGAGCTGCATGCCATCGCCAACGGCAAGAATGGCGAGTTCGAACAATACCGCCTGGACCTCACCGGCGAGGCGCCCTCGGCGACCCTGGCGCGGCGTTTCCGGGTGGACAGCCAGCCGGAAGGGTGCGTGGCCGATGAGGTGACCGGCCAGTTGTTTGTCGGCGAGGAAGATCAGGCGGTGTGGACTCTGCCCGCCGACCCCGAAGTGCCCGCCACGCTGACCAAGGTCATGGCCGTGGGGGAGAAACTGGTGGCCGATATCGAAGGGCTGGCGATCTACGCCGGCGAGGACCACCGTTACCTGGTGATTTCCAGTCAGGGCAACGACAGCTATGTGGTGCTGGATGCCTCGCCGCCTTATGCCTACCGGGGACGATTCCGTATTGCTTTGGATTCACGGCGTGGCGTGGACGGGGTGTCGGAAACCGATGGCCTGGAAGTGACATCCGCCAACCTGGGGGGCGCTTACGAAGAAGGGCTGTTGGTGGTTCAGGATGGGCGCAACCGGTTGCCGCAGGCGCCGCAGAACTTCAAGTACGTGCCCTGGTCAGCGGTACGTGAGGCGTTGAACCTGACCAGGGAGGCGCGGCCATGAGCGGGGAATGGCGAACCGATCCGGATGATTGGGAAGCACAGGACGATCATCCGGTGCTCCGGAGTAGCGAGGGCCACTGGCTCAGCCTGACCCGGCGCGGTGTGCTCAAGGGTGGCCTGGGGTTGGCGGCGGTCTTTGTCGGAGGCTGCGCGGTGACCGGTGGCGCGCGGCCACGCATCGGATTCACGCCGCTGCCGGCGCAAACCGATCCCGGCTTTGACGCGGTGCGGGTGCCGGCGGGATATCGCGCGGTGCCTTTCTACAGTTGGGGGGATCCGATTGATGCCGAGGCGCCACGGTGGCGCGCGGATGCCGGTAACGATTGGCGCGATCAATTGCGGCAGGCCGGGGATAACCATGACGGGATGCACTATTTCCCGTTTGCGGATAATCCCAACGGGCACGGCCTGCTGGTGATCAATCATGAAAAAGTGGCGACGGATTTCCTGCATCCACGGGGGGCCACGGTGCTGCATGACGAACAGGGCAGGCCGCGCCGGCCCGGCGAGGAAGTGAACAAGGAACTGGCCGCCCACGGCGTCAGCGTCATCGACATCGCCAAGAACCGCGATGGCCAGTGGCGGCGAATCATGACGTCTTCCTATAACCGTCGCATCAGCGGTTTGACGCCGATGATACTGAGCGGTCCAGCGGCGGGCGCCGAAGCCATGCGCACCGCCTCGGACCCCACCGGGCGCCGGGTGATTGGCACGTTCGCCAATTGCGCGCTGGGCTATACCCCCTGGGGCACGTATCTGGCCTGTGAGGAAAACTGGCCGAACTACTTCGTCAATCGAGACGCGGAGGACTACCCGCGCCGTCCGCAACAGGCCCGCTATCGCGTCAGTCAGGGCGAGCGCAGCAACTACTATTCATGGGAAACCGTGGAGCCCCGCTTCGATGCCACGCCGGATCACTCCCGGCCTCACCAGGGGGAGGTCAATGAGCCGAACCGGTTCGGCTGGGTGGTGGAAATCGATCCCTTCGACCCGAACAGCACACCGGTGAAGCGTACCGCCATGGGGCGGCTGGTGCGCGAATGCGCCACGCCTTCGGTGGCCGACGACGGACGCATGGCGTTTTACTTCGGAGATGACACCCGGGGAGAGTACATCTACAAATTCGTGCCCCGTGACCGCTATCGCGCCGATGATCCCGGCGCCAACCGGGACCTGCTCGACCACGGCACTTTGTACGTGGCGGTATTCCATGACGACGGCCGTGGTGAGTGGCGGCCCTTGCGGCACGGTCAGGGGCCGCTCACCGCCGCCAATGGGTTCCCGGATCAGGCAGCGGTGCTGATCAACGCGCGCGGCGCCGCCGATCTGCTCGGAGCCACCCGCATGGATCGGCCCGAATGGGTGGCGGTGCGACCCGGCAGCCGCGAGGTTTACGTCACGCTGACCAATAACGATGAGCGCGGTGTCGATAACGGGCCGCCGGTGAACGCCGCCAATCCCAGGCCGAGGAACCTGCACGGACAGATTCTGCGCTGGCGGGAGCGGGACAATGATCCCGCCGCCACGGTTTTTGATTGGGCGCTGTTTTTATTGGCGGGTTACCCCGCCGGCGGCGAGGCACCTGTCCATCAGTGGGGTAGCATCCAGGGCGACCTGTTCTCTTCGCCGGACGGACTGTGGTTCGATCCGGCGGGACGGCTCTGGATCGAGACCGATTACGACGATCAAAGCCCGGACCACCAGGCCATGGGAACCAACCAGCTGTTGTGCGCGGACCCGGACAGCGGTGAGGTGCGCCGTTTCCTGGTCGGGCCGAGGGGGTGTGAAATCACCGGTATTACCGGCACGCCGGACGGGCGGACCTTGTGGATCAACGTGCAGCATCCGGGAATCAGCTATCCGGCCAGCGATGGTCGCACCCGCCCCCGTTCCACCACGGTGCTGATCACACGCGACGACGGTGGCGAGATCGGCACTTAGAGGAACTGGACGCCGGACGCCAGACGCTAAAGTCAAAACCGGGGGCTGCGGGCATTGCGGAAAAAAATTGCCGGGAGCAATGTTTAACGTTGCTCCGCGGTGGCCCGAAGGGTGACCGCCATGGGCGGCGGAAACAAAAAGCGTTTTTAGTGCTTGCCAGGGTGTTAGGTCTGGTTTCGCATTATCGGC
>NZ_AQPF01000053.1:0-24003 GCF_009846745.1 Alcanivorax xiamenensis | reverse complement strand
CTACACCGCACAATCGGAATCACGACCTGACAACACTCTCTACCGGGTAAACAGGGAACTCCGGCGCGGCGGCGTAACGATCATGAACAGGCTCTCGGCCCCAAGCCTAACGGGATTGGCTCGTGAAAGGAATCGCGGCTCGTGGGTCGTTGCTGTCCCACAGTTGTGGAGCGGCCCGCTTGGCAGCGAATGCTGTGCGAATTCGTGTCTGCAAGGCTGCGCAAGCGAACCAAGGGTTTGGCGTGTTGCGTGTTGCGTGTTGCGTGTTGCGTGTTGCGTGTTGCGTGTAAGCGAATTATGAGACACCACTGGCTCGTGAGCCGCTCCCACAGAACCCATCAACGTCTTTTGTGGGAGCGGCTCACGAGCCGCGATGCTTTTTTACTTCCGAATCAGGGCCGGCCCTGGTCCGGTTGGCTGTAGTCACACACCCCTTGCGGGAAGATGGCGTTGAGTTCGGCGATCTGCTCCGCCGATGGCGCCCAATCGCCGTAGGTTCCGTCTTGCAGAGCCGTGCTGACGGGTTTCAGCGCGCATTTGAAGACATCACCCTGATAGGGCGCGCCAGCGACAATGCGCGATGTGGAATAAAGCGGGAAGGTCTCGGTACAGGCTCCTTCCTCTTGCTCATTGAGCACACCATCCCACACATCGTCACCACGGGCGATCAGGCTGCCATCGGTGGCGAAACAGGCATCCCGGGCGCGTTCCGGCCGGCTTTGGGCCACCGACGCTTGCGGGTCCGCCAGCAGATTGGCCATCCATTCATCCACCACTTCCAATGCCAGCGCCACCTGATCCGGCCCTTCCTCGGGACGGGCATCACTGAACCAGATCACCTGATTGTCCGCGTTGCCGGCGAAGTCGATCATGCGTTGGCGCACGGCGAAGGACTGGTGGGCGTTGTGCATATCCAGCTCTTCTTCCAAGTACGGGCGCCAGTCGATCACCGGAATGCCGATCTCGCCGTGGAACACGATACCGGCCTCATAGGCGGCGCGAATCGCTTCCAGATTGCCTTCGGTACGCGGCGCCGGGGTGGACGGATCCTCGCTGAGAGTCATGTTGCGCTTGCTCCACGGATCAAACGTGCTCGGGTCCGCCAGCACGTCGTCCAGGGTACCGATGAACGGAAAGCCTTCCTGCACCATGTCCTTCTGCGGCTTCCAGCCCCCCACCCGGGCGTTCAGGTTGAGGAACTCCTCGGCGGAGATATGGCCATCCAGCAAGGATTGCAGACCGTACTGCACACCGACATTGTCAAACAGACGGCGGGGATAGCCCTCGCCGTCCATGCCATAGACGTTGCGCAGATCGTCGTAATGGCTCCAGTTCACCGCATCCATGATGCCCGCCGGCTGCATCTGCTCCTGGTTGCGGGCCTGACCATAGTGCGGGTTCATGGTCAGCGGCGTCAGTCCTCGCCAGGACTCCACGCACTCGGTGGAACCCGGCGCGGTGCCATACCCCAGTTGCGTTTTGGCGCCGGCCAATGGATCGGGTACCTCATCAGTGGCGTTCAGCCCCACCAGCCAGGTGCGGTTCTTGGTGACATGCCATTTTTCGTTAGTGCGGTCCGTGGCATCCATGAAGTACTCCAGCAACTCACAGTCGCCGATGTGGATGGTCTGGGTGACCATGTCCGGATAGCTCTGCACCGGAATCGCCGCGTCGATCAGCCCCGGGTGATTCTGCCCGTACACGTACTGCTGAATGGCACCGCCGGACGCACCGAGACCAACGGTATACAGCGGTTTGCCATACAACTCGACGAAGCGTTCCTTGACCATCAGCGCGGTCTCACCGCCCACCTGCACATTGTAGTGCTCGGACATGCGGTTACCGGTGGAATAAATGATGGCGTATCCCTTGCCCAGAACATCCGGCTGCAACGCCCGGCGGTTGACGTCCATGCGTCCCTGGGTGTGGCCGATGCCGACGCCGCCCTGAAAGCGGTACATGAGCCGTCCGTTCCAGAGGCTGGTATCCAGCGATCCAGCCTCCTCGCCGGCTTCCGCGAGCATGGCGATGGAATAAAGGAAACGGTTGATGGTGCCACGTTCCCAACGCACCACGAAGTCCACCTCGCGGCCGTCCATCAGCGTGGTGGTGGCGATGTCCGCCGGCCGGGAACCGTCTTCCGGCATCGGTTTGTAGCTGCCGTCGGTGCCGCGGTAAACGTATTCCACGAACGGCTCCAGACCGCAGTCCCGGCTCAGGCCGATCTGTTGCCCGCCTTCGTCGTATACAGGGAAGCCCTCGTCACCGCCGGTATCCACCAACGGCTGCTTGCCGAATTCAGATACCGTGGTGCACACGAACGGGTACTGATGCGGCCCGGAGAACATGGGCCCTTCCTGCGGGTGGTTGGTGAGCGTGAGCGTGCTCAGAACGCCACCTTCCGAGTCACTCACGGTCAGCTCGTTATCGCCCAGAGCCAGACCAGAGATTACCCCTTCCAGACCATTCTCTTTTTCTGACAGGCTGTCGGCTGTCACCGGCTCACCGTTCAGAGCCAGGGTCGCGCCTTCCGGCGCCCCTTCGATACGAATGCGCGCATCACCACCGCTGACCCATTGCGGGTCGCTGGACAGCACGCTCAGGAATACTTCCGGGGCGCGATCGCGGGAGCTCGAACCGCCCCCACAAGCACTCAGCGCCAGGGCCGCGCCAACCAGCAAAGCGCCGGCCACCCCCTGCTTCCATCCGTTGTTGTCTGACCCGTTACTGTCCGACTCTCTGTCGCCCGACCGTCTATAGCCCGACAACGCGCGCGCGCCCGATCCTGTCACGGACATCATGTCTCTCCTCGATGTTGTTGTTATCGGTTTAGAAGGTAGGCATGGCGGCATCGCCAAAACAGACACAGTTCCGGCAAAGTTGCTGACACAGTATCGCCATCGGAAGTGGCCGGATCAGGCCATGCAACTGTTTCAGCCAAATGGCGGCAACTGTATCTGTTATGCCGCCGCGCGAGACGGTTAGATAACCGCCGAGGTCGTTAGCTATTAGTGAGCGCTCTCGGGAGAGCTATTAACGTCCTTACCTTTTGCACTGCCTCACCACGCCGGCGTCAGCCGGCGTTTTTTATCGCGTCCCCCCTATTTTCCCAAGCCGGTCCGCGGCTACCCGGCGGCTTCAAATCCAGGATTTTCCCCACTGTTCCAGCCGCTTCTTCCAAACTGTGCCTTTCATCAAAGGCCCCGGTGATGGCTAGATAAAAAGGCCAACAACAACAAAATGTCGTTCTGGAGAATGATTCATGTTTAGTATCCGACATCCTCGCCTGGCCATTGCCGGTGCGGCATGCTCCTTCCTTTTGCTCACCGCCTGCGGGGGCTCCGGCTCATCGTCCGGTCCCGCCACCGGGGAGCCGCCCCCCGACCTGTCCGATCTGGACCTGTCCAGCGCCGAATACTGCGATCTGACCGTCACCGCTCGTTGTCTGTACCCGTTTCCGAATAACTACTTCACCAAAGCCGATGCGGCCACACCAACCGGCCTCCGGGTCAATTTCCAGCGGCAGGCGATGCCCATCGCCCAGCCGGTCGCCATCGACGCCAACCCCTATGCCCCAACCGGAGTACATACCACCGAGGCCACGCCAGTGGATCCCGCCGAGTGGAACCGGAACGATGGTTTCTCGCCCGGCGCCATGATCCAGACCTGGACCGGAAACGTGGATCTTGAGGCCAGCGGCGCCGTCACTATCGACGATCTGTCCAAGGCGATGGACACGGACGCCCCGGTACTGCTGCTCGACGCGGAAACCGGTGAGCGGCAACTGATCTGGGTGGAGATGGACGCCAATGCCTCCAGCACGGAAGGCCGCGCCCTGCTCATCCGGCCCGCCCGGAATTTGCTGGAAGGACGGACCTACATCGTGGCCCTGCGCAACCTGGTTGATGACCAGGGGGAAGCCCTTGAAGCGTCCGCGCTCTTCAAAGCCTACCGGGATGGTCAAGATACCGGGGAGCCGGTGCTGGAAGCCCGCCGGGAAAGCATGAACACCCTGTTTGCATCCCTGGAAAGCCACGGTATCGCACGGCGGGACCTGATACAGGCATGGACCTTTACCGTCGCCAGCCAGAAAAACCTGACCGAGCGGCTCCTTCATATCCGCGATCAGGCCTTCGCCAATCTGGGAGGCGGCGCCCCCGCGTTCACCATTGATCAGGTCGGCACGGATATTGAGGGCAAACCCCGCTCCGGCCTTAGCCGTGGCATCACCGGCACCTTCGAAGTCCCCAACTTTCTGAATAAAACTGGAGGCGTTCCCGGTGCCAGCTTCAACTATTCCGGGAACAACGCACCGGACGCTCTGCCGGAACAGTGGAACGGCGATGACACCCTTACCGCCCGCTTTCGCTGCCAGGTCCCGGACTCCACGGTGCAGGATTTCTCCGATCCGGACAGCCCGGTGACTCCCGCCCGGCCCGCGCTTTACGGCCATGGTCTGTTTGGCGAAGGCCCTGGCGGTGAGTTCCGCTCCGGAAACGTGCGCGCCATGCAAACGGAGCACAACATCCTGTTTTGCGCCACCGACTGGATAGGCATGGCTCAAGAGGATTTTATCGCCGGCGTGATCCATCACATCCTCGCTGACATCTCTCTGTTACCGCGCCAACTCGACCGTAGCCAACAGGGCCTGCTCAATGCCATGTTCCTGGCCGAGCTTCTGCGCCATCCCGATGGCTTCGCCTCCGACCCGGCGTTCCACCATGGCCCGGACAACACCCTGATCTACGACCCCACCGAGGTGTTCTACGACGGCAACAGCCAGGGCGGCATCCTGGGCGGCGCCCTCATTGCCACCGCCCCGAATCTGCATCGTGGTGTCCTGGGCGTGCCCGGCAGCAACTACAGCCTTTTGCTGCGCCGGTACGGCCCTTTCAATGAACGGTTCGGCGTCATTCTCAACCAGGCTTACCCGAACGAACTGGATCGCAGCCTGGTGCTGGGATTGATGCAAATGCTCTGGGACAGAGCGGAAAACAACGGCTACCTCAGCCATCTTGCCGGCCGTTCCCTGCCCGGCACCCCCACCGGCAAGCGCGTTCTTCTTCACCCCGCCCTGGGTGATCACCTGGTCACCACCTGGAGCGCGGAAATCATGGCTCGCACCATCGGCGCGGCCATGCATGAGCCGACCGCCCGATTGGGAGAGCACCCGGACACCGTGCCCTATGTCGATATTGAGCGCATCCAGCAGTACCCCTATCACGGCCATGCCCTGATGGTCTGGGACAGCGGCGCCCATGACCCGGACAGTGGCCACGGCACGCCCTATGCTCCGCTGACCAATACCGGCCCAAGCGCCGGCGAGGATCCTCACGAGTCCCCGCGCAACACAGTGAGCGCACGGCAACAGAAATCAGCGTTCCTGGAACAGTTCGGTTCGGTGATCGATGTATGCGGGGAATCGCCCTGCTACACGGACGACTACACCGGCCTCAGCCGCGATTAGCGTTCCCCGCCACGGCCGCCAGCTCGGCGGCCGCTTTTCCCAGCCAGCGTAACGCCCGCACTACCTCTCCAGTGACCGGGCCACCAGCGTTCAGGCGCAAGTAATCCGAGTGCTTGTTGTCCAGCGAGAACACACCGCCGGGGAAGACATGGATCCCTTCCCGGGCCGCTTTTTCGAACAGCGCCGCGGCATTCACCCGGCCCGGCAACCGTACCCACAGCACGCAGCCGCCAGTGGGGCGGGTCAATCGGGTACCCGATGGGAACGCCGCGCGCACCTCCCGGGCCGTGGCCTCCACCTGCCTCTGCAGGGTAGCGCGCAAATCCCGGATATGCTGAGCGTAGAAACCACTTTCCAGCAACCGCCCCATGACGATCTGCGACAGGGAGGTGGAGGTGATGGTGCTTAGCTGTTTGAGTTCCAGAAAGCGCCGCTGGAACCGGCCCGGCGCCGCCCAGCCGATGCGCAGGCCGGGCATCAGGGTTTTGGAAAAGCTGTTGCAGTAGAGCACCCAGCCGTCGTCGTCGAAGGCCTTGACCGGTACCGCGCCATCTTCATAGACGGTATCGCCCCAGACATCATTCTCGATCAGCGGGATCTGATAACGCCGGGCCAGCGCCGACAATGCCTGCTTGCGCTCCCGGCTCATGGTGAATCCCAGCGGATTCTGCGCATTGGCGGACACGATGCAGGCGGACACTCCGCGCTCGGCGAAGACCCGCTCCAATGCCGACAGGCTGATGCCATGGCGCGGATGGGTGGGAATCTCCACTACCCGCCGCTGGTGCGTCTTCAACAACAACAGGGTGCCGTAATAGGTGGGCGATTCCACCGCAACGGCGTCGCCGGGCCGGCTGACGCTGCGCAGCGCCAGGGACAAGCCCTCCATGGCGCCGCCGGTGACGATGATATCGTCCGGCACCACCGGTACGTCGTAGGACAGGCTGCGACGGGCAAGATGATGGGTGAACTGCGGAAACCCATGGGGATGCATGTAATCCCAGGTCTCCTGGGGGTAATTCCGGGCCACTTCGCGGATGGTCGAGGTGACCCGCTCCACCGGCATCACCTCGACACCGGGCAAGGCGATACCAAGCCGCACCTGGCGCGGCATCACATGCAATTCCATGTAATGCAACACCTCCTCGCTCAGCGACACCTCCACCGGCAGCAACGGGTAGCGCGACCCATCCGGCTCCGGCACGTCATGGACTTCACAATGACGCACATAGGCGCCGGACTGGGGGCGAATCTCCAGATAGCCTTCCGCCTCCAATTGGCGGTAACTCTGCATCACCGTGTTGACACTGACCTGGAACAGGCGGCTCAAATGTCGAACCGAGGGCAGCTTCTGCCCCACCGCGTAGCTGCCAGCACCGATTTGCTCCAACAACCGGCGGCTGATCCGCTCGTAGAGGAATCCTTCTTCGTTCACCGAACCTTCTCATTTTATTGTCGTATGTGCCCCAATTATGCACCGCCGCACCAGGACCGGACACCCGGCGTATTTCGGCGCCGGCGCCGATCCTGCATACTGTGCCACCGCGACAGGTACTTCCCCGACAGGCATGACAATGATCAACTGGAACGCTATCGACACGGTGCTGCTGGACATGGACGGCACCCTGCTGGATCTGCGCTTCGACAACTGGTTCTGGCAGCAGCACGTCCCCGAACAGTACGCCCTGACCCACGGGCTGCCCGCCGATCAGGCGGAACACAAACTGCACGCCTGGATCGCCCGCCACCAGGGCACCTTGAATTGGTATTGCCTGGACTTCTGGACGTCGGAGCTGGGACTGAACATCGCCGAACTGAAACGTGCGGCGGCGGACCGGATCGCCATCCGCCCCGGCGCCGAGGCGTTCCTCAACGCTCTCGCCGCCAGCTCGCAAAGGGTAATCATGGTCACCAACGCCCACCGCGACGCGCTGCGGGTGAAACTGGAACGCACCGGCATCGAGCGGTACTTCGATGCCCTGGTGTCCAGTCACGACTACGGCCACGCCAAGGAACACCAACCGTTCTGGCGGGATCTGCGCGAGGCGCACCCGTTCGATCCGGCCCGCACACTATTGGTGGACGACTCTCTTCCGGTGCTACATTCCGGCCGGCGTTTTGGCCTGGGCCATCTGGTTTCGATCCGCCGCCCCGACTCCGGCCTGCCGGAGCGCGACGACACCCACCCGTTCGAGGCCATCGACGATTTCCTGCGGGTCCTGCCGTGAGCGAGGGCACCCGCATCGACTCCTGGCTGTGGGCGGCCCGCTTCTTCAAAACCCGCAGCCTGGCCAAGCAGGCCGTTGAAGGCGGCAAGATCCAGGTCGATGGCGCCAAGGCCAAGCCCAGCAAAACCGTGCACCCCGGCAGCGAAGTGCTGATCCGCAAAGGCGATGAGCAGTGGACGGTGCGGGTCCAGGGCCTCAGCAACAAGCGCGGTCCAGCCAGCGTCGCCCAGACGCTCTATCAGGAAACCGAGGAAAGCCGCCAGCAACGCGAGAACAAGGCGGAGCAACGGCGCATGGCGCACAGCGCCAACGCCAGCCCGGATCACCGCCCCAGCAAGAAGGAACGGCGCGATCTGGCCCGTTTCAAGCGCGACAACGACATCTAAGGGCCGTTTACCATCGATTCGGCAGCGCCCCGAAAACAGCAGGAAAAGTACCGATGCAAGACCAAAAGCAACGTTTTCTCTTCCCGGACTCCGACATCCGTGGCGAACTGATCCGCCTGGAAAGCAGTCTGGCGTCGATCACCGGCAACCGGGACTACCCGCTGGTGGTGCAGAGCCTGATCAGCGAGGCGGTGGTGGCCGTGGCCCTGCTCGCCAGCACCCTCAAATTCAAGGGCCGCCTGGCTCTGCAGGCCCAGGGCAAGGGACCGCTGTCGCTGCTGATGGCGGAATGCAGCGACGACGGCAAGGTGCGCGCACTGGCCCGCCACGCGGAATCCCTGCCGACGGACCGCGCCAACCTGCCGGCGCTGCTGGGCGAGGGCACCATGGTGATCACCATAAGTCCGGAGCAGGGCCGCCAGTATCAGGGCATCGTCCCTCTGGAAGGGCCGGACCTGGCTACCTGCCTGGAAGGGTATTTCCGGCAATCCGAACAGCTGCCCACCCGCCTGTGGCTGGCGGCGGGCAACGGCCGTGCCGCCGGCCTGATGCTGCAACGCCTGCCCAATCAGGTCGCCGAGGCCGACCACAACGCCATCACCTGGGAACACCTGGAAACACTGGCCAGCACACTAAGCGGCGAGGAACTGTTGGACCTGGACACCACCACCGTGCTGCACAGGCTGTTCCACGACACCCCGCCGCAGCTGCCGCCGGCCCAGCCGCTGGCGTTCGGCTGCACCTGCTCCCGCGAGCGCACCCAGCGGGCGCTGGTTTCCCTGGGCAAGGAAGAACTGCAAGCGATCCTGGACGAGCAGGGGGAGGCCACCCTGACCTGCGACTTCTGCGGCCATCAGGAACACTTCGATGCGGTGGATTTGGCGGAGCTGATTCACAAAGAAACATAAAACCGTGGCAACGGACCTCGGCGCGGCGTCGCCACCTTTTGGCTTTTCTGGCATAATCGCGCCCCTGTCGGGCTTCCCGAAGCCATCCACCCGGTTGCTTCCTTGGGCCCGTGCAGTCGCCGTCCGGCTACCCTTGGCCTGTTTTTCCGGGTCCGGAAACGGCGAAAGGTGGGAAACACCACCGGTTCAGGTCTTGCCCCGAAAGGGCACGAGACCGGCACTGTCACCCGCAATGCGAACTAGGGGGCTTTGCTACCTTGAACGCGGTTTCGGCCGCCGAGTACAAGCCCGCAGCTCGGCCACAAGCCCAGGAAAAACCATGACCGATCCCATTATTTACAACGATTTGAGCCCGGCCCAACTGGTGGAGCTGGCGATTCAGCGCAACGAAGGCCAATTGGCCGCCAACGGGTCCCTGGTGGTGGAAACCGGTCACCGTACCGGCCGCTCCCCGATGGACCGTTTCATCGTCGACGAACCCTCCACCAGTGAGCAGATCCACTGGGGTCCGGTGAACCGCCCGTTCCCGGTGGACAAGTTCGACGCCCTCTGGGATCGGGTGGCGTCTTTCGTTACCGAAAGTGACAGCTTTGTTTCCCATCTTCACGTTGGCGCCGCCGAAGAGCACTACCTGCCGGTGAAGGTCACCGCCCAGACCGCCTGGCACAATCTGTTCGCCAACACCCTGTTCATCCGCCCGGACACCTACAATCCGGCCGGCAAGGACCAATGGCAGATCCTGCACGCGGTGGACTTCCAGTGTGATCCGGAACGCGACGGCACCAACTCCGACGGTTGCGTGATCCTCAACTTCGCCCAACGCAAAGTGCTGATCGCCGGCATGCGCTACGCCGGTGAAATGAAGAAAGCCATGTTCTCGGTACAGAACTTCCTGCTGCCGGCCAAGGACGTGCTGCCGATGCACTGCTCCGCCAACGTTGGTGAAAGCGGCGATGTGGCCCTGTTCTTCGGCCTCTCCGGCACCGGCAAGACCACCCTGTCCGCGGACCCGGCCCGCTACCTGATCGGCGACGATGAGCACGGCTGGGGCAAAGGCGTTGTGTTCAACATCGAAGGCGGCTGCTATGCCAAGTGCATCGACCTGAGCCAGAAGAACGAGCCGGTGATCTGGGACGCGATCAAATTCGGCGCGGTGCTGGAAAACGTCATCATCAACGACGAAACCCGCCTGCCAGACTACAGCGATGTGTCCCTGACCCAGAACACCCGCGCCGCCTACCCGCTGGAAAACATCGAGAAGCGGGTACCGCAGAACCGCGCCGGCGAACCCAAGCATGTGATCTTCCTGACCTGCGACCTGACCGGCGTGCTGCCGCCGGTGTCCTGCCTGAGCAAGGAAGCCGCCGCCTACCACTTCCTGAGCGGCTACACCGCTCTGGTCGGTTCCACCGAAATGGGTTCCGAGCCCGGCATCAAGAGCACTTTCTCCACCTGCTTCGGTGCCCCGTTCTTCCCGCGCCGCGCCGGTGAATACGCCGAGCTGCTGATCAAGCGCATGGAAGAGTTCGGCTCCAAGGTGTTCCTGGTCAACACCGGCTGGACCGGCGGCCCCTACGGCCAGGGCGATCGTTTCAGCATCCCCACTACCCGTGGCGTGGTCAATGCCATCCTCAGCGGTGCCCTGGACGACACGGAAACCGAACACCTGGACATCATCAACCTGGATGTGCCGAAGACCGTGCCCGGTGTGGACGACAGCCTGCTGCAACCGAAAAACACCTGGGCCAAGCCGGAAGAGTACGACGCCAAAGCCCGTGATCTGGCACGGCAGTTCGAGAAGAACTTCGCCGAGAAATACGCGGACGTGTCCGAAGAAATCCACGCCGCCGGCCCCAAGGCCTGATCCGCTGATCAGCCTCTGGTAGTAAAAAGGTGGCCACAAAAAGCCCGCTTCGGCGGGTTTTTTTGTGGGTCTGACCCACCCTGAATAGAGTTGGCCCAGAAGACGCCACGAGGCCGCTGTGGGAGTTTGCTCGCAAGCGAACGGGCTTCAGGGCTCCAACGTTCGCTTGCGAGCAAACTCCCCATGGCCGCGTTGTAGCCCCCTCCTCCCTCTGCCTGATTGCCCCGATTCATTAATTTGTTATATTTCCCTAAAAGTCCAACAACCCAAAGCGAAAAGGCCCTCTTGGCACGGCGCTTGCTGCGCCGGTAGCCGCATTAGCGGAAGCGTCATCACAACAAGACAGCGACCGTTCTCTCCTTTTCGCCAACGCCTACGCGGAGGGTCCCGATGGAACCCGCAACCAGCACCAGCCATCTTGTGGAAACACGCACCCTGCGGGGGTTTCAGCCGTGGCGGCAGTTCGTCAACGACAACTTTCCCTGGCTCAGCATCGCCTCGCCCCGGGATGATGACTTCCACGCCCGGGTGCGCCTGACCAGTCTCGGCGAGCGCTCGGTGGCGGTGATCCGTGCCGACCAGTGCCAGCTCACCCGCACCGATTACGCCATCAAACAGGCGGAAACCGGCTATCTCAAGGTCATGTGGCAGCAGGCCGGGCGCATGCGGGTGGAGCAGGATGGCCACCACGCGGTGCTGTGTCCCGGCGATATCACCGTGTGCGATACCAGCCGCCCCTATCGGTTGGAGAAAGATCACCAGGCGCAATTGGCGGTGCTGACCCTGCCCTACCATGCGGTGCCCGGCTGGCACCAGATCAGTGACCGTCTCTGCGGCCGTTCGTTGAGTGATCGCACCACCGCCCGCGCGGCCCTGGCCGCCCTGCTGGCGTTACTGGACCGACCCGGCGATGGTGATAGCGCCCAGACTATCTTCCAGGCGGTGCAGTTGATGCTGTCCGCCCTGATCCATTGTTCCGTCAGGCCGGCAAATCAAACCCCGCACACCCTGCGATTGGATACCGCCCATCAACACGTGCTCGCCCATATCGACGACCCGCATTTGAGCCCGGACGAACTGGCCGACGCGCTGCATGTGTCCCGGCGCGCGCTGTATCGGCTGTTTCAGGAACATCAGGTCACCCCCGGGCGCTTTATCCGCCAGGTGCGCCTGGACGCGGTGCGTGACGCGCTCGCCCTGCCCGACAACGACCATCGCAGCATTCTGGAAGTGGCTCTGGATTACGGCTTTACCGACAGCGCGTCCTTTAGCCGCAGTTTCAAGGCCGCTTTCGCCATCAGCCCCAGCGACTGGCGTCTGCAGGCACGGGGCCGTCCCAACTGATCCGGAGAACCGGGTCAGTCATCTCTTTCTGAGAGCCCGGTGGCATGGAGGGTCAGGTCATAGTAGGCGGCCCTCTCACCGCTGACCTCCACCTGGTAGCGGCCCGGTGTCACACGGGTACGAACGCTATCCGTTCCATCATGGGCACGTGCCAGAATGCGCCGGCCATCGGCGGACAGAATCCGCAACGCCGGCATCGGCCCGGTCACGCCGAGCGTCGCTTCCAACAACACCTGGCGGTCGATTCTCACCAGATAGCGATGCGTCAGTACCGGTGCCTCCAACTGTTCGGTCACCAGGATCGGCTCCCGCGACAGACACCCCAGTTCCGCGCTCCAGATCTCCGGGGGCCGGCGCGATGGCGCCGTCATGAACACGGTGTAGGTGACCGGCTTGCGTTCCGGCGACGCCACCCACAAGGCATAACGTCCTGGCGCCAGGACACCTGCGAACCAGGCTCCTTCCTTCGGCTCCGGTCCCGTGGCCAGATCATAGCTGCCCGGTCCGCCCCAGATGTCCCCCATCTCCCGACTCAACCTGGCCGCCACCCTGTCTTCCACACCACCGACATTGATCTCGGCGGCGACCCAATCCGATAGCAGGAAATACACCGGCTCGGTGAATTCCGGCGCAGTCAGCCGCCCTTGGTACCGGTCCTGGCGGTCGCCGGCGAAATCCAGATAGACGCCCGGCGGACCAATCTCGGTCGCCCAAGGCACCGCCGGCCACAACCACAGCAGCAATACCTGGAGAATGAGGCGGACAGGGGCGGCGGCATCGCTTTCCATTTTATGTTTGAATCCGTTCATGGACGCTTACCGGCGAAATATGGACATGGCAACATCCTACTACCTGAAGCGCTATCCCACCGCCATCTCGGGCAGCATTTTCACTTTCATGGGCTTACTGCCGGTCTGGATCTGCCTGGGCACGGGTGAATCGCTGAAGGACAGCGTCCTTTTCTATCTGACCTCGCTGGTCAGCTTTCCCGGCATCATCATGGCGGGTATGTCCTTGCTGTTTCTGATCCTCGGCTTGGCATTGCTGTGGCGTACCGGCCGGGTTATCCGTTGCCGACTGGACGATCACGGGGTCCACTACGTCCCTCTGGCGCCGCTGCCCGACCGGCCGGCCCTGTTCGGGGACATCCTCGGAGCTCTGTTCGGTACGACTCTGCGCCCACGGCTGGCCCTCATTCCCTATGAGGACATCGCCGATGTTCAGGTGCGCGGCGACCGCCGCAAAGGCTTCAATCTCTACATTCAACGCAAGAGCAGCGGACTGCCTGAGCGCCTGCAGACGCTCACCACGCTCAGCCAGCCCCAGCTTCTCGACATTCAGCAGCGGGTGCGCGCCCGCCTCTAAGAGCCTGCTCTTAGTCTTGGCAAGAATAGCCAACGGGTTGGCACCCATTCTCAAGCTTCCCCTTCCCTGACCGGCGCAGACTGAAGGCAGTGTTCCATGCCATCGATAACCAAAAACAGGGAATCACCATGCCTTTGTCCAAATTTGCCGCCGGCCTGCTGGCGCTGGGATCCGCGCTGGTCCCACCGTCCTTGTACGCGGCGCTGCCGACCGAAACCGTCGGCCAGGCCGAACTGCCTTTCCCTCCCAGTCCTCATCGCAGTTATCTGATCGACTTCGAGTTCGACAACATGGTCGCCACCCGGGTGGTGGTGGTGGATCCGGACCGACAAAAAGTGCTGGGCATGCTCAGTACCGGCGGCGCAGCGCCGGCGGTGCTGGCCCACGATCAGAAGACGGTCTACACAGCCGATATCTTTTTCAGCCGCTATGTGCGCGGCACCCGCACCGATGTGTTGACCGCCTGGGATACCCGCACGCTGTCCCCCTCCTGGGAAGTGGAAATCCCGGCCAAACGCGCCTCCACGCTGACCGAGAAGTACGCGCTGTCGATGAGCGGCGATGACCGCTTTGTTTACGTTTACAACTTCACGCCCTCACAAACCATTACCGTGGTCGATACCCAGGCCCGAAAAGTGGCCAGCGAGGTCAACATCAACGGCTGCATTCTCGCTTACCCGATTGGTGACCGGCGTTTCGCCTCCCTGTGCGGCAGCGGCGATCTGCAAGTCACCACCCTGGATGACAACGGCAAGGTCAGTGATCGCACCACCAGCAAATTCTTCGACCCGGAACAGGAAAAGCTGGTGGAAAGGGCCATCCATCTGGGCGACACCTTCTATTTCGTTACCACCGAGGGTGTGATTCACGGTGTCGATTTCTCCGGCGCCAAACCCAGGATCCTGCCCACCTGGTCCCTGACCACCGAACAGGAAAAGAAAGACGGCTGGGCCCCCGGCGGCTGGCAGTTGATGGCCATAGCCCCGCGACTGAATCGTCTTTACGTGCTGATGCACCCCGACCATGAGCGGCACAAGTGGGAAGACCCGAGCACCATCATCTGGGCGTTCGATCTGAAAACTCACAAGAAGGTCGGCACGCTGGAAGCGCCGAATCTGATCTGGAGCCTCAACGCCACCAACGATGACGCCCCGCTGCTGCTGGGCACCAACATCGAGGGCGGCCTGGAGACCTTTGATCTGAAAACCGGCAAGCACCTTCACACCATGGAAGGCGTCAGCAAGACCCCAACGCTGATCCTCAATCACTGAGTGGAGGAGTAACCATGACGCTGGATCCGATTATCAGCATCGCCGGCGCTCTGGCCCTGGCGGTGATCCTGGCCAGCGCGGCGCTGCATAAATGGCAGGCGCCGGCCTGGTTCGAACGCCAGTTGGATGCCTACCAGCTGTTGCCAACGAGCCTGACCACGGTAACCGCCCGCGCCCTGCCGGTTCTGGAAGGCGCGCTGGCCCTCGGCTTGCTGTTCCAGCCCAGCCGCGTCACCAGCGCCATTCTCGCCGCCGGCCTGCTCGCACTCTACGCCCTGGCCATGACCACCAATCTACTGCGCGGGCGCCACGATCTCGATTGCGGTTGCGCCGGCCCCAACAGTCAGCAACCCCTGCATCCGTTGCTGCTGATCCGCAATGGCTTGCTGATCGCCCTGGCGATACTGGCCGGCCTGCCCATGGCCGAACGCACCCTGGGTTTATTCGACGGTTTCGTGGTGCTGGCCGCCGGCGCCGCGACCCTGCTGATTTACGCCGCGACCGATGCCCTCTTGGCAAATCGGCCGCGCCTGCTTGCTTTGACCGGAAGGTAATACGCTATGACTGCTCTATTGATTTCCAACATTCTGCTCTGGTGTTTGCTGATTGCCCTGGCCCTCGTGGTGTTCAGTCTGATCCGTCAGATCGGCGTCCTGCATGGCCGTATCGCGCCCGCCGGCGCGCTGATGGTGGACAAGGGCGTGGCGGTGAATCAGCCCGCGCCCCAGGTTACCGCCGAGGATCTGTTGGGGCGTCCGGTGAACTTTGGCTACGCCAACGATCACACTCAACTGCTGTTCTTCCTGTCGCCGACTTGCCCGATCTGCAAATCCCTGTTGCCGGCGCTGCGCGCCATCGACAAGGCCCGCGACGATCTGGAAGTGGTGTACATCAGCGACGGTGAGCCAGAACAGCAGCAAAAGCTGATCAAGGAATTCGGGCTGGAAAACTCGCGCTACGTGGTCAGCCCGCAGGTGGGGATGACCTATCAGATCGGCAAGCTGCCCTACGCGGTGATGATCGACCGTCAGGGCGTGCTCAAGGCCAAAGGGCTGGTGAACTCGCGGGAACACCTGGACAGCCTGTTCGAAACCGAGCACCTGGGCGCCGCCACGCTGCAGGAATACCTCAGCAAGCCATCTCCTTCCATGCATACGCCGTCCTGAGCCAGGAGTCCGACCATGAAATTTCTCGACCGGTTTTTCGAACGCTCCAGCCGGCACGTGGCCAGCACCACGTCGCGGCGAAACTTTCTCTCCAAGCTGGGTTCCCTGATGGTTGTGGGCACCGCCATGCCGGTGCTGCTGCCCATCGACCGTACCGCCAAGGCACTGGCCGCGGAGTCGCCATCCGCTGGTGATCCGGGCGATCCCAACAGCTGCGACTACTGGCGTTACTGCTCCGTGGACGGCTTTCTGTGCAGCTGCTGCGGCGGCTCGGTAACCAGTTGTCCGCCGGGCACGGAAGTCTCCCAAGTCACCTGGATCGGCACCTGCCGCAACCCGGCGGACGGCCTGGACTACATCATCTCCTACAACGATTGCTGCGGTAAGCACAGCTGCGGCCAGTGCGCCTGCACCCGTAACGACAGTGAGGAGCCGATGTACCGGCCGTTCAACAACAACGACATCAACTGGTGCCTGGGCGCCAAGGCCAACGTCTACAACTGCACCGTCGCCGTGATCCGCGGCGTGGCCACCGGTTGAGGGTCGGTCGTGAAGTCGCTGCCGCCACTATTACTGGTGTTCACTTGCCTGGCCGCGCCGGCCGGGCACGCGCGGGCGTTTCCCAACCCCGATCAGAAACCGGCCCCCGGCAATGAGCAGCCTCAGGTGCCGTTGTCACAAGCCGGATATCGCCCCGAAGTGAATTATCAGCTGCAGTGCGCGGGCTGCCATCTCCCCCAGGGGCAAGGCGCGCCCGCCAACGACGTTCCCAACATGATCGGCTTTGTCGGCAGCTTTCTACGCGTACCGGGGGGAAGGGAATTCCTGGTGCGTGTACCCGGCGTGGCTCAGGCGGCCTTGAACGACGAACAGTTGGCGGCACTGCTGAACTGGATTCTGCGCCGCGACGGCATCGCCGGTGACAGCACGCCGGCCGACGCCGAACCCTATAGCGCCGATGAGGTGGCGGCGATTCGCCACCGGATGATGGACAACATCCCCGGCACCCGGTCCGGTCTGATCCACGCCATGCGCGAACAGGGCATCGACATCAACGACGGCATGCCCGCGCCAAAACCATAACAACAGAGGATCCGCATCATGCTTTATTCCACCTCACGCCGGCGCTTGTTTCTGGCTGGCGGCTATGCCTTGCTGATCAACAGTAACGGTGCCCAGGCCCTGGAACTGACCGCGAACGACCATACCACCCTGAACTTCGATCTCTCCGGCACCGCCGCCTGGCTACACAGTCAGGAAAGCTACGACCAGGCCGGCACGCTGAATGAAGGCAGTGTCACCTGGCAGGAGGCGGCGGTGAAGTATGGCTTCAGCGCGGAGCATCGTTTGAATCGTGACCAACGCATCACCGGCGCACTGCGCTGGACCACCACTGGCACTTGGGGCGACGGCGACGCCGGCGGTTTTTCCGACGGCAGTGAGCGCACCACGAAACTGGAAGACGCTTTCCTCGCCTGGCATTCCGGAACCCTGTTTCCCGCTCTGGGCAAAGACGGTCTGGCGGTGTCCGCTGGCCGGCAGAGTGTGATCGTCGGCGACGGCTTCCTGATCACCAGCGATTCATTGAACTTCGGCAAAGGCATCGCCAACGGTGTTATGAACCGCGGCGGCGCTTACTATCTTGCCGGTCGCAGCGCCTTCGACAAGACCGCCATCATCAGTCTGGGTGGCGAACAAGGCTGGCGCGGTGACGTCATGTGGCTGCAATCGGACAACCCCGCCCAGGCCAAACCGGAACTCAACGTCGGTGTGCTGGAGCATGTAAACGACAAGGGCACCGTGGGCCTCACCTACGTCAAGGTCACCGATCTCGACGACGAATTCGCCTTTCTCTATCCACAACGGGATGACATGGAAACCGTCAGCCTGCGCGCTCAGGGCAACGCCGGCGTTGAGAATCTGTTTCTGGCGGCGGAATACGCCTGGCAGGACCAGGATCAGGACGACGAGAACGCCTGGTACGCGGAACTGGGCTGGACCTTCGCCGGACTGCCCTGGCAACCCAGTATCAATTACCGCTTCAGCCGTTTCTCCACCGGCTACGACCCGTTGCTCTACGGCAACGGCCGAGCACTCGGCACCTGGTTCCAGGGTGAGGTGGCGGCCAACTACGCCGGCCCCTTCAATACCAATACGCGAGTCCATCACCTGGCGGCAAAGGTCACTCCCAAGGAAAACCTGTCTCTGGGTCTGCTGGCCTACGACTTCTCCACTCTGGACCGCGACGCCGGCGCGGACACCAGCGCCCGGGAATATGACCTTTATCTGGAATGGGCGGTGAACGACCACCTCGCCCTGATTCCGGTTATCGGTCTGTACCAACCGGACCGCGCCGCCGCCGACGGCGGTACGCAATTGGGTAATGACGATCGCAACCTGTACAGCCAATTGATCGTCGCCTTTTCGTTTTAATGCAATGAGGACTGGACCATGAGCGATATCGCTTTACTGCCCGAGGTGCGGGCGTTCCTGCAGCAGGCCCATGATTGTTTCATCAACGGCGAATATGGCCGGGCCACCGGTCCGGCCCATCCGGTGGTGAACCCCGGCACCGGAGAAACGTTCGCGGAGGTACGGGAAGCACAGCCCGAGCACATAGACGCCGCGGTGAACGCCGCCCACCACGCCTTTCACGGCACCTGGCGGGACATGGCACCGCTGCAGCGCGGCGCCATCCTCAACCGGCTCGCGGATCTGATCGATCAGCATGGGGAAGAGCTGGCTCAGTTGGAAACCCTGTGCTCCGGCAAGACCATTCAATTGTCCCGAGCCTTCGAGGTCGGACAAAGCAGTCATTTTCTCCGTTATTACGCCGGCTGGGCCGGCAAGATCAACGGTGAAACACTGACACCGTCACTGCCTTCCATGCAGGGCGAACGCTACACTGCCTTCACGTTACGCGAACCGGTCGGCGTGGTGGCCGGTATCGTACCGTGGAACTTCTCATTGATGATCGCCATCTGGAAAATTGCCTCGGCGCTGATCTGCGGTTGTACCGTGGTGATCAAGCCCAGCGAGTTCACCCCCTTCACGTTGCTGCGTGTGGCCGGACTGGCAAAGGAAGCCGGCCTGCCCGACGGCGCTCTCAATGTGGTCTGCGGCACCGGTGCCTGCGGCCAGGCGCTGATCAAGCACGAAAAGATCAACAAGGTTTCGTTCACCGGTTCCATGAACACCGGTCTCAAGGTCGGTGCTCAGGCCATGCAGGCCAACCTGACCCGCGCCACGCTGGAACTGGGCGGCAAGAACGCCGCTGGCTTTCTCGCTGATATCGACACCCCAAAAGCAGTGGCGGGCGTCATGGAAGCGGCCTATCTGCATCAAGGTCAGGTGTGCGCGGCGGCGGAACGGTTTTACGTGCACCGCTCACGGCTGGATGAAATCGTCCACGGCGTGGCGGCACAGCTGAAGCAGCTCAAAATCGGCTCGCCGCTGGATGAAAGCACCGACTTTGGACCGCTCTCCAACCGCCCGCACTTCGAAAAAGTCAGCCAGTACTTCGCCAGTGCCCCCGATCAGGGTTGTGAAATCGTCCACGGCGGCAGGACGCTGGACCGCCCCGGCTTCTTTATCGAACCGACCCTGGCGGTGGCGGATCGTCGCGATGCCACTTTGCTGCAAGAGGAAGTGTTCGGCCCGGTGGCGTGCTTCCTGCCTTTCGATGACGAAGAGGAATTGCTCTCCCTCATGAACGACAGCCCCTACGGCCTCACCGCCAGCCTCTGGACCCGGGACCTGTCCAGCGCGCTGCGCCTGGTGCCGCGCATCGAAGCGGGCACGGTGTGGGTGAACATGCACACCTTCATTGATCCGGCGGTGCCGTTCGGTGGCGTCAAGGGCTCCGGCATCGGCCGGGAGTTCGGCAGCGCCTTCATCGAGGATTACACCGAACTGAAATCGGTGACAGTGCGGTACTAGGGACTGTCCACTCTCCTATCAGCGCCGGTGGCGTTGCCGGTGCTGATAGATCGTTCTTTTTCAATGGTGAGAGCATCACCCTGAAGAAGGGTGTATTCATCCCCACTGCTCCCCCGATCAACACACAGCAGTTCTTCTGGTCGTATTCGCCAAAGCCGCACGATGCCCATGCCTCCCAGGAACAAAGCGCTCATGGCGGCAAATCCGGCTATCTTTTCATCGGAGGCGCCGTACAACAGTGCAACCAATAGCGCCACGCCACCGGCCCCGAGGATGAGTACTGGCCAAACATTCCGTTCTTGGTTCTGAGATCGGTTCACCCGGCGCCGCCTTGCAGAAGGCGACTCGCCACCCAACCCAGCCCAAAGTTGTTTCCCTGCTCAAAATAGATCTGGGTCCAGCCTCCGCCCTTACCCAGCACATACACTGTATCCCCCTTTTCCATCCGGGTTATTCGTTTATACCCCGTACCCGCGCCCGAACGGATGTTGACACGGCTACCCGCGATAAGATTACGCTGTAGTCTTGGTAAACTTGCCGCTATGTTTTTCCGGGCTACTTCATTGCCTTGTTGGGCCGACAAAGTAAACCAGAACACAGCCCAGGCCTGGTTCTTATCCACACCATGTCCTTTAGCATACAGACTTCCCAGATTATTCTGCGCTCTGGCATCTCCCTGCCGGGCCGCATCCTGGAACAATTCAAAAGCGCGAGTAAAATTCTGCTCCACGCCCTGGCCTGCCTGATAGAAACTGCCCAGATTGTTCTGTGCTGGTGCATACCCTTGGTTCGCCGCCAGCTCAAACCAGTGGGCCGCCTGTTTTTCATCACTTTCAACGCCCCTGCCTTCCAGATACAGAAGCCCCAGCATAAACTGAGCCAAGGCACTGCCTCCCGCGGCGGCTCGCGCATACCACTTTTTCCCCTCTTGGGCGCCCCCATCCAATGCACCGACCATATAGAGCTGGGCCAAGCGAATCTGAGCATCGGGGAAATTATTCTCCGCCGCCAGCCGATACCATTTGTGAGCCTCTTCCATGTCTTTACGCACGCCTCGTCCACGCTCGAACATCATCCCTAACGCGAACTGCGCTTTTGGCTCTCCCCGCTCGGCGTCGGCGTACCATTCATGTACGGCGGAAGCAAACCTGCCCTGTTGATACAGCGCCTGCCCTGTCTGATAATCAGACAGGGCATCCGCGGAGCCACCGAGTAACAGCAGCGCCGCAAGTGGCGAGCATAATTTCATTCCATCACCTTTGAAGACATCTTTTCGTCAGCCATGCTCACTCACGGTGATTTCCACACGCCGGTTCGGCCGTAAGCACTCAGCCACGCTCAATGTGGGGGTTGCTCCGTGGCACATGACAACAGGATCCGCCATACCTTTACCAAGAGCAGAAATGGCATTACCCGAAACCCCATTCTCCATAAGATAGCGTTTCACGGCTTCCGCTCGTGACTGCGAAAGCGATAAGTTATAGGGTTCGGACCCAAAACGGTCCGTGTATCCAACAATCTCTATCGAAGGATCATTGAAGTCCTGACGAATGCCGATCAGTGCCCGGTCCAGCGCACGCTGCCCTTCCAAGCCGAGCTTCGCGCTATCGAAATCGAACAGAACATCGCCGGAGAGAGTGATGACTTTCTGCTCGGGCTCTTCCTTGATTTCCTCCTTTACGATCTGCCTCGGGCATTGCTGATCGCGCCAGCGGGTACTCTCAAGCGCCATGTCGTCATCGAAATGAACCTGATACTGGCAAGTAATATATTCTTTACCTTCACCCACATAGAGATTGAAGACATAGTTCCACTCTCTAACCCGGAAGAATCCCTCACTAAAACTGGGATCACCGATGAGTTGGCGCACCTGGTCCTTTGACTGCCCCTCGGTGATCCTCAGAATACTCTCAGGGTCAACGAACCGCCCTCCGTCATGCCAATTCTCATCCAGGGCAGGAAACCCATCCCCCGCATCACGCAGGTCCGTTCGATCATTATTCGGCGGGCTTGCGCAGCCCGCCGCGATCAGAAGTGGCACGATACCAGCAGCCACACAGAAGATTTTATACGCCGAATCAAGACGTAACTTTTTCACAATTTTACTCCTTACCAGTGCCAGCCAGCGCCGATACCCGCACCGAAATTACTCCGTGAATCCCCGGTGACTTTACCTTGAATAATCCAACGTCCATTGTCTGAAAGACGTGACACACCAATCGACACCGCGGATTCTCCTTCATAGGTAGCGGCACCCACTGCCACCATGCCTCTTCCCGCCATCCAGGCTTGAGGTACCGAAGAGGCGGCAAGCGCGCTCGCGATACCCGCGTTCGCATTACGTTCCACGCGATCAATACGGTTGTGGACGTTATGGATCTGGTTATTGAAGTACTGGTTAATCTCCTGGATCTGACCAACGTTAACAGCGTCAGTTGGATTGACCCCAGGCGCCACATTGGTAATGGTTTTCCCGCCAGCGTCAATGCCATCCACCGTCATACTCGGTCCACCCGCTATGGTTACACCGTCATTATTCACGGTGGTCCTTCCCGTGGTGACGCTTTCAACGTTCAAGTTCGGGTTAAGAGTCACTTGCACTCCGGCACCGTCACCATTGCTGACCGTCTTCGTTGTGATGTTTTCATCACCACTAATGGTTACGGTGTCACCCAGCTTACGGTTAACCTCGCCACCTTCATCACCACCGAAGTTCATACCACCGTCCACTGAATTGTTGATATCCTCAACTTTTTGCGCCACATCGTAAAGCTGGCCTCCATTCACCGCATCAGTACTACCTTCAGCAATTTCGCCATTGCCAACGCCGGTTATAATGGTATTGCCATTCTCATCGACGTTGTTTTCGTCGATGTTCACGGACCCCACTTCAATGCTGTCAAAATCCACATCACGTTCGGTCTCGACGGTGTATATAGTCTGACCATCATCACCGGTTCTCTCGGAGACTTTGATATTGTTTCCGGATTCCACCTCGGTTTTGGCTGCCGCGACGTTCTTCCCGATTTCCCCCGCCACGTTCTGAAGATCACCGACATTCACGGCATTCATCAGATCGTCGCCGGTTATCTGATCGAGTTGCCGGCCATTCAGCCCGCTGGCAACGTTGGCAATCCGCATGCCGCCTGCATTTATACCGTTGATTGTCATGCTCGGCCCGTTCGCGATTACCACACCATCACCGTTCAGGGTGACATCGCCGGTAGTCACGCTGCCCTCATTACCGTTTATGGTAATGGCGTTGTCACCGTCGCCCAGAGTAATGGAATCAGCCAACTCCAAGGAGATATCAGTACCGTCATTGCTTACCAGCACATTGCCATCACCGGAGAAATCGACCGTACCACCGGGACCCACGTTATTGACGGAAGACGGGTCCGCGTTGGTAGTCAGATTCCAGCCCGCACTGGCAATATCCCTGACCTGCCAAAGCTGGCTGCCATTGACCGCATCGGTGCTGGTTGCGCTAATCTCTCCTGGTGCGACGTTGACGATAGTTTGGTTACCAGCGTCAATACCGTTGCCGGTCACACTCGGTCCGCCAGCGATGATCAGACCGTTATCGCCCAGCTGCACATCGTCTCCAACCGATACACCATGGCCATCAACAACAGTGTCACCGGCAGTAACGCTATCCAACTCTAGATCGCGATTAAGGGTCACTTCGATCACACCATCCTGATCCGCACCAGTCTGTGCCACACTGATGTTGTCATCACCTTCGAAGGACACCTGACCGTTCGGACCGATGTTGGCCGTGTTGCCGTCGGCGTCGGTGACGTTCCAGCCGGCGCTGGCCACATCGCTAACTTGTTTGAGCTGGTCTTCCGTGGCGGCCTGGCCGCTGGTGAAGTTATTCGGATCGAAACTGGTGTTGGTTAAACCGCCGATGGTGCCGGCATTGGCGTCAATCACAATTTCGTTCGCGACACCTCCGGTCGGATTAGCCCACACCGTTATCGTTCCTGCTTCCAACGCCGTGGTCGCTGTGGGGTTATCGGTGCTGTCAGTCACCGTGAGCCCGTCGCTCGCCATCACGGTATT
>NZ_AQPF01000052.1:0-24675 GCF_009846745.1 Alcanivorax xiamenensis | reverse complement strand
TCGAAAGACACCTGACCATTCGGACCGATGTTGGCGCTGTTGCCGTCGGCGTCAGTGACGTTCCAGCCGGCGCTGGCGGTTTGATTAACCAGCTCCAGCTGCTCTTCGGTGGCGGCACGGCCCGTGGTGCCAAAATCAGCGGCATCCAGGTCCCGGTTGCTCAACCCTTCCATCGTACCGGCACCAGCATCGACCGTGATGCTGTTGCCCGCGCCGGCTACGGTTATCGCACCGGCCCCCACGGACGTGCGGCTACCCGTGCCATCGTCCACCAAAACGCCGTCGTTATTCATCATTGCGTTGCCGGTGGTGAGGCTGCCATCCGCGCCGAGATCAAGATCCTTATTATTCACCGGTATTGCCGATGTCGCTGGTGGTGATGCTGCCATCCGGGTTGACCACCGCATTACCACCGACTACGGAACTCACTGAATCCGCCACGCCGAACAACTGACCACCATTAATGGCATCAGTGCTGGCGGCGCCGACTTCCCCCGGGGCAACGTTGGTGATCACCAGGTCACCCGCGTCAATGCCTCCGCTGGTCACGCTTGGGCCACCGTCGATGGTCAGACCGTCGTTGTTGATAGTGGTATCACCGACAGTAATACTGTTATCAATCTCGATATCCGGGGACAGATTGAACGTCAGGTCGGTGCCCGCACGGGCAATCTCAATGTTGCCATCGCTGTTGCTGAAATCCACCGCGCCACCAGGCGCCACGTTCTCACCTGTTTGACCGTTCGCGCTAATATTCCAACCTTGAGCGGCATACCGTATGGCATCATCAACGGAATCTTCCCCAGTGCCACCAACATTGCTCGTCGTCACCTGGTGGGTGTTCGGGTCGTAAGAGGCGTTGCCTCCCAGAGCACCGGCAACGGATTGGCCCGCGGTATCCACATTGTCGGCCAGAGCGTTGACCGCCTGGTTGGTGCCATGCAACTGACTGCCGTTAATAGCGTCGGTGCTGGTGGCGGAAATGCGCCCGGCGGCAACATTGGTGACGGTCCGTTCCTGTCCAACGTCACCAACGCTGACCGTAGCGATGGGAGCAGTACCCGCAAAGTCGTAGGTTTGTTTGTCGACTGTCGCGCTCGAGGTCCCCACCGCCGCCGCGGTGATGGCATCACTTCCCAATGCCACGGAGCCGGTATGCATGGCTTGCGCATTCCGTCCGAATGCCGACGCCCCTTCTCCAGTGGCGCGCGCACCGGTTCCCGCCGCCAATGCACTTTCGGCGGTCGCTTGAGCCTGCCGCCCGAACGCGGCGGCATCTTGTGCTTCCGCCAGAGCACCGCGCCCCACCGCCAAAGCATCCTGCTCGACGGCTTGAGCACTATTGCCAATCGCAACGGCGTTAACGTTACGCCCTTCTTCTCCCGGAAGTGGAGCAAACCCGGCCACGGCATTGCTACCAATGGCGACACTGTTGGCGGCCAGGCCATGGGCCTCGGTACCGGTTGCAATCGCATTGCTGCCACTGGCGCGAGCATCCGTGCCACTGGCTTGCGAACTTACGCCGCTGGCTCGGGCACGGGTCCCCGAAGCCTGAGCGTCATTCGCGGTAGCGTGGGCATCGTAGCCCTGGGCAACGGCTCGCATTTCGGAAGCAAGGGCGCTCTCCCCCATGGCGATACCATTATCCGCGGTAGCTTCCGCTCTGGTTCCGATAACAATGGCATCATCCACGGTGGCATCGGTACTCTTCGGGTCAGCCTGGGCGTCGGTGCCCATAACAATTGAATTATTACCCTGGCTTTTTGCCCGCAAACCAATCGCCACGCTACCGTCACCATAGGCATCACTGCCACTGCCGACGACCGTGGCGTCATCGCCCAACGCCTCGACCTCGTAGCCAAGCGCGACACTCTGGTCGCCGACGGTGTTGGCCAGGTGTCCCGTCGCCAGCGAAGACCTGCCAGCGGCTGTCGACCCGGGGCCAATTGCCAGAGCGTCGCTTCCACTGGCCATGGAGTTATCACGATTAGCCGGATCATTGGAGTTGACGCTAAAGTACTTCACACCATTCTCGGCGATAGCCGCATTCATCTGACCAAGATTGACGGCATCTCCTTCCACCACACCTTCCGACACGGTAATGGTATTGTTCGGGTTATAAGTCACCGCGTTGCCGGGCAATACATTGATCGCGCCACTGGAGACCGCGTTGATTGCCTCCGCCACGGTCCCATACTGGTGGGAATTTCCACCCGAATCCTGCAACTCAACGACATAACCTGAATAGCTACCGTCAGCATCCAGAGTCACGTCACCCCCAACCAGGTTGGCCACGCCCTGCTGTGCCGCTCGTAATTGGTTGACGTTAACCGCGTCATAGCCCTGCGAGCCATCGGCCACATTGACAATGCGTCTCTGCTGCCCACTGTCGGTATTGCCCACCGAAACCACAGTGCCACCAGTGAAGTCACTACCAGTGAGATATCCTTGGCCGGTCGCATCGCTGCTCAGCGCGGCCGACCCTCCTCCCAAAGCGACACTACCACCCTCAGCCACGGCATTGCGCCCAAGAGCCATACTGCTATGATCGGCGCTCGAATTGGAGCCAAGCGCCATCCCATTATCGGCGGCGCTTGCGCCATAACCCAACGCTACCGCGTTTCTGCCAGCCTCGGTCTGCCCACCGATCGCGGTGGCGCGTTCAACCACACCCGCCTCGCGGTTGGCCTCGTGGCCGATAGCAACGTTATAGTCGCCCTGTATTTGAGCCCCGGCATGACTACCGATGGCGACATTCTGATCACCGGTCACGTCCGAACCAGCTTCATAACCAATGGCAATCGTCTGATTACCATCCACATTCCGTCCTGACTGAGTGCCTATCGCAATGTGGGAGGTCTTGTCCCCGGCCGCGGTGCCATTAGTGCCAACTCCCGCGCCCAAACCCAACGCAATGCCGCTGAGCGAACCGGCATAAGCGCCCGTGCCCGCGGCAAAGGCATTCTCTCCTGTGGCCTCTGCCTGGCCAATGGCGATGCTGCCACCACCATTGGCCTTTGCATTGCCACCCAGCGCCGTCGCATTATTCGCCGTGGCTTCGGCCTCGAAACCTATCGCCGTGGCGTAATCGCTGTGTCCAGCGATCCGGGCACCGGCACCCAACGCCATTGAACCTTCCGTGTACTCGGATTCCACACTGGCGCCATCACCGATGGCCAAGGTGTGGTTCCCTCCAGCCAGGCTATCACGCCCGATCGCTATGGAACCTTCCCCGTCTTCAACCGCGCCCTGCTCACTGCCCGCCATGGCGCCCTGCCCCATGGCAATCGCACCTTCCGCTGTTTCAGTGGTGCCCGCGCCATCGCCCGCGGCGATACTATGAGCCCCTTCGGATATCGCCAGCGGACCAATAGCAATGGATTCATCCCCTCCGGCCACCGCGTCATCAGCTACCGAATTGGCATGAAAGTACTTAACCCCCTCCCCGGCCGTGTAAAGGCTTTCACGTAATTCGTGGAGCTGGGCGCCGGTCACCGCTTCCTGACTGCCAGCGGCGATGGCGCCATTGGCGATGTTGCTGAGCGTCAGGCCACCACCGTCGATACCAGATACGGTCACACTTGGGCCACCAGAAAGGGTCAAGCCGCTGCTATCCAGCCGGACATCACTGCCAATCTGTACACCACCGCCATCAACCACCGTTCCGGCGGCGTTCAGGCTGTCCACCGCTATATCATCACCCAGGCTGAACGCCAGATCCGTGCCCGTACGGCTCACTTCGATATTGCCATCACCGCTAAAGTCCACTGCATCACCGGGGGCCACGTTGGCGCCGGGATTACCGCCAGCACTGATACCCCAGCCTCTTCCCGCCGCTTCCGCGGCGGCTTCAACCGCTTCCAGCTGGCCAAGATTAACCGCGTGGTTCAACGCGGTACCATCGGCCACGCCAACGACCTGATTACCATCCATATCAAGGCCGTTTCGCAGAGTAGCCGGGCCGGATACGATCAAGGCGCCTCCAACATCCGCATCATCTTTTACTTGTAGCGCCTGGAGAATCGCGTTTTCACTCACCGTGAGAAGGCGGGAAGTGACATCGTCTGATTCAATAACGGTACTGGTCACACCATCAAAGGTTACATCGCCTTGGGTGGAAATCGAGTATACGACCTGCCCCTGGTCGCCCGCCCGAGAGGAAACTGAGATATTATTTCCCGCCTCCACTTCGGTGTCCGCGATGACACGCTGAGCCGGAAACATCAACGCTCCACCAGCGGTAGCCAGCCCAACGGCCAAAGCAACCGGAGTGAATTTTTTTTTCGGGAAAGAAGCCGGCGCGGCGGAAACCATGTTCAACCGTTCACCGCGGGCCTTGGCTCGTCCACGCGCGTTTTCCGAAGCAACCACAAGACGCCCAAGCGTACGATTCCATATGATGCGAAATACTCTGTTCATGCCTACCTGCATTTGTATAGTTGATCGTCAGTCCCGCATGGCAACAAGGAAGCCCTCCGCGGCTCACCCGTTACCCAAAGGTCCATCCGTGAAAAACGACTGTACGGCACCCCTCTTTCAGATCTGCCGTTCGCCTAACGCACCAGAGTCAAGCCAGCTGATAACCAGAACTTCGCCCATAAAAAAGACCGCCACACTTCATAAAAAACACTTCAATCACATAAAAAAACATAAAACGGGTGGCGCCACACCTCTGGCGGCGATCACTATAAACTCATATCACTTTCAAAAAGTTTTCCTGGAAGGGAAAAAGTTTTTATTGGGGAGATTTTTCAAACAAAACATAACTCCTTCCACACTTACAGAAACATTGTTCTCTCGATTCAACAACAGATCAAAAATCCGAAAAAACATCTTTATTTATCGATAAATTCACCATCAACACCCAATCCCACCCTTCAACAAACCCGAACCATATCCTCCAACCCTTTCTTTTAGTCATACGCACGAGCATCTTTTCCCAATTGATTGCCGCATAACTAGCCTCCATTATCCTTTCGCCACGGGCCGCTCGAACTTTGTTTGGTAGCGGAATAAGAGGTATGGAGCTTATCAATTATGACTTCGCTGAAAGGGAAAAGGATTCTTATAGTTGATGACAACGAAGCCGACAGAGTTCTGGTTTCGACTCATCTTCGACGACTGGGCTGCCAGCCATATCAGGCCCAGGATGGGGTGGACGCGGTGAACAAGGCCCGACTCTTGGTTCCAGACCTGATTCTAATGGATACAAAAATGCCGGAATGCGATGGATACACCGCCTGCAAAATACTTGTCGGAGACCCAATCACAGCACATGTCCCGGTTTTATTTCTTTCCGACTTTTCAAACGCTGAACATAGAATACGCGGCCTTCTCGCCGGGGCGGTGGACTATATCGGAAAACCCTGTGATTTTGACGAAGTACGTCTAAGACTTATGATCCACCTCCGGGCTGCGTCCAACGATGATGACACTCAGGATGAGACCGCATCAGAACAACCCCCAGGAATAGATGACCTTGTATTCCAGTCTGCCCGGGCCCACCTACTGAGATCGATAAGAACCCCCCCAAGCCTTGACGATTTAGCCCGTCGAGTCGGAACCAATCGGAAAAGGCTGAATCAAGCGTTCAAGCAATGCGCAGGCACCACAGTCTATGAATATTTACGAGAAGAACGAATGCAGGAGGCTCGTCGACTACTCTATCAAGCCACGATGCCCGTCGCTCTGATTGCCGAAGAGCTTGGTTTTAGCAGTAGCGCCAACTTTGCCACCGCCTTTAAGAAGCGCTTTGGAACTTCCCCTTTCAGATTCCGTCAAGAATCAGCCCGAAGCAACGGCACCATACTTTGAGCAAAAGCACCCGATTACCAAGCTCCGCCTAACGCCACGGTCTCATGACGTTAATCAAGACCCGGCACATAACGGTACGGCGCACGTATCGCCTGGCTGCAAGCGGCATTGTTCGGTCTGGTGGCGTGCTTTCCGCCTTTCGATGACGAAGAAAAATTGCTCTCTCCGATGAATAACAGCTCCTACGGCCTCACTGCCCGTCTCTGAACCCGGGACCTGTCCAGCGCGCTGCGCCTGGTGCCGCGCATCGAAGCGGGCACGGTGTGGGTGAACATGCACTCCTTCACCGATCCGGCGGTGCCGTTCGGTGGCGTTAAGGGTTCCGGCATCGGCCGGGAGTTCGGCAGCGCCTTCATCGAGGATCACACCGAACTGAAGTCGGTGACGGTGCGGTATTAAAAGTACGGCCGCGGAATAACGAAGGGACTACAGCATCGCAGTGGTAAGCGGCCCGGCCGGCGCTCCGCTTGGCCGCGAATGCCCCCGGGCCGTTGGCCATTCGCTTGCAAGCAAGCTTCCCACAGCGGCTGGTAGCACGCTGCTGGCGAATGGCATGATCAGTGAGCTTGCAAGGCCCCACGATAGAGGACAATGCCGGTTCCCACTAAATCTCAATAAACCCAATAAAAAGCCGGCCCAATGGGCCGGCGCAAGGCAGAACAAAAAATCGCCGGGAGCGATTTTTGACGTCGCCTTGGCGACAGCCCACAGGGTGGCCGCCATGGACGGCAGGTCACAAAGAAGCGTCAGGATCAGGCCGTGGCGGCCGCCTGACGTTGCCGCGCCACTTCTTCATTGCGCAGCAGGAAGCGTTGTATCTTACCACTGGGTGTCTTCGGCAGCGACTCCACGAACTCAATTTCTCGCGGATAGGCATGAGCGGACAATCTCTGACGGACTGCTTGCTGGAGTTCCTTCGCCAAGTCGTCATCACCTCGGTAGCCGGCCCCCAACACCACGAACGCTTTTACCAATTCGGTGCGCTCTTCATCGGGTTTGCCGATCACCGCCGCTTCCACCACTGATGGGTGTTCGATCAGAGCACTTTCCACATCGAACGGGCCGACCCGGTAACCGGAAGTGGTGATCACATCATCGGAACGTCCGACAAAGCTGATGCTGCCGTCGTCGTTCAGTTCCACCGTGTCGCCGCTCATGTAATAGTGTTTCAACATCGACTTTCGCGGATCCGCCGGATAACCCGGGAACCAGAATAACGGCGACTGACTGCGATCCACGGCGAGAATACCCGGTTCGCCCACCGGCAGTTCCTCGCCGTCCTCGTTGACCACCACAACCCGGTGCCCGGGTACGGCGAAGCCGGCCGCGCCAATCCGCACCGGGTGCTCCAGCTCATGGTGATTGCACAACACCATGCCCAGCTCGGTCTGGCCGTAATGGTCATGGATAGTGGTACCCAGCTCTTTGCCGAACCAACGGATCACCTCCGGCGTCAGCGGTTCACCGGCACTGCTGACGGCCCGCAATTTGCCGCGCAGCGCCTTGACCACGGCGTCACCACCAGCCATCAACAGCCGGTAAGCGGTGGGCGAGCCCGCCAGATTGGTGATGCCGTATTTATTGATCACCCGACAGGTGCTTTCCACGGTAAAGCCGCCGTCGTAGAAGGTGGTGGGATGACCGAGGGACAGCGGCCCGGTCACCGCATAGTAGAGCCCGTAGGCCCATCCAGGATCCGCCAGGTTCCAGAAAGCATCGTCTTCACGCAGGCCAACCGCGTATTGCATATAACCGGCGAAAGCGACGATGGCCTTGAGCGGCACCGGCACCGCCTTGGGCAGGCCGGTGGTGCCGGAGGTGAACATCATCAAAAACGGATCCTCGGCACCACGCATCACCGGCTCTACGCCATCGTTGGCATTATCCAGTTCCGCCCAGAAGCTGAAGTCACCCCGGCGGATGCCGCGGCCTTTGTCGCCGCCGACGGTGACCACCAACGGAGCACTTTCCAAACCATCCAGTTTGCCGCGATTGTCACCATCGGTGATCACTACCCGGGTGCCGGCGGTTTGCAGACGGTGGTCAATGGCCTTGGGGCCGAAGGCGGTGAACAACGGCTGGTACACCGCGCCGAGCCGCCAGGTAGCCAGTACCGTAATCAGCAACTCCACCCGACGGGGCAGCAGCCCGGCCACGCAATCACCGGCGCCCACGCCCTGATCGGCGAGAAAGGCGGCGAAACGGGAAGCCTTGTCACGTAATTCGCTAAACGTATAGGTGGCGCTGTCGCCGTTGGCGCCTTCCCAGAACAGAGCAATACGTCCGGGCAGGGCATGGCGGTCGCAGCATTCCACACAGGCGTTCAAGCGCTCCAGGGATCCGGTCAGCGTGATGCCCACTTCGTTTTCAAGATCAAATTGCTCCATCGCCTCACTGTATTGGCGCATGGTCGCTCTCCTTTTTTGGTCGCGGCCCGGCGGCATGGGCCGGACCTTATTGTCACAGGCTCGGGAATATCAGGATTCGGTGATGGTGACGCGCACGTCCTCAATGCTGATCTCACGCATGCGGAATTTCTGGATCTTGCCGGTCACCGTCATCGGAAAATCGTCCACGAATTTGAAATGCCGGGGCGTCTTGAAGTGGGCGATGCGGTTCTTGCAGTAGTCACGCAGTTGCTCCGCATCGGTTTGCTCGTCACCTTTCAGTTTCACCCAGGCGACGATTTCCTCGCCGTACTTATCGTCGGGAATACCAATCACCTGGACGTCGGCCACGGCGGGATGGGTGTAGAGAAACTCCTCGATCTCGCGGGGATAGATGTTCTCGCCACCACGAATGATCATGTCCTTGCTGCGGCCGACGATACGCACATAGCCCGCTTCGTCCATCACCGCCAGATCACCGGTATGCATCCAGCCGTCCTTGTCGATGGCATCAGCGGTAGCGTCCGGGTTGTTCCAATAGCCCAGCATCACACTGTAACCCCGGGTGCACAGCTCGCCGATCTCATCGCGCGGCACGGTGTCGCCCTGCTCATCGATGACCTTGGTTTCCAGATGGGGCTGCGTCCGACCCACGGTGGAAACCCGGCGTTCCAACTCATCATCGGCACCGGTTTGCAGTGACACCGGGCTGGTCTCGGTCATGCCGTAGGCGATTTGAACCTCCTCCATGTGCATTTCGCTGATCACTCGCCGCATGACTTCAATGGGGCAGGTGGCGCCGGCCATGATGCCGGTGCGCAGGGAGGAAAGATCGAATTCCTTGATACGCGGGTGCCCCAACTCAGCGATGAACATGGTGGGCACGCCGTACAGAGCGGTGGCCCGTTCAGCGGCCACCGCTTCCAGCGTGGCTTCGGGGTCGAAGCCCGGCGCGGGATAGATCATGGTGCTGCCGTGAGTCACGCAGCCGAGATTCCCCATCACCATTCCGAAACAATGGTAAAGCGGCACCGGAATCACCAGCCGATCCTGCTCGGTGAACCCCATGCTTTCCGCCACCATATAACCATTATTGAGGATATTGCGGTGACTGAGCGTGGCGCCCTTGGGGAAGCCGGTGGTGCCGGAGGTGTACTGGATATTGATCGGATCATCGGGCTTGAGCCCGGCCTGGCATTGTTTGAGGTCTTCCACCGCGACTGATTCCGACAGCGCACCCAGCTCCCGCCAACTGACGAAACCGGCGGGCGGTTGATCGGCGAGGCTGACCACGCCGCGCAACTCCGGCAGGACGTCGCTGCGCACCTCCCCGGGGCGGGACGATGCCAGCTCCGGCACCAGCTCCGTCAACATGCTCTGGTAATCCGAGGTTTTGAAGTTATCGGCGCAGACCAGCCAGCGGCAACCGGATTGCTTCAGCGCGTATTCCAACTCACTGAGGCGGTAGGCGGGATTGATGTTGACCAGAATGGCGCCCATTTTGGCGCTGGCGAATTGGGTGATGCACCACTCGGCGCAGTTCGGCGCCCAGATGCCAAGGCGGTCACCGGGTTGCAGGCCAAGGGCCATGAAGGCACGGGCATAGCGCTCCACTTCCCCGGCCAGTTGATTCCAGGAGTAACGAAGCTGCTGATGGCTGGCCACCAGCGCCTCCCGTTCACCGTACGCGGCCACCGTATTGTCGAAGGCATCACCGATGGTGGAAGTCAGCAGCGTCTTGTCCCGCGGCCCACGGGTATAGGACTCCGTCATGGCAGGCTCCTTGTCGTTCGTTGTTGTGGGTATGAGGGGCCCGTCCAGCCCCATTTTACGCCTTTACGTTAACGTAAAGGTAAACTTTAACGACGTCACTTATACTTAAGTCGTGACTGCCTGTCCACGCTTTTAGTTCATAAGGACCAGGTCAGGCTTTTCCGTTCATCCGGAGATGCCGGTAAACTGTGCTTTTCGCCGCCCTGCTCCCTGTCCGGGACCGGGGCGGCCCTGCTTTGAAGGACGGAGCCCCTGCATGAGCAAACCCAAGATCCTGGTAGTAGGAGGTGGTGCCGGCGGCCTGCCGCTGGTCACCCAACTCGGACGGAAGCTGGGCAAGCGCGGTCGCGCCGACATCACCCTGGTGGATACCAGCAACATTCACGTGTGGAAACCGCGCTATCACGAAGTGGCCACCGGCGCCATCGACGCTGACCTGGATGCCGTGGACTACCGCGCCCATGCCCGACTCAATCACTACCGGTTCGAGCCGGGCACCCTGACCCACGTGGATGCCGCCGCGCGGACCGTCACCCTGGCGGCGATGAACGGCCCGGACGGCGAAGAGGTACTGCCCGAACGCCAGCTCGACTACGACTACCTGGTGCTTGCCATCGGCAGCCAGAGCAATGATTTCGGCACTCCCGGCGTGCGCCAGCATTGCCTGTTCATGGATACCCGCACCCAGGCGGAACGCTTTCGCGAGCGCTTCCTGAACACCTGCCTGCACGCCAACTACCGCAATGATCCGGTGTCCGTGGCAATTGTCGGCGGCGGCGCCACCGGTGTGGAGCTGGCGGCGGAAATCCATCATGCGGTGGCCATGCTCAAGCTATACGGCCACGAACACCTGGACCGCAAGCAACTGCGCGTCACCGTGGTCGAGGCACTGCCACGGATTCTGCCCGCTCTCAGTGAGCGAGTCTCCGCCGCCGCCACGGAACGGCTGCAGGCACTCGGCGTATCGGTCCGCACCGGTGTGATGGTGGCTGAGGCCACCGGACAGGCGCTGGTCACCAAGGACGGCGAGGAGATCAAGGCCGACCTGATGGTGTGGGCGGCGGGGGTAAAAGGCCCGGATGTCTTCGGACAGTTGGAGGGTTTCACCACCACTCGCGTCAACCAGGTCGAGGTGGAGCCGGATCTGCTGGCCAAGGGCCATGGCAATGTCTTCGTCATCGGCGACAGCGCCTTCCTCAAACCGGAAGGGGCGGAGCGGCCGATTCCGCCGCGCGCGCAATCCGCGCAGCAAATGGCTCATCACACCGCCCGGAATCTGGTTCGCCTGCTCAACAGTCAGGAGCCGAGACCGTTCGAGTACAAGGACCACGGTTCCCTGGTGTCGCTGTCCAACTACAGTTCCGTGGGCATGCTGATGGGCAATCTGAAAGGCGGCAATTTCTTCGTCGAAGGCTGGCTGGCCCGGATCATGTACGTGGGATTGTACCGCATGCACCAGGCCGCCCTGTATGGCTGGCCGCGAACCATCATGCTGCTCACCGCGGGCCGCTTCAGTCGCCTGGTGCGGCCGCGTCTTAAGCTGCATTGACAGCAACGGGCACCGCCCGGCAACCTTCCCACGGACCAGACTACGAAGCCGCTGAGGGAAGCTTGCTTGCAAGCGAATCGCACTTTGGAACCCTGAAAATTCGCTTGCAAGCAAGCTTCCCTCAGCGGCTTCGTAGCAATCACCAGATCCGGTCACCTCCTACGAAGAAAAGTGGACTTTCTTCTCGGCGCGCATAGCGGAACAATAGTCCCATCGATAATCTCCGCCAGGACGACACCGCATGCAAAAGATCAAGGACATCGTCCTCTATTGGTTCGACATTCTCAAAGCCTCCATCGGCTATTGGTTAAGAGGTGATGCCCTGATCCACGCCGGCGCCCTGGCGTTCTTCACGCTGTTTTCCATCGCGCCGGTGGTGATCCTGGCGGTCCAGGTGATCGGTCTGGTGATGAGCACCGACGCCGCCATGCAGCAAATCATGAGCCTGCTGGAAAACAACGTCGGCGCCGACGCCGCCCAGGCGGTGGCGGAAGCGGTGGAGCGCACCCGCATCACCGAGGGCGGCCTGCTGCCCACCGTGATTGGTGTTGGCGCCATGCTGATTGGCGCCACCACTGTCTTCGCCCAGATGCAGCGTTCACTCAATAACATCTGGGACATCGCCCCACGGCCGTCACGCAATACGTTATTCGCGCTAATCAAGAACCGGCTGTTATCGCTTACCGTGGTGCTCTCCATCGGTTTCGTGATGATGGTGTCGCTACTGCTCAGCGTGGTCACTCAGGCGCTGATGGTGTTCGCCCAGGAATGGCTGCCAGTGCCCGGCATCGCGATGGTGGCGGTGGAAACGCTGGTATCGGTAGCGGTGACCACACTGCTGTTCGCCACCATCTTCAAGGTCCTGCCGGACGCCATTCTGAGTTGGCGTGACGTGTTGCTCGGCGCGCTGGTCACCGCCTTATTGTTCATTCTCGGCCGCTTCCTGATCGCGCTATATCTTTCCCACACCGCCACCGCCTCCACCTATGGCGCCGCCGGTTCGCTGGTGTTGCTGTTGTTGTGGGTGTACTACTCGTCGCTGATCCTGCTGTTCGGCGCCGCCGTCACCCGCGCCCGCGCGGAAGCCCGTAACAGTATCGTCCGGCCACGCGCCACCGCGGTACGGATACGGCGCATACTGGAAGATCAATAACCGGGGCTCCGGCCCCGCCCCCTGCTGTCATGGAGAGATTATGCCCCGCCCCTTTTTATTCACCATACCGGCTTTGTTGTTCGGTCTCGTTGCCGGTGCCCATGCCTTGGAACAGGAGGATTTCCAGGCGTGTCTGGGTGAACTGGAACAAAAAGCCATTGAGGACGGTATTGATCCGGAACTGGCCCACCAGCGGATCCCCGCCCTGACCCTGCAGACCCGGGTGGTCGAACTGGACCGCAAACAGCCGGAATTCACCAGCAGTTTCGCCGACTACTATGGGCGCCGGGTCACCACGCAGCGGATAAAACAGGGCCGGGAGCTACGCCGCCAGCACGCCGATCTGTTGGCCAAGGTGGAAGCGGAGTATGGCGTCCCCGCCGCTTACCTGCTGTCGTTCTGGGGCCTGGAAACCAACTACGGCGGCTTTTACGGCAACACTCCGGTTCTCGACGCGCTCGCCACGCTGGCCTGTGAAGGCCGCCGCGGCGCCTTTTTCACCGCCGAGTTGATGAACGCCTTGCGCATTGTCGAGGAAGGCGCCATTACAGTGCCGCAAATGGAAGGCTCCTGGGCCGGCGCCATGGGCCATGTCCAGTTCATGCCGTCGACGTTCCTCCGCTACGCCGTTGACGGCGACGGCGACGGCCGTCGGGATCTCTGGCACAGCCTGCCGGACGCGCTCTCCTCCGCCGCTAATTTCCTCAACGCTCTGGGCTGGCGGGCCGGCGAGCGCTGGGGCCGCGAAGTCTCGTTACCGGAAACCTTCGACTACAGCTCGGCCGGCCTGGGTGAATCCTGGCCGCTGAGCTACTGGCGTGAACGCAATGTGCGTCTTCCCAATGGCCAGCCGCTGCCGGACGCGCCGATGAACGCTTCATTGTTACTGCCTTCCGGTGCCAATGGTCCCGCCTTTCTGGTGTACGAGAACTTCCGCGTGATCATGGGCTGGAACCGTTCCGAGGCCTATGCCCTGGCCGTGGGCCGTCTGGCGGACCGAATCAATGGCGCGGGAAAACTCAGCCGGGCGCCGGTACCAGCACCTCGCCTGCACCGGGACCAGGTCAAGGCACTGCAGGCGCGTTTGAACGCCGACGGCTTCCAGGCCGGTTCCGAAGACGGCCTGCTCGGTCCGGGCACCCGCGCCGCGCTCGGCCGCTTCCAACAACGACAGGGACTGCCTGCCGATGGCTTCCCGGACGAAGCCAGCCTCAAGGCATTGGGTATTCTCCAGGAGGAAGCGGCAGCCGAATCAGGCGGGTCGCCACCACAGCGGCGGATGCCGCGGGAATAGGAGCTGTACCGTGATTCGTGTGGTTATCGCCCTGCTTATGCTCGTGCTGGGTCTGGCCATGGCCGCCGGTGGCGGCTGGCTGGTGTCCCTGAACGGCAGCCCCTATTACCTGGTGGCTGGCGCGGTGCTGGTGCTTTGCGCGCTGCTGCTGATAATGAAACGGCGCAGCGCGTTGAGCCTGTACGCCCTGCTGCTGGTTGGCACCCTGAGTTGGAGCCTGTGGGAGGTTGGACTGGACTGGTGGGCCCTGGCGCCACGCGGCGCCCTGCTGGTACTGCTGGGTTTGCTGTTGGTGATTCCCGGCGTGGCGGGCCCGATCCGGGGCGGACGCATGCCTTTGCTGCTGGCGGTATTGCTGAGCACGGCGGTGGCGGTTGCCGGCTACTATCAGGATCCCCATGACCTGAGCGGGGCACTGCCCGGCCCGGTCAATCCCGGCGCCGGTCATTCCGAGCAAGTGCCCGACGGGGACTGGCATGCTTATGGACGAACCGCCCTCGGCCAGCGCTATTCACCACTGACACGAATCACACCGGATAACGTGACACGGCTACGCCGGGCCTGGGTGTTCCATACCGGCGACACCAACGCCACCACTTTCGAGGCCACGCCGCTGAAAGTGAACGATACGCTGTACCTGTGCACGCCACGCCATGAACTGATCGCACTGGACGCCACCACCGGCGTGGAGCGCTGGCGCTTCGATCCCGACATCGAGCCCGACTTGAATCGCCGGCGTCAGATTTGCCGGGGCGTGGCCTATTTTCCCGGCCATCGCCAGCCCCCTCTGGCCACGGTGGAACGTACCAACCCGCAACCGGAGGAAATGCTCGCCGCCACCGGCAGCGAACGGGACAGCCTGATCGACCCGGAAGATCTGCATTGTGAACGGCGGCTGTTCCTGCCCACCGCCGACGCCCGGCTCATCGCGCTCGACGCGGACAGCGGAGAACGGTGCGCCCGGTTTGGCGACAATGGCGAAGTGGATCTGTGGGCCGGGATGCCCAATCCGCAACCGCCGCTTTACTATCCGTCCTCGCCGCCGGTGGTCACCGACCAACTGGTGATCATCGGCGGTCTGATCAGTGACAACGTTTCCGTTTCCCAGCCTTCCGGCGTCATCCGCGCCTACGATGTGGACGACGGCGACCTGGTCTGGAACTGGGACCCCGGCAACCCGGAACGGACCGAACCGCTGCCGGACGGCGAAACCTACAGCGCCAGCAGTCCCAACAGCTGGTCGGTGGCCAGCGTCGACGAAACCCTGGGCATGGTCTATCTGCCCATGGGTAACCACACGCCGGATCAATGGGGGGAACAGCGCGACCCCGACGCCGAGCGTTTCAGCTCCTCGGTGGTGGCGTTGGACCTGGCCACCGGCAAGGTGCGCTGGGTGTCCCAGACCGTGCGTCACGATCTCTGGGACATGGATGTGCCGGCGCAACCGAGTCTGCTGGACCTGGATACGCCCCAAGGCCGTGTCCCCGTGCTGGTGCAACCCACCAAGCAGGGCGACATCTATGTGCTGGACCGCCGCACCGGCGATCCGGTGCTGCCGGTACGCGAACAGCCGGCGCCGGCCAGTCTCGGTTACCAGACCGTGGCCACCAGCCAGCCCAGCTCGGCACTCAACTTCAACCCGCCGCCACTGCGTGAGCGGGACATGTGGGGCGCCACTCCGGTGGACCAATTGCTTTGCCGCATCCGCTTCCGCCAGCTTCAGTATCAGGGCCGTTATACGCCGCCTTCGGAACAAGGAAGCCTGATCTACCCGGGAAACTTCGGTGTGTTCAATTGGGGCGCCCTGGCGGTGGATCCGGTCCGCCAGGTGGCGTTCACCTCCCCCTCCTACCTCGCCTACGTCTCCACTCTGGTACCCAGAAAAGACGACCATAGCCGCCATGTCTCCTCCCGGGGGCCCGGCGCCAACGAAAACTATGGCGCCCCCTACGCGGTGAAGATGAAACCGTTCCTGTCACCACTGGGCCTGCCTTGTCAACAACCGCCCTGGGGTTACGTGGCCGGGGCTGATTTGCGTACCGGTGAAGTGGTGTGGCGCCACCGTAATGGCACCATCGGCTATCCGTCACCGATTCCGTTGCCGGTGACCATCGGTGTGCCGGATATCGGCGGGCCGATCATTACCGCCGGCGGCGTGGCGTTCATGAGCGGCGGCCTGGATAACCACGTGCGCGCCTACGACCTCACCAGTGGGCGCACGCTATGGGAAGACCGCCTGCCCATCGGCGGTCACGCCACACCGATGACCTATCTGGACGACACCGGCCGGCAGATCCTGCTGGTGGTGGCCGGCGGCCACAGCGCGGTCGGCTCCAAGGGCCGAAGCCCTGACGCGGTAATCGCCTATGTGCTGGATGACGAAGCGGAGGAGAAAGAAACCGATCCGGTACGCTGAGCCGCCGCTTTCCCCAGGGCCGTCCCACGGTTGTGGGACAGCCCGGATCGCTGGCAAGCCAGCTTCCCACGGAGGGGGCACGAAGCCGCAGTGAGAAGGGCACTCGCTTGGGCGGGCCTCAGAACCGCACGGTGATGCCGGCGTTATAACGACGGCCGTCCAGTACCCGGCCATAGGTATCGTTGTCCACTTCCTTGTCGAACAAGTTATAGACACCGCCGTACACGCTCACCAGTTCGGACAGCTGATACTGCATACCCGTGTCCACCAGCGTGTAGCTCGGGTAGCGCTCGGTCAGGCCACCACGTCCGGCCACTTGTTCGGCACGCCCCTTGAAGCGGGCTTTGGACCAGATCCGGGCTTTGTCGGTGGCCTGCCAGTCGAAGGCGACGTTGGCACGATGACGGGGCTGATCATTGAGTGGGTTGCCCTTGTTGTCACCGGAAAGCTGCTCGCTGTCGGTGAAGGTGTAGTTGGTGTGCACGCGCATATCGTGACGTATCGGAAAACCGAACGTCACTTCCACTCCCCGTACCCTGGCCTCGTCCACGTTGGTGTACTGATACAGTTTTTCGTAGTCGTAGCCCTGATAAATACAGTCGGTGTCGGTTCCGCTGACGCGATCACAGATCAACGGTTTCTCGATTTTGTCCTTGTAGTCGGTGTGAAACACGGTGACGCTGGTTTCGATGCCGTTACGGCCCTGCCACAACCCCGCCAGCTCATAGGTGACACTTTTTTCCGGTTTCAGATCGGAATTGCCGATGTCGCCACCGTCGGTGGACGGGCCACCGCCGCCTTCCACCCAGTTGGAATCACCCTGTTTAAGATCCGGCGTGCGATAGCCGGCGCTGACGCCGCCTTTCAGAGTGAAGGCCGGCGACAGCGCATAGACCGCATAGGCCCGTGGCACCACTTCGCTGCCGTAGTTCTCGTCCTTGACCCAACGCAGGCCGCCGGTGAGAGACAGCGGGTCACTAATGAACCACTGGTCCTCGGCGAACAACGCCGCATCCCAACGTTCCAGATTCGCTTTGTTGATGGCGCGCGCCGGGTTCTCGGTTTTCTGCAACCGATACTGAGCCCCCACCGTCATCACATGGCTGTCGAACGGCAGCACCGTGGAAGTGTTGGCGGTGGTGCGCTCGTACAACGCGCTCTGAGTACGGTTCAGCATTTCCTCATGCTGCACATAGCTCTTGGTGGTGAAGCCGTTGCCCCAGGTGAGATCGTGGGACAGCGCCTGATGGCGCCGCACCGTTTCCAATTCGCTGTCGCTGCCGGTGCGCGCCGCGGTGCCAACGATATCCTGGGTGGCATACCCTGCTTCCAGTTGCAGGGACTGGCGCTCGCTCGGGGTCCAGCCCAGCCGCGCCGTGGTGTTGTCACGGTCCAGATCGCGGTAGCCGCTGGGGATATCGTCTTCGTCACGCACATAGCGGGAACCGAACACGGTGAACGATAACCGGTCCGGAACCAGCGGCCCGCTCAGATAGTAGCGGTTCTGATGGTAATCGCCGGCATCGTGGCTTTCCTGCATGACCCGGTCCAGCGTCACCGAACCGCTCCACTGGTCCGGCGTTTTTTTGGTGATGACGTTGATGACGCCCCCCAAGGCGTCGGAACCGTACAGCGAGGACATGGGCCCGCGAATCACTTCGATCCGCTCGATGGCGGACACCGGCGGCAACCAGCCGTACTCGGCACCGGCGCCAAAACCGTTGTAATAACCCTGCCCGGATCCCTGCGGTTTGCCGTCCACCAGAATCAGGGTGTACTTGGAATCCATGCCACGGATGGAAATTTCCTCGGTGCCGCCCTTGCCGGACGGGCCGTCGTCCACGTACACACCGGGTACCGCCTGCAGCGCCTCGGTAATGTCGCGATACGCCTTGCCTTCCAACTCCTCGCGGGTAATCACGGAAATGCTGGCCGGGGCATTGGTCACATCCACCGCCTGCCCGGACGCCGAGGCGGACGTGACAGTGACTTTTTCCAGAGTATGAGGAGAGCCGGACCGCACCGGGCGCGCGCGCAGACGGTAGCTGCCGTTACCCTGGGCCACCGCCTCCAGCCCGGAACCGGCCAGCAGCACGCCCAACCCTTCCAGCGGTGAGTATTCGCCGCTCAATCCGGCGCTGCGCTTGCCCTCGGTAAGACGGCCATCGATCACCAGGGTCAGGCCGGCGGCACCGGCGAATTCAGCCAGGGCACCGTCCAACGGCCCGGCAGCCACCTGGTAGAGGCGGGTGCCGGCGCTCTCCTGGGCCACCGCCGGCCCGCTGACCACGGCGGCCCCGGCCATCACGCCACACAACGACAACGTCAATGGCAGATGCCGAAAACGGGAAAAACACATCATGTTCCGATCCTTAACAGGGTGTATTACCTGTTATCCCGAACGGGCGCCGGAAAAGTGCTACCCCGAATTGGATTTTTTTCGGATCCCGATTCTTGCACCCCATTGGGGGAAACCAAAACGCTAGACCGCCGCCACGCGCACCAGCCAGGGGGTGCGGTAATGAATCGCCACCGGCAGCGCCCGGGCCAGGGATTCCAACACATAGTCGGTATCCTTGAGCGGATAGGCACCGGACACGATCAGGTCCGCCACCTCGTCGTCGCAATAGAGCAGGCCGTCGCGATAACGGCTCAGCTCATCGAGAAAATCCGCCAGCCGCCAACGGTCCGCCTGCAATACGCCGCGGGTCCAGGCCAGCGCCCGCTGCCTGGACAATGGCGTTACCGACAGCCCGTCCGGGTCAAAATGAACCTGCTGGCCGGCATTCAGGGTGACGGCGGCCTGGCGGGGATAGGCGGTAACCAGTTGCGCCCCGCCGGCCAGCACACCCACCGTGCCGGCCCCATGCCCCAGGTCACGCGCGGTCAGCCAGGCGCCTTGCACATTCAACAATGCCGCCGGCAGGGCCAGCGATAATGGGCCGGCCTTCTTCAGGGTGGAGGATCGCGTATCCAGGGCGACTTCACTTTCCGGCGCCAGGGAGATTCGGCGGCGGTCTTGGCCGAAGTCCACCGACACGGCACTGGCGGTGTTCAGTATCAACGACGAGCCATCTTCCAACCGGAACCGCTGCTGTTCGCCACGGGCACAGCGATAATCCGCCATCGCTTTTTGCCAGAACCCGCCACGCGCTCCGGCAAGCATCAGCATCGATCCCACCCCCACCGCCGCCAGGGCGCCGAGCGCCCGGCGCCGGCCCACCGACGATGGCCGCTCCAGGGTGCGCCGCGCCACTTGCGGACTCAGAGTACCCAGTGTGCCCGCCATCCGCGCCACCGCGTCCCAGGCCTGGCGATGCTCCGCGTCGGCGTTGAGCCAGCGGCGCCAACGCTCCCGGTCGGCGGCTTGCTGTTCCCCGGACCAGAACAGCACCTGCCAGTCCAGAGCGGCTTGCAGGCTGGCGCTGTCCAGACCATGACGGTCGGCGTACTGGCGCAGAGGGCCGGGCAAAGCGTCACTCATACCGGTTCGAATTCGCTCAGCGCCAACAGACAGGACTGGGCGGCCCGCAGCATGTACTTGCGAACCGATCCATGGGACACACCCAAACGCTCGGCGATACGGCTATAGGTCAAACCCTCGAAACGGGAACACAGGAAGGCCTCGCGCACCTTGGAGGGCAGTTCGTCCAGCGCCTGGTCAATACGGGCCAGAGTCTCCAGGGTCAGCGCACGCTGCTCAGCGGAAGGCGCGCTGTCTTCCGGCAGTGCCGCCAGGGCTTCCCGGTAGGCAAGCTCCAACCGGCGCCGGCGGTGCATATCGACCATCAGCCCCTTGGCGATGCGGGCCAGGAATGCCCGGGACTGCTCCGGCGCCGGAAAGCGGCCGGAGACCATCAACCGGACATAAGTGTCCTGGACCAGATCGGCGGCATCAGCGCCGTCTCCGCCCAGGCGCCGGCGCAGCCAGCCCAGTAACCAATGGGCATGATCGCGGTACAGCGAACCGATGTCGGTTTGCGTGGCGTTCGTCATCATCAGCGGGCTATCGTCCGGACATGGCAGCAAATAAAAACGAATAGCGGTTAGTAATAATTATCAATAAGAAATGAAGTCTAGGGATCGATTCTCACAGGGGCAAGCCCTGCCCTGCACATTTCTTACACATTTTCGATATTGATTTGCCGATAGCAACAATTATCATTCACTGCCCATAATGGCACCACTCTCCGCCGATCCGACTAGAGAAACACCATGTCACAATTAAAGAACGCCACCCGGCTGTCGGTGGCGTCGCGTGCAATCGCCGCGGTGCTGGGGGGATACGCACTGAGCGCCACCGCCACCGCCGCCCTCAGTGTGGGGTTGCCGATGTCCCGCATGGACGCGGTGATCACCGCCTCGGTGCTGTCGTTTCTCATCTACAGCGTGGCGGTGATCTGGGCCTTCGCCTGCGCCACCACCGCCCGCGCCTGGGCCGGCATCGCCATCCCCACCCTGCTGTGCGGTGCTCTGGTCTGGCTACTGGGGCCGGCATCATGAACGGCTCCCTGCGGCAGTCCATGGCCTGGCTGCATACCTGGAGCGGGCTATTGCTGGGGTGGCTGTTGGTGGCCGTGTTCGTGACCGGCACCAGCGCCTACTACCGCGAGGAGATTTCCCTGTGGATGGAGCCGGAACTGCATCAGTCCACCGCCTCCGATGACACCATGGATCTGGCCTGGCAAACACTGGGGCGGATCGCCCCTGAGGCCCGCTCCTGGGATATATCCCTGCCGGATGCCCGCAATCCGGCGGTACAACTGCGATGGCAGCCCGCCGGAGAGGAGCAGCCGCGTCAGGGCGGAGGCCGTAACCGTGGTGAGCAGGCGTGGATGGACGCGGGCAGTGGCGAGGTGCTCACGCCACGGGAAACCCGTGGCGGCCATTTCCTCTACCGCTTCCACTTCGAGCTGTACGGCGTGCCGCGTTTGTGGGCGCGTTGGCTGATCTGCGTCGCCACCATGTTCATGCTGGTGGCGATCATCAGCGGGGTGATCACCCACAAGAAGATCTTCAAGGATTTCTTCACCTTCCGCCCCGGCAAGGGACAGCGATCCTGGCTCGACGCCCACAACGCCAGCGCCGTTCTGGCGCTGCCGTTTCACTTCATGATCACCTATTCCGGGCTGCTGCTGTTCATGGTGATGTTGATGCCGTGGGGCATCGACGCCGCCTACGATGGCGACCGCCGCGCTTTCTTCGACGAGGCGTTTCCGCGTTCCACGGAGGCGCCCGGACCAGCCGGCGAACCGGCGGACATGGTCGCCATCGGACCGCTGGCCGCGGCCACCGCCGCCCGCTTCGAACGCCCGGTGAGCCGTATCGAAGTGCAGCATCCCAACCGCGAAAACGCGCGGATTCGCATCAGCGTGGAGCAGGACGTGGCCATTAGCGGGCGCCGTCGCGGCGGCTCCCCCACCCAGGTCTTCCAGGGTTCAAGTGGCGACCTGCTGGAAACCATCGAACCACGGGAGGCGCCGACGCCGCTGATGGGCAAGGTCTACAATGTCATGACCAATCTGCACCTGGTGCGTTTCGCCGACCCGCTGGTGCGGCTGTTGTTCTTCTTCTCCGGGCTGGCCGGCTCGGCCATGGTGGCCACCGGCATGCTGCTCTGGGTGTCGAAACGCACCCAGCAACTGCGCCGGCAACAGCCGGGCGCCGCACTGAAACTGGTGAACGGCCTCAACATGGCGTCGATCACCGGCCTGCTGGCCGCCATCGGCGCTTACTTCGCCGCTAACAGAGTGCTGCCGGCGACCCTGGCTGAGCGTTCCTCCTGGGAGATCCGGGTGTTTTTCCTGGTCTGGCTGGCGAGTCTGGTGCATGGCCTGCTGCGCCCGCATCGGCGCGGCTGGATCGAACAACTGGCGGTCATCACCGTGCTGTGGCTGGCCCTGCCGTTTCTGGACATGGTCACCACCGACAGCCACTTGTTCAGCGCCGCCGCCTGGCGCCTGGGTGCCCTGGCCGGCTTCGATCTGATCTGCCTGCTGCTCGGCGCCCTGTGGGGATACGCGCTTTGGCGGGTGGCAAAACCCAAACCGGACAAACGGAAACCGGCGCGCGCCCGTGAACCGGCTCTGGCGGAGGGCAATGCATGACGGTCCTGCTGGCTCTCGCTCTCGGCTACACCGGTCTCACCTGTCTTGCCCTGGGTATGAAGCGTCACCATCAGGAACTGCTTGGGCGCAAACCCACCGAGGCACGGCTGCGGCTGTTCAAGACCATTGGCTGGCTGCTGCTCCTGGCCACCACGGCGGCCTGCCTGATGCTGTGGCCGTTGGGGCTGGCCTTATCCATGGTGCCGGTTCTGGTGACTCTGGTCGGGTTGCCGCTGATCTTTCTGCTGCCCTACCAGCCGACGCTGGCACGCCATCTGGCCTGGGCGTTACCGTTGGTCGCCGGTGGTCTGGCGGTGGCCGGCCTGGGTTGATGGCCCGATGACAGGCCATTGCCCTCTGTATAGACTGGTCTAGATCCTTCGCTGACGGACACAGACCATGGCAGCCCGCCCCAAGCACCGCGACCGCCTGATCCACAGCGCCGTAGCCCTGTTCCGCAAGCAGGGCTACGCCAGCACCGGCATCAACGACATCCTGGCCGCCGCCGGTGCCCCCAAAGGCTCGTTCTACCATTACTTTCCCAATGGCAAGGAGCAGCTTGGCGAAGCCGCCGTGCGCCACGCCGGGGAGCGGGTACTGGAAACGCTGCGAGACCTGCGCCACCAGTACGGCAACAGCGCCGACGCCCTGCGCGCCTATGGCGAGCTGCTGACCGGCTGGATGGCGCAATCCGGTTTCGCCGACGGCTGTCCGCTGGCCACTACCTTGCTGGAAACCACTCCCGGTTCCCGTCTCATCACCGACGCCGGGCGCGAGGCGATACAGAACTGGCGCCGGGAATGGGAGACGCTGCTGATCGACGACGGTATCCCGGCCGACCGGGCCCGCCCGCTGGCGTCCCTGATTCTCTCCGCCCTGGAAGGCGCCCTGATCCAGGTCCGGGTGGAATGCCACGGCCAGGCCATCGCCGACGCCTGCGCCAGTCTGACCGACCAGATCAACGCCCTGCGTCCCTGACACCGGAACCTGGATATCATCCCCCGGGATAGCTACGAAGCCACTGTGGGAAGCTTGCTTGCAAGCGAATACCGTAAACGCCTGAGCAAGCCTCATTCGCTTGCAAGCAAGCTTCCCACAGTGGCTTCGTAGCACCCAAAGAAGACATTGGCAGGCCGCCATGCGCGCCGCCCCTTTATCAGCCTTCTCTTTCATTTCGGCTTGTCGTTGCCTTGAAATTATATAGACTAGTCTAATTAAAACTAATGGGAGACCCGTCATGTCCGACCTCGCCGTCCCCGCCGGTTACCAGCGGCACCGCCGCGCCAGCGGGCTCACCGCACCCTGGGAGCCGATTTTCATCCGTCATCATGATCACGGGCTCAGCCTCGCCATCCGCGCCGGCCAGCCCCACGCCAACAGCCGCGGTTTTGTCCATGGCGGCCTGATCTCGGCGCTGGCGGACAACGCCATGGGACTGAGCTGCGCGGACCGGCTGGGCGGCATTTCCGGCCTCGTCACGGTCAGTATGACGCTGGATTTTCTGGGCAGCGCCCGCCTCGGCCAATGGGTGGAAATCCGCGCCGAGGCCACCCGGACCGGCCGTTCCCTGAACTTCGCCGCCGCCCAGGTATGGGCGGACGACGCTCTGTGCGCCCGCGCCACGGCGGTTTTCAAAGCCCTGGCTCCACGCCCGTCACCGGAGACCCCGTCATGAGCGACACCTCCGAGATACTGGAACGCATCCGCACCCTTTCCCGCCAGGCCCCTTTCAACAACTGGCTCAATCTCGAGGTACACCGGATTGAATCCGGCGAGGCGGAGCTGCATTTGAGATGGCGCGACGAATTCGCCCAATACAGCGGTTTTCTGCATGCCGCTCTGATTGGCGGCCTGATCGATACCGCCTGCGGCTTCGCCGCCGCGTCACAAGCCGGCAATGTCACCGCCTCACAATTTTCCGTGCGTTGCCTGAGACCGGCGGTGGCGGAGACTTTCGTGGTACGCGCCCGGGTGCTCAAGGCCGGCCGGCGGCAGGTGTTCGTGAATGCCGAGCTGGGCGACCTGGCCGACACCGGCGGAGCGCCCTTCGCGGTCGGCGAGGCCCTGATGGTGCCCATCCCGTCCTGACCCCCTCAGGTCGCCTGTCGCCGTCCTAGAGCCTGTTTAAGGTCTCCACGTCGCCGCGTTGCCGCTGGAAAAGCCGCCAGAGGGCGTTGGGGAC
>NZ_AQPF01000051.1:0-24770 GCF_009846745.1 Alcanivorax xiamenensis | reverse complement strand
AAGGCCGTATTCGCCAGCAAGCTGGTCTCCCGCAGATCGTGCTACGGAGCCGCCGTGGGAAGCTTGCTGGCAAGCGAATGCGCCAACGCCGAAGGCCGGAATTCACCAGCAAGCTGGTCTCCCACAGATCGTGCCACAAAGCCGCTGTGGGAAGCTTGCTGGCAAGCGAATGCGCCAACGCCGAAGGCCGGAATTCACCAGCAAGCTGGTCTCCCACAGATCGTGCCACAAAGCCGCTGTGGGAAGCTTGCTGGCAAGCGAATTACCAACGGGCGGGGAAAACAATTCGCGGCCAAGCAGAGCGCCGCCCGGGCCTCTTCCCACAGCGACTTCGTAGGCAGAACAAAGCGAATCAACCAACGCCATTCCTAAAACAACGAATCCAGGAGTGTTCCATGAGTCCGATCAAAACAACACTGGCCGCCATCACCGCGATCACCCTGTTCACCCTTTCCGGCTGTTCCGGCGAAGCCGGTAACGCCCCCGGCGCCGACACCGAGAAAAGCGCCGAAAAGTCCCAGGAAACCTTCAACTGGAAAATGGTCAGCACCTGGAGCGACACCTCCAGCTCCGGTGAATACGAACAGGAGTTCGTTAATCTGGTGGACGAACTCAGCAACGGCCGCCTGAAAATCAAACGGTATTCGCAGGGCCAGCTGGTCAGCCCCACCCAAGTGCTCGACACGGTCAGCAAGGGCACCGTGCAGGCCGGCGGCGACTGGCCCAACTACTGGTCCGGCAAGAATACCGCCTTCGACCTGCTTGGCTCTCACGTAATGGGCTTCAGCGGCTTTGATTTCTTCCAGTGGATCTACGCCGCCGGCGGCCTGGAGCAGTACAACCGCATCTACGGCCAGTTCAACACCGTCTACTTCCCGATCACCACCCTGGGCACCGAATCCGGCATCCGCTCCAACGTGCCGATCCGCGGACTGGAAGACTACAAAGGGCTGAAAGTGCGTATCGCCGGCCTGATCCAGACCCGGGTGATGACCGAACTGGGCGCGTCACCGGTGTCCATCGGTGTCTATGACGTTTACGAAGCATTGCAACGGGGCGTGGTGGACGCCGGCGAAGTGGGCGGCCCGGACTCCGACGAAATCCTGCACCTGCAGGACGTCACCAAATACTGGTCCACCCCGGGCTGGCACCAGAGCGCGGCGGTCTACGGCATCGCCATTAACAAGGACGCCTGGAACGAACTGCCCGAGGACCTGCAAAACATCATCGCCACCGCCAGCGAAGCGATCATGGCGCGCTCCACCGCCAACCGCAATTACGACGATGGCGTCGCCGCGCAGCGCTTCGAGGACGAATACGGCATCGAAGTAAACCAGATGCCGGACCAGGACCTGAAAACCATCGAAGGCATCGTCAACAAGGCGGTACGCGACATCGCCGCCAAGAACCCGGACTTCCAGGAAGTGCTGGAAAGCCAGCAAGCCTACCTCAAAGCCTACGCGCCCTACCGCCGCATGCAGGGCCCCTGGAGCTTCGGCACCAATGACCTCAACGGCTACCGGCTGGATTGATCATGCAGGCCCTACGCCACCTCACCCGTATTCTCGACGGCATCAGCGACTGGGTCGGCCGCATCGGCGCCTGGTCGGTGCTGGCGATGATGCTGGTCACCGTGTTCGAAGTGGTCAGCCGCCGGGTCTTCAACGCCCCCGGCATCTGGGCCTTCGAGACCATCACCATGCTGTTCGGCTTTCACTTCATGATCGTCGCCGCCTACGCCCTGCTGCATCGCAGCATCGTCTCCGTGGACCTGCTCTACACCCACCTTGGCCGGCGCGCGCAAGCGCTGCTCAGCATCGTCAGCTACCTGGTGCTGTTCTTCCCGTTCGTGATCACCGTGGCGGTCCACGGCATCGGCTTCACCGAGTATTCCTGGTCCATGGGTGAAACCAGCAACACCGCCTTCGCACCGCCGCTGTATCCATTCAAAGCAGTGATTCCGGTCTGCTTTACCCTGCTGGCGCTACAAGGCCTCTCGGAAACCCTCAAACACCTTCTGGTACTGATCGAAGGCGGCGACCAACCGGAGGCGCAACATGAATGAAGTCTGGATCATCGCCGGCATGTTCGCCGCACTGCTGCTGGGCATCGCCAGCGGCCACCCGATCGCCTTCGTGTTCGGCGGCATCGCCATGCTGTTCGGTCTCACCAGTTGGGGCACCGGCATCATCGACATTTTTGTCAGCGCCGTGTTCTCCACCATGAACAACTACACCCTGGTGGCGATCCCGCTGTTCACCCTGATGGCCAACTTCCTGTCGCGATCGGCGGTGGCGGAAGGTCTGTTCGAATCCCTGCGCTACCTGCTGGGCCCGGTGCGCGGCGGTCTGGCCGTGGCGGTGATCGTGGTCTCCACCATCTTCGCCGCCACCACCGGCATCGTCGGTGCCTCAGTGGTGACCATGGGTCTGCTGGCCGCCCCGGTGCTGGAAAAATACGGCTACCGCAAGGAGATCTCCGCCGGGGTGATCACCGCCGGCGGCACCCTTGGCGTACTGATCCCGCCCAGCATCATGCTGATCGTCATGGGCAATGAAGCGGAGCTGTCGGTGGGCAAGCTGTTCCTGGCCGCTATCGTGCCAGGGCTGCTGTTGTCACTGTGCTACGTGTTGTACGTGCTGGGGCTGTGCTGGCGCTACCCGGAACGGGGCCCCGCGCTCAGCGCGGAAGAAGCCGCCGCCATGCCGATTGCCAAACGCATCAGCGGCGCGCTGGTCAATCTGGTGCCGCCGGTGATTCTGGTGGCGGCGGTGCTCGGCTCGATCTTTTCCGGTTGGGCCACCCCCACCGAAGCCTCCGGCGTCGGCGCCTTTGTCGCCCTGCTGATGACCGTCGCCTACGGCCGCTTCAGCCTCACCATGCTCAAGGAATCGGTGCAGGAAACCGCCAAGATCACCGCCATGGCGATGGTCACCATCGTCGGCGCGGTGTGCTTCACCGCCCTGTTCCACAGCATGGACGGCGACCAGATCATCGTCGATTTCGTCAGCCATCTGAACCTGAATAAATGGGGCGTGTACATGGTGATCATGCTGCTCACCTTCGTCCTCGGCGCCTTCATCGACTGGATCGCCATCGTGCTGATCCTGTTCCCGATCTTCCTGCCGCTGATCCGGCAATACGATCTGGACCCGCTGTGGGTGATCACCTGCGTGGCGGTGATGCTGCAAACCGCCTTCCTGACCCCGCCGGTGGGCGGCAGCCTGTTCTATTTCAAAGGCGTGGCGCCACCGGGCATGCAATGGGGCCACATCCTGCGCGGCGCCCTGCCCTTCGTGGCGGTGATGCTGGTGGTCGTGGTATTGATTTCCCTGTTCCCGCAACTGGTGCTGTGGCTGCCCGGGCAGGCGAAGTTCTGACCGCTTCGGTCGCCACCAGGGAGGCTCCCGCATCGGCCTGTCAACCCCGCTGCAGGAGCCTGCCCTGCAGGCGAAATTTCTTTCATTCGCTTGCCAACAAGCTTGCCCCACAAGGGATCAGCCGTTCCGGCTGTGGTGAATATACAGATAAATCAAACCGATGGGCGCAATGAAAATCGCCAGAAACCAGCAGAACATCATGGTGACCAGCTTGAAGAACAGCAGCAGGAAGGCGTTCACCAGGAACACGTTGTCGCCGAAGATGAACCCCACCACGCTCTCGTAAACGAAACGGGCATACGGATACAGCAGGGTATTGACCACACAGACCGCCACCACCGCCAGGGTGATCGGCCTGCCCGTCTCCATCGTCATGAAGATATAGATGGCGGGAAAGATCAGAGCGAATACGAAATGACGGAAATAGTACTGGAGATTAAGACCACCAAAGGTCTTGGCAAGAACAGGATGCATGATAGTCCCTTACAACACGCCTGAAGCACATAAGTCCGCGGAAAATAACGCACGCATGATATAGCCACGCCCCACGGACGACAACAGGCGCCCACGGATTACGCCACGAAGCCGCTGTGGGAAGATTGCCGGGCGGCGCCTTCAACAAACACCAACACGCCGTCAGCATCCCGAGAAAGCCGGATAACCCGCGCACATCCCGCAACAGGGACTGCGTCAACCCGAAGCCGATGAACGCCACCATCACGATCCCCCCGGACAAGGCCTGCGCCTGGCCCTGAATATCCTTACGACGTCGCAAGTGTGTAACAAACAGGACGAGCGGCACGCCATACAGCAGCAATAACGAAACCAGCCCCACCAGACCACGGCGGGCAGCGGTATCGACCTATGCCAACACCTCAATGCCCTTACGGTCCACCAGATTCAACAACTTCAACGACGGTCCGTTAGGGCTTTCAGGCTCAGGTCCAGCGATGCGACGCGATCAACGGGGTCGGTGAGATCACCGCCACTGCCTTGGTCATGGCCTTCCTGAGAGGGGACTTCAAAAATAGCGATGCCTTCGTGGCCTTCCTCGGGCTGGATGTCCGGGTTCGTGACTCCGGCACGCTAGGGGTAAACGCAAGCTGACCAAGCAAGGGGATACGGAGGTCCGGCGACTGCTGCACTGTGCTGCCATGAGTGCCTCTCGACACCCGGTCTGGCGCGCCTTCTATCAGCGCTATCGGGACCGGGGACTGCACACCACGCAAGCCTTGGTCATCCTGGCCCGGAAGATCGCCCGCACCGCCTTCGCCCTGATGAAACAGCAACAAGAATATTGCCCCGCAAAGCTCTTTTAAGGGGTGCGGGGCACCATGGAATCTCCCACGGATTATGTAACGAAGCCGCTGTGGGAGCTGCCTTGGCAGCGAATTATTTCCCCTACCGTTAACAATTGCTTGCCAGCGGAGCGCCGCCCGGCAATCTTCCCACAGCGGCTCCGCACTCAGGCCTGAGCCCCTTTTCCCCCACCCCCCGGCGTCGCCTTCAACAAACACCAGCACGCCGTCAGCATCCCGAGAAAGCCGGACAGCCCACGCACATCCCGCAACAGGGACTGCGTCAGCCCGAAGCCGATGAATGCCACCACCACGATCAAACCCGACACGGCCAGGGCCCGGCCCTGAATATCCTTGCGTCGCCGTAAATGCCTGGCGAATAACACGATGGGGACGCCATAGAGCAATAAAAGGGAAATCAGCCCCACCAGGCCACGGCGAGCGGCGGTATCGATCAGATCGTTGTGCAGTTGGTCGTAACGGCTGATACCCCGGTTATAAAGACCTTTCGCCACCCACTGGTCCCGCTGATCTTCAAGCCGCCCTTCTCCCCAACCCAGAACAGGCTTCTCGCTGAAGAGCCGCGCCCCGGCACGCCACATCTCCAGCCGCACCCCGACAGAGGAATAGGTGTCCCCTTCCGCGTACTCTTCCAGGTTTTCCACAGCCTCGGCAACCCGCTCCTGAACGCCGGCCTTGGGGACCAGAGAGGCGCCGATAACAACAACGGCCAACGCCACCACCACCGGCACCACTTTCCGGGCCGGTAACGAGTCCCAGAAAGCCACATACAGCAACCAGAGCAGCACCGGAAAAACGATCCAGCTACCGCGAGTGCCGGACAAAACCGACGCCGCCAACCCCGCCACCACGGCGAGCAGGAAAAAACCGCGAATCAGCCACTCCCGGGCATTGCGGACACGGCCCCGCCGAGCCAGGAACGCCACCATGGTCAACGTCGCCAGCAGCAGGGAGAGATTACCGAACGGAATAGCGTTAATGCCGTTGCTGGCACGGCCCAAACCCAGCCCCCAACGCTCGTAGGCAGCGATCCCGCCAGCAATCAGGCTACCTGCCGCCACCCCATACCAAAGAGCGGAAACCGCCGGAGGCCAGCGACGCCAGCCCAGCCACACCACAGCGGCAACCAAAGGCCATAACGGTAAATACAGCCCCTGGTTCTCCTCGCCCACCGGCCATTTACCTGTGCGGGCGACATCGAGACACCAAAGCGCGGTAAACAACGCCAGAACAGCGAGGCAATACCCGTCCTCCCGATCGAGAGGCCGCCACAAGGAACGTCTTGCCGCAAAGGCCAGACTACCCAGAACCAACACCGCGGCCGTCAGCGGCAACACATAATACGCAGGGTGAAAAGCGATCAGAAAAGCGAGAAAGGCGGCCAAAAGGCCAGAGAAGATCATCGGCGGGGAGAAGGGGGTCGAGCGGGTGGGAGTGGAAACCGTTTCAAGCATGCTACCTCACAGTCCATTATGAGCACGCCGCAGCCCCCTGCTACAGCCTGACCAATCAATGTGGGATACCCCGTGTACCCGGCAAGTGTTCAAACTAACACGCGGCCCGGTATGGAACGGATTGAATAGTTCACATTTTGACGGCCATTTAACGTCGTTAAACAATTCCCGTACAGGCGTATTTAAGCCAGCCCTGCTGGCGAATCCTTTGCCCGGCGTTGGTACATTCGCCTGCGGGCAGGCTCCCACAGCGGCTTCGTGGCATGGCCCGTGGGAGCCAGCCCTCCAAGCTGAAAACACCGGGCTATGCAAGCGTTACCGTAGGGCGGTAAGGCCAGGCGCCGTTACCATCGGAAAAATCATCCGTTTCAATAAGATGGTTATTTGCCAGCAAGTTGGTAACCGTGGTTGTGCTGACGTCGAAGTACTCCGCCGCATCCTCAACGGACGACTCTGAGTAATCGTCCTGCATAAACGCTTTTGCCCCCTCGATTGGGCATAACAGTTCCGCGGCAAAAGCGCGCTGATACTTTTGCCGAAACGTGCTCAGATCCGAAGAGACGAGCCACCCGTCTCCGCGTTGTTGGAACATACAGTCCGCGAGAAAGCGAGCGTATTCAAAGCGTCGGGCCACGGGATGCCTCTTACGCGGCATGAAACGCATTACGCCCTGACGCTGCGGGATCGCCACCGATACCTTTGATGTGTTTTCCGGCGTGTAACCTTCAACAGTCTTAGCGCTAATACCCAAAGCAGAAAACAGCTTCTCATTGGACAGCGGCTCCAAACCCCATCCAAAATAATCCCGCATGCTTCTCGCATCCTGAACCGCTGGCATCCAGGGTGCATGACTCTTTCCGACAGCGTTTGGGGCCACAAACTCAGGAATATTCGGACTGCCTTCCATTCCCTTTAATAAAGAGAAGAGTTCGATCTCCTTCTCCTGGCGCGAGTCGAATTCCTTGCCCCTTGCCAAAGCGGATATCAACTCGGACAAGGACTCCTCACCCACCTCATCCGCCATACGGACCATCGTTTGCAAGAGCTGTTGGGGGCATTCTTCCGGGTCATAACCCATCATGGCCTCAAAGATGCGTAACCGCGCAATCTCCGGATCAGCGAGTTCGTCCCTGACATGCATCCAAAGCGTTGCAAGCTCGGTATCGGTACAGCCACAATCACGTAACCGGCTCAGCACCGCATCGATAAAAGCCGAAGTTTCCTTACGAAAATCAGCCATTGGCACAAAAGAAGGAAAGCGCGAACCATTCAGATACCGAATCGATTGCTCAGTATCATCACCCGATGGTGAAGACCAAACGTGTATACCTTCACCATCCGCCGCAAACATGACCGTAGGCCACACATAACCCTGATTAGCGGCAGCCAACTCATGCGCCATACGCCAGGACACCGACGGGCGCACCCCCTTACCCGGGTGCGGTTCATGCAGCAAGCGCCACCATGAAGAAGCAAACCAGAGGGCCAACGGGTACAACGACACCAGCACATCGTCCTTAACCGTCCGCGACCAGCTGTCTTCATTACGTGTCAGGGAGTAACCATTAACGGCTAACGACAATCGCGCCATGGTGTGATACGACTCGGCACTATCATTACCCGCGGCTTCCCATTGAAAGCCCAATTTCAGGCACTTGTTGGTCATTATCGCCGAGCCTCCCATTCCATCATCACAAGCTCGGCAAAAGGGTCCGTCGGCGGCATGGGGTATCCGTGATAGGCTCCAGTCTCCCGATTTTCCAATTGCGCCTCCAGCGCTACGCCATCGTCGGCAACGGCCCAAATATTTTGGGGCCAACCATTATTGGACTGCAGGCTTACCAAACCGCGCCTGACACCTTCCTTCAATAACTCGCCAGCCACGGCCTTTTCGAAGAGAGCCGCTGTATCACACAATGACTTGCCGGGCCGCGGGCCAGCAGGCGGGCTTAAGCCGAAATCGCCTGGGTTCCTCTTGTGCACAGGGTTACCGCAATAGACCACCCTATCGCTCAGAGACACTAGATCCATTCCCTCCAGTTCTTCCAACGAGCGGATTCTTCGCTTGCTGTTAAACCGTCCCCTACGAGCTTGCATGACTTGCACTCGAAAAGATTAGAAAATCAACGGATTAACGGCATCTTCACCGCCCCGCTTCAGGCTGTCAACCTACCCCTCGCCTGGGAAGCAGCGGTCAGCCCACGGGCCCCTTGCCCTGTCATCCGAATGTTCCAAACAGGCCGTACGGCGTTGGCACATTCGCCTGCGGGCAGGCTCCCACAGCGGCTTCGTGGCATGGTCCGTGGGAACCAGCCTGCTGGCGAACGGCCTCTAAGCCGAAGCTTCCGCCATCACCGCCCGAAGCGTCTCGCAAGTCTTATCGATATGCGCCTGCTCCAGAGTGGGATGCACCAGGAACATCAGGCTGGTCTCCCCCAGCGCCTTCGCTACCGGCAAACGTTCCCGCGGCGCCAGATCGAGGTCCTGGAAGCACTTCTCCAAATAGACTTCCGAGCAAGAACCGGAGAAACAAGGCACCCCACGAGCAACTATCTCATTCATGATGCGGTCCCGGTCCCAGCCTGAGGCCAGTTTCTCCGGCCGCACAAACACATAGCATTTGTAGCCGGCATGCCCGGCTTCGGCGGGAATCTCCGGCACACGCAAAGCAGGGATGTCACCGGCGGTTTGCCAGATCGCCTGGGAATGGGCCAGACGTTGGCGGGTCCACTCCGGCATGCGCTTTAGTTGAATCCGCCCAATGGCCGCCTGCATTTCCATCATGCGCCAATTGGTGCCCACACTCTCATGCAGCCAACGGAAACCCAGTGGATGGTCACGCTCATACACCGCTTCCCAGCTTTTGCCATGATCCTTGAAGCTCCACATGCGGGACCAGAGGTCGCGGTCATTCACGGTGACCATGCCGCCTTCCCCGCCGGTGGTCATGATCTTGTCCTGGCAGAAGGACCAGCAACTCACATGGCCCAGGCCACCCACCGGGCGCCCTTTCCAGGTAGCACCATGGGCCTGGGCGCAGTCTTCAATAACATAGAAGCCGTGCGCTTCGGCCAGAGCCATCATGGCATCCATGTCGCTGGGCCAACCGGCCAGGTGCACACAGATAACGGCTTTGGTACGCGGTGTTATCACTTTGGCGACGGTTTCAGCGGTGATGTTCTGAGTATCCGGATCCACATCGGCAAATACCGGTGTCGCCCCGGCGTTGATCACCGTGGAGGCGGAGGCCAGGAAAGTACGCGGTGTTACCACCACTTCATCACCAGGGCCGATGCCAAGGCCTTGCAGCGCCAGATCCAGCGCCACCGTACCATTGGCCACGGCGATGGCGTATTCAGTCCCGGCAAAGGCAGCGAATTCCTTCTCGAACTCGCGGCACTCCTGGCCAGTCCAGTAGTTCACTTTGTTGGACAGCAGCACACGCTGTACTGCCTCCGCTTCCTCCTGGGTAAAGGAGGGCCAGGGGGGGAAAGGTCCATTCAGCATTTTAATTTCTCTCTACAACCTTGGCGGGCACGCCCACCACAGTCACATCATTCGGGATATCCGAAACCACCGCCGCACCGGCACCCACCATCACATTCCGGCCAATGATAACGCCCTGGCGAACACAGGCCCCGATACCAATCCAGGAGCCGTCTCCAACCGTTACATTGCCAGCAAGATTTGCTCCGGGGCTGATATGAACGCCTTCAGCCAGGCGACAATCGTGATCCACCGTCGCACCAGTATTAATAATGCAGCCGTCGCCAAGATCGGCGCGGACATTGACGATAGCCCCGCCAAAAATAACGCACCCCTCGCCAATAGAGGCGTAACGACTCACCACGGAGGCAGGATGAACAACGCTGGTCAGCGGAACACCCGCATCCTTGAGAGCCGCCATCTTGGCAAGGCGAACTTCATTACGCCCGATACCCACAACCGCAGCATTAAAGTCAGCACCTTCTTGGCGCAACATACGGGTGAAGTCGCCCACCACTGGCCACTCATCATTACGTTCCAGGCCCGGCCAGGCATCATCAAAAAAGCACACCTCGTCCCAACCGGCGCATAAGGCGGCATCAGCCACCACCTTGCCGTGCCCGCTAGCACCTAGGATCGCTAGTCGTCTCATGGCTATTTCCCGGCCTTGTCGCCGCTACCCGTAAACTTCGGCATGGTCGCCTCCTCGCCATGGCTAATACCATCTCGTTTCACCACCTTCAAAACGGTGAGAAACAGGATCTTGATATCCAGCCACAGGGAGCGGTTCTCGACATACCAAACGTCGAGCTCGAACTTCTCATCCCAAGACAAGGCATTCCGGCCATTGATCTGAGCCCAGCCGGTAATACCAGGACGCACTTCATGACGGCGATACTGGCGCTCGGAGTACAGGGGCAAGTACTCCATCAGCAGCGGCCGAGGCCCGACCAGACTCATATCGCCCTTAAGGACATTAATCAGTTCAGGTAACTCATCCAGACTTGTGGAACGCAGAAAAGCACCGAACCTGGTCAAACGCGCCTCATCAGGCAGCAGATCACCCTCCTCGTCCCGCTCATCCGTCATGGTGCGGAACTTCATCATCTTGAAGGGTTTTCCGTCGAGACCGGGCCTTTCCTGGGTAAACAGGATGGGAGAGCCGAGCTTCGACCGTATCATGATCGCAAGAACCAACAGCACGGGGGAAAGTACAAGTAGCCCCGCCGCGGAGGCCAAGAAGTCAAATGTACGCTTAACCGGCTGAGACCGGTTCGTGACGAAGGTTTCCTCAAGCCACTGGACGAAACGTTCCCCCAAGATATTCCGATCAAAGCGTTCATGGGCCAAAGCCGATGCGGCCTGCGACATTGCCGACAACTGGTCCCGATGGTCGGCGAGATCAATCAAAGCATCCGCGAACGCACCCACATCATCGGGTGGCACCGCCACACCGGCGCCGGAATCGTTCAACAATTCAGCCAGCCATCCAGGATAGTTATTGAGAACCGGCAGACCGGCCGAGATATAGTCGAAGAACTTATTGGGGGACGTACCGAAATAGAAAGCAGGGACATTGGCCAGAACTTGAAGTCCCACATCCGCCCCTGACATCAATCCCGCCAACCGTTTCTTATCCACTGGATCGTGAAAGATCACATTGGTCAAGTCATCCTGTTTTGCGCGAGCCATCAGTTCCGGCTTAAGCTTGCCGTCCCCGACCAGTGCCAGTTTGATATCCTCCCGCCCTCTCGACTTCAGCTCTGCCGCGACATCCAAAACCGCCCCCAGGCCATTCGCCATACCGTGTGTTCCGGTAAAAATAGCCAGAAAATCGGACGACCCAACACCTTCCGGCCGCCATGGACTGTCCGAATCCGCGAAGATATCGAAGTCACACCCATTGGGGATCATCGCAATTCGATCCTCCGGGATGCCACGACTCATGATGCCTTCAGCCATTCCTGGCGCCAACGCGATCAGACGATGCGCGGAATGGTAGGAACACCATTCCAGAACGGACATTAGCCATAACACGACAGGATTCTTGATCACGCCCATGGCTTTAGGCAATTCAGGCCAAAGGTCCCGGACTTCAAAAACAAAAGCCTTACCACGCAACCAACGAGCGAAAATACCTGGAATCCCCGCTGTCAGCGGCGTCGTAGTGGCAAAAACCACGTCATACTGCTTCGTCATGGCCACCCAGATGCTACGCAAGGCAAACAGCAGAAACATCAACGAGCGCTTAAGAAAGCCATCGCTATTGGAGTAGGCCAGATTAAACTCAATGATGTTGATGCCATCAACAACACCTTCCCGGCGTCCGCGCGCGAATGGCGATTCGAGCCCGGTATTGCCTCCACCATAGGAGCCGCAAACCATGGTAACGTCATGACCTGCCTTGATCAGCCGTCGTGCCATTTCGTAGGAGCGAATGCCGGTTGAACCCTTGGGGGTGGAGAAATGTTGGTGGAAATACAAAACGTGCATATCAGAAACTCAACTCAGTAATCAGCTTTCCGGCCTTGGCCACCTCCACCTCCAATACGGGCAGAGGCGTTTTTTGCGAGTAATACCGGGATTCCCAGCCTTCAACCAACTCACAACGCACTAATGGTTGGCTGGCAGTAATACGTAACCTGCACCCATGCCCTTCCAGATAACCACCGTTCGGCTCTTCATCCTCCCAATGCCATTCACCAGGAGCAAGCCGCCAACGCAAAACTGCCGCCTTTTCAAAACCACGGATCTCATCGGTAACGGTTAAAATGCGGTCCGTTAAGGTCACCATTCGGTAATGATTGGCGCCTTTCCAGTCGCTATACCCCGCCCCCGCACGAATACCTCCAGCACTTTCCTCCAGAGGAAGCACTTTCTCCGCCTTCGGCCATGCCCCGAACAGAAAACGACTGAGCCTTGGCATGGCATCGCGCCCGTCGAACTGAACCGTATTATGGGCGGCCGAACCTGGAAAATAGCTTTGCCACGGCTCATCACAGTTGTAACTGTATGAGCCACCATCACGCAGCAGGTTAAGCCCGCCCCGCCAGAAATCCACATGGAGCAGATCCGACTGGCCAGGGCGGAAACGAAAACGAGGGTAGCGCAGCAGTGCCATTACCTTGCTCCGGCGCATCACCACATAGCCGCCATGATCATACTGATGTGATTCAGCGTAGCTCACAGACTCATCAGGTAACGGCACTTTCAACCAGTGCAGTGGAGTGTCGTATTCCCCCGGCGTGGAGTAAGCCCTCACGCCTGCAAACAATACCGAAGCCAGCTGCACAGAGGGCCGAACATCTCGATAGTCAGTGTCAGCCAAAGGAAGCAAACGGGCACCGTCATTAGCCCCCAAATTCGGCGTATCCCCACTATCCGGAGAGACCATGTTCCCCAGCCATGCGGTGGCGGCTGTCAGTTTGTCAATCAATTCATTCGAAAATGCCGGAAGGTTCAAAGTACGCCGCCAAATCTCCGCCATCGAATAGCTATCCAGCATGACCCTGTGATAGTTCAAGGAAGACTGGCTAAATGAGCCATCCTTTTCGATCAGCCGCCTGGCTCGGTTCTCCAGCCACTTTCTACCCATCGCCCTCCAGCGACGAGCATCGATGTCCTCTTCAAATAGAGTTGCCAACCAACTACCGCCAATAAACAGTGCTGCCGCTTCCGAAGTGCCGTGGTTGTTATCCTGAGCAATTGCGTACTGTATGGTTGGCGCAATCCGCTTCAGGTGAGCGCGAAGTAAATCCTCCAAACCGGAAGCAGGCTTGAGCACCTGCCCCAATAGATGCGCGGCCATCGCCAGATGCATAACGCGAATGGAGGCTTCCTGGCCACACTTCCAATTTGCACCGAGGTAAGGCGGGTTTTGCTCACACCAGTTCTGCAACCAAGCATTCAGGTTATCCAGGGCACCATCGTCCCCCGCCGCCACCTGGCGGGCAAACATCAGCACCCAATCGAAACGGGAAGCTTCCCAGACCCCTTTGATATCACCAAGGCCATCGACAAAGTCGGGTATTTGCCACCATGGAAGGCGAGGAGCAGCACCGCCGGTAATGATGCTCCTGTGCCAATCAGGCCCGCCATTCGACAAATCATAGTCGGCGGGCAGACCAAAGGCTGAAAGTTCCGCAATGTCAAAATCTGGTACGGGCGGATCACTGGCCATCCGCCGGGACACAACTGGCAAGAAGAACGGTGTCGCGGGCTGATCCGCCGCTATCTTCCTGACCGGATTCCAACCAAAGCGCAATCCAAGACGATAAAACAAAGCGCGACCGATATTGATCGTGCCCAGATTCCAGGCAGTGATGATCTTAAGAGCGAGAGGGTTCATTGGCTTCTTAGTTGATCCACCACATCCAGGGTAATTGCGGCGACCTCAAACAACTCGTTAACGGCAATGGGGGCCGGTCCACCCGTCTCAATCGCCGACAAAAAGGCCGACGCACAAGCACTCTGGCCCTTATCCTGGCGCCAGAGATTCATCTTCTTAAAGCCCGCCCAACCGAAGCCCCGCAGCTTGCGGAAGTTGTCCAACTGCAAAACCTTGCCAGCGGCAAACACCTCAACCCGCTCTTTAGGGAAGTTCGCCGCACCGTTGGCCAAATAGTGGATAGTACCGAAAGAGCCATCGGAAAAGCCCAAGGTGATCGCTGCCTTATCCTCAGTAATAGCTATGCCTGGTGCCTCGCCCATCCCGCGGGCCTGTACTGAAACAATTTCCGAACCCGCTAGAAACCGCATCAGGTCGATAAAATGACAAGCCTCACCAATGATCCGACCACCGCCCACCTCAATATCTTGGGTCCAGTGATCAGCAGGAATAGCCCCTGCATTCATCGTCATAATGAAGGATTTAGGCTCTGAGATCGGCTCCAAGAGAGATTTCATCTTCCGGATCTGAGGAGAAAAGCGGCGGTTAAACCCGACCATTAACATCGGTACCTGTTCACCTTTACGTTCATAGGCCGCTTGAACAGTTTCAAGATCCTCTCGATTTACCGCCAGGGGCTTCTCAACAAAAACATGTTTACCGGCATCCAGAGCCGAGGCGACAAAACTCGCGTGGGAATTATGACGGGTTACGATGGCTACCGTATTGATATCCGGGTTGTCCAGCATACCCTGGGTATCCGTGGTTGCATGAACAAACCCGGCTTTCTCACCATGAATGACACCATTAACGCCGCCAGAAGTGGAGATGGTGTGCAACTGGGCCCCAGCTTCTTTAAAGGCGGGGATCAACATCCGAGAAGCGTAATTGCCCGCCCCGATAAAACCAACAACGGGCTTCGCCGGATCGACAACCCCACCGTCTGAAAGGGCTACAGAGCGGATGTTCCGGCTCTCGACATCACTGGAATAGTTCAGAATGATTCCGAGCGCCGACTTATCAGAAGTCAGAAGATCATAGGCCTTGGGTGCATCCTCGAATTCAAACCGGTGGGTAATCAACGGCTTAACATCCAGCCGCCCACTGGCCATCATATCCAAAACGGCTTCGAAGTTACGCTGCTCCGTCCAGCGTACAAAACCCAGCGGGTAATCATTACCCTGCTCTTCATAGGAAGGATCGTAACGGCCCGGACCATAGGAGCATGATACCTGGAAAGAAAGCTCCTTTTCATAGAAGTCCGCGCGGTTCAATTCCAGGCCAGTGACACCGACAAGGACGATACGGCCACGCTTACGGCTCATCCGAGCCGCCTGAATAACCGGATCACTTTGTTTCGTCGAGGCAGTAATAATAACGCCATCCACACCATTACCACGACTGAACGCCATGCCCGCCGCAACAGGGTCTTGGCCTTTACCTGGGTTGCAAATCTCGGCACCGAATTGAGCAGCCAACGCAAGTTTCGAGTCATCAAAATCGATCGCAAGCACGCGGCAGCCGTGTGCACGTAATAGCTGAACAGTGAGAAGTCCAATCAAACCAACGCCAGTTACTACGAAAGCCTCGCCCAAAGTAGGTTGCGCCAACCTGATCCCCTGCAAACCGATACTGGCGACAACCGTGAAAGAAGCTTCTTCATCACTCACTTCATCAGGAATTTTGGCGCAAAGGTTTTTGCTTACGCGGACCATATCGGCATGGGGGCCATTGGAAACCACGCGGTCCCCTACTTTGAAGTCGTTAACTTTCTTGCCAACCTCGGAAATGCTCCCCACATTGCAATAACCCAGAGGAAGCGGCTGCGCCAGCTTGGATTTTACAGCATCTACCGTTGTCATCAGGCCATCGGTTTGTATCTTCTCGATAACCATTTTGACTTTCTCCGGCTGTTGTCGGGCTTTATCCAGATAAGAAGCACGGCCGAAATCAACCAGCATCCGCTCGGTGCCCGCGGAAATCAGTGATGCCGTTGTCGAGACAAGTACCGATCCCGTGCCAACTGAGGGTGAAGGAGAATCCGTAATTACCGTACCGCCCTTGGCCATATCCTGAAGAATTTGTTTCATCTAATTTCCTTCGACCCGAAAATTAATCACAGCTATTTTTGCAAAAAAACGACACAGCCCTCTAAATTTCACTGCTAACGAATCCAATAATAAGATCAAGGCATCTTTCTATATCGAATATGTTTTGCAGGATTACCTGCAACTATCGAATAGGAGTCCACATTCTTTGTCACTATTGAACCTGCGGCAATAACTGCGCCTTTTCCAATATGGACGCCGTGAAGAATGACTGCTCTAAATCCAACCCAGACGTCATCCTCAATAATTATATCCTTCATAACATCACGCCCTGCAGCATTCATCGGTACGGATACCTCGTCAAATTTGTGATCCCCCCCAACAAGAGCAACGTCTCCGGCAAACATAACATCATCGCCAATCTGTGCTGGGGCTGCGATATGGCAATTTCGCCCACAAAAAAACCTATAACCGACTGTCACCCTCCGCCCACGCACAAATCTTGTATCGTATGAGAGTTTAGGAAGCCCTAAAAAAGAGATATCCTTTCCAAAAACAAAGAAGTTCACCTTAAAAAAAACATAAACAACAAAAAATCTAAGACGGCTTATTAACTGCATAGAAAATAGCCTCATGCAATTCATTAACGTAAGACTCAATATTATGCTTACCCTTAAGAAATCCAGCCGCACCACTACGCAAGCGCCTTCTCTCATGAGGGTTTCTTGACAAAAAAAGTAGTTTTTCAAAAAGAGAATCTTCAGTAAAAGGATTAATAATTATTCCGTTACTACCATCGATCAAATCTTTTTCACACCCATCCCCCACGCCACAAATAACGGGAACACCATGCGACAATGAATCAGAAACAGCCAGCCCCCCCAGCCCTGGCATTACCATGACAGACGATCTATAGAAATGCTCTGCCAATGAACCTGAAATATGCCCTAGAAAGGTCACACGATCATCGACCTCTAGCTTTTCGGACAAGGATTCCAGATACCTCCTATCCGGACCATCCCCTATAATTAAAAGAGAACCCGAACCTTGCAGATCTTCTTTAACAAGACGAGAATATGCTTTTATCAGAACTTCAACATTCTTACCTGGTGCCAATGCGCCAACGTATATAACATTCAAAAAATCCGGATCTACAGAAGGCAATGAAAGCCCGTATTTTAAACAGTGAGACTCCATCTGCGCTTTTCTTGCATCTGTATCCACCACATTAACTGCAACAAAAATCGATTCATTCGGAAGCCCACACCGCTTATAATATTTAGCCCCAAATGTACTATAAGAAATGGCCGCATCTGATCTTTTTTCAAGCATACCAAAAAGATAATAAAAAACCCTCTTAAGCACCCCCTTCCTCCTCCCTTCGATCTCACCCAATCCCCATTGGACTATTTTCTTTCTTTTAATCTTAGCATATAAGAAAGAAGCAAAATTTGAGAAAAAATTAGATGCGCCCTCAGTAATTATCACATCCGGAGAAAATTTATAAATCTCCGAAAGAATATTCGTATGAATGGGAATGCCCGCCCCATGCTTAAAAGGAACTGAAAACTTAATCGTATTTAGCTCTATGGCTCTAAAGGAATGCGCCCCTTTATAATTAATCAGCTTGGTACCTTGGTAATCCTGTCCGTGAAGAACAAGCAGCTCAACATCAGGCATTTTGCTTAAGCGTTCAAAAACTGGAACCCTCCAAGCCTGCAAAACCCTATAACAAATTAAGACCTTTACTTTTCCTCGATTTAACATAGTAGATACTCGAGCTATATTTTTCCTAGCGGCACTCTCATTGAATTAGCTGCTTCCTTTTTGCGACAGCCCAGAACAACTACTGAAATCGCACAAGCAAACCAAAAAGGCCTAAAATCTGAAAATGACGATGACTTCATTAACTCAAAAAAAGGATACAAAGAGAAGAAAAAAATACCCATGGCAGATCTTCCAACCCTCACAAAAATAGACACTATAAATATCAAAAAAAACAAAATGCCAACCACGCCTAATTCAAACCACAACTCTAAAAAAATATTATGCGGGTACTCCCTAGAGTCAAGACCGTAGATATAATAGCCATAGCTACCAAGCCCTCTCCCAAGAAAAAGTTGAAAAATTGAATAATCAGCATTAAGCACAAAGTCAAAATGCTTAATTCTTCCTGTACTCGAAAGATCGGAAAGTTTATAAAGTCGAGCAAAAGCTCTTGAAAATTCATCCGCTTTAAAAACGTCCGTAAAGCCAAGAACTGAGAACAACGCAAGCAAAAACACTAAACAAAAAGCCCCACTCCAAACGAGCCTCTTCTTGTCTATAAATCTTGAGAAACTTCCAACCCCCAAAAAGGAAAAGTAAAAAAAAGAACATATTAAAAGAAAAATCATTGGCCCCCGAGATCCAGTATAAAGTATCACCGCAGATGAAAGAACTAAAACCATGAATTTAAAAGAATTAGAGTGATTCGAAAAAATCAGAAAATGCAAAGATGAAAAGCCAACCAGAAAACCTGTCATAAGATATATAGAAGCATTCAATCCTTCATTCAATTCTCTACCTTTATCTGCCGACCCTAAAATAACACTAGAATTAACCACAAAAAGAAGAGCAGAAATAATAGCCGACCAATAAAGATATTTGGCAATGCATTCTTCCAATCCCTTTCCTTTCTTAAAAGATAGAAAGACAAAGAACACATAATGGCAGAAAAGAAAGAAAAACTTTACCTTTGAGTAATTTTCAGAAGGACTATATATGATGGAAAATCCAGCATAACAAATAAGCAACAGCCCTATACTGTACGTCAACAAGTCATTCTTTTTTATCTTTATCTGGTCAAAACAAGAAACCAAGACGAACGATACCAAAAATATAGATGTGAAATTTATATAGAAGCCCGAATAGAAAAAAAAATAAAAGTTAAAGACAGGTGAAAACAAGAATAAAACCGCTAAAAGTGCAACTAAATTAGTCCATATGACTCGCCTATCTCCATCAATCATATAACACCCCCCAATAGCAGCGTGCAGATTCCTCCCAGGTTCCAATATTATCTCTTTCGTTAATTAAATTTGACACCATTTTTTTGTAATCTTCTTCGGAAGGAGGCTCTTTCATTACTCGTACAAGTTCACCAATGTTGTCCTTATCATAAAAAATGGCACAATCTCTATTTTCCAGCAATTCCAACAGGCCTCCAACAGTACTGCAAATAAGCGGAATTCCAAACGCTATAGAGTCGGATACTTTCAGCGGCACCACAGTTTCTGTCGCTATGGTGGAAGGCCTAGGAGCCATAAGGAAATCCGTCTTAGCCATCAAATGCTCTGTTTCTGCAGCACTAAGCCAGCCGGTAAAATATATATTTAAAGTCGACTCGCTGTATGCCTCAACCATTTCTTTACACTTAGAAAAACAAGGGCCATTTCCGATAAAATAGATACTATTTTTTTTCCAAAAATCGCGTTCAATGCTAGTTACCGCCAAGCAAAGGTCAACCACCCCCTGCCATTCATGAAAAGAACCGACATACGCGTACGTTATAGAACCAGGGTTGTAATAACGAGTTGACCTTGAGATTTCTTTTCTTTCATATCCGTTCTTTACAACGCCAACCTTTCTTTCAGGAACATTATATTCCTTTATGATAAATCTTCTTGAAGCCTCAGCTAAAACAACCACAAAATCAGCTTTTCCATAAAGCCATCCGTTAATAATTTTTTGCAGCCTTCCATTTTCCCTTATGGAATGAATTTCCACTACATTCATTACCTTTCTTCTAAGAAAAGGCAGCACCAAAATAAAATAAATAGCCGCAACCCGAGAATTATGCAGGATTACCACATCAGGGGACTCTAACCGCACCGTTTCCAAAAACTGTTTTGCACCGGATAACGAGTTAACATTTATTTGTCTGTATATTGAGGAAAAAACCTCATCCTTTTCCTGTATATCCTTCTTATTATAACTATCGTTTCTCGTATGTGTAATGATGCTCAAATTCACTTCAAAGTTCTGACACAGTCTGCGGCTAATCTCCAAAAGACGATGAGTCCCTCCACCAAGATATGGCAGATACGAACACCCCACATGAAGAACTTTCTTAACCTTCGACACCATCTAGACCTCTTAAAAAATTATATCCTTTCATAGGCTAATCGACCATGAAAAGCTCTTTTCAAAACTAACTGTGACACGCTTCCCTTTTGATTTACTAAAATATTTAGGACACCAGAAAAATTCTGACACATCCACACACGTTACATCCTGTAATTCCATAACAATTTCTCTACCCGATGTTTTCGATATAAAAACCAGAATTGACCGGCCGTCACTCACTTTAACATCCCATGCCTCGGAATTAATAATCCAGCATGATCGAGCCCGTCCTTTCACACTATCAAAAACTTTAATTTTATCTTCAGACCAAGCAACTTTCCGGGAAATTATGATATTTTTTTTATTGTATATATTGCACTCCCCTCCATGTCGACTTAAACGAGTCACAACCTCAAAATTCGAATCACCTCTAAAGTTAGCATGATAGCGAATAATTTTTACATCGGGAACATTAACGACATTGTGTGCCGCCCTGGACCTAAGAGACTCCCTATCCCAGGAGTATGAGTAAACTCCTGCATCGACCAAGAGCGGCTCCTCATTTACTGCAAAAGTTACGGTTCCCCAGTCATCATGTTTATGCCCAGCATGCCCAAGTCTCTTATAATCCGCTCCCCATAGGGAGAAAATATAACCCTCAGCCTTTCTAACTACTGCCGAAAAGTCAGGAAAAAAGTATTCACCATTACGCAAACTGGTTTCTTTTATGGCAGAAAAAAAAGAAGATTCATCTCCTAAAATAGATGAATCATTATCTCCTATCCATGCCCAGTTCTGTGGCTCCAATATCAACTTGGCGAACTGCATCGCGCCAATGTAGTTAATTCGGTCAAAAATATGCGCATCGTCTGGAAGCCAGTTTTTAAGCCAGAACAATGAAGAAAGGGCTAATATATGATACCCTGTCGCCCCTTCAAAATTAGAACCGTCGGGGTTAAATTGTCTTTCTATTTCTCTACATAAGTCATTGTGGAAGACATCATCTTTCGCTTTAATTTTTCCATATACATGTGCCACGACCAAACATAATAAAAGATGATTATTTCCAGAACCCCACTCAATATTATTTTTTAAAAATTCGTACTCATATTTTAACCACTCATTTACATCACATTTTCCATCTTTTGATAGGTCTAACAATGCCGAGAGTCTGAAAGCAGACTCCATGCCACATGCCCAAGAGATGCCTCTTTTCTTGGGAGTCAATAAGTAGTATAAACGAACCCGCTTTATTTTTTGACTCTCCGACAAGTCTTTACTATAGACAAACCTCAAACGCTCATAATTCCAGGCAACTCTTAGATCCAACCATGCGGCTCGCTTTATTATGGCCACCCCAGTCCTCGTTCTTACAAATCTTAAAAGCAAGTTGCATACGAAGAAATTAAAAAAGACAGCCAGTTTGGTTTTCATAAATCTTTTATCTTCTTTGCGGGAACTCCAGCATATATTCCAGGCTCTCGTATTTTTTTATTAACCACCGCCCCTGCTGCAATAACAACTTTATCAGATATATGCACACCTGGAAGTATGGTTACATTGGCGCCGATCCATACATTTCGCCCAACATCCACTTCTCTTAAGGTATGGCCTTGCTCTCGAATTAATCTGCCTGGTTCTGAATAACGATGATTAGCCGAGTGAATGATGACATTAGGCCCGATTATGGTATCATCGCCAATACATACCCCACCTCTTGCGTTACACCAAAAGTTGTCATTTAAGGAAACCTTATCACCTATACTAAGATTATCTGCATGGTAAACTATTGGGCGCCTAAATATCTGAACGCCACTTCCTATAGTTGCGCCCATAACCTTAAGTTTGACCACCCTGTATCGTGATAAAAGTCGCTGAAAACGAATAATATAGGTTTCAAATGGCGTCATTTTTCTTTCCAAAAATACAGAAAATTTCTAAAAAAAGCGTGTTTATTAATGCAGAGATAAGCATTGCCCCTCCCCCTCCTTTTACCCCAAAGTCATTTATTAATGTTGTGGCTAAAAAGGCATAAGTAGATACAGCGGCTCCACCTGCGATAGCAACCGGGTAAGTTCTTCCAACCCTTACTAATTTAATGACAGATGTATAGCTCAGAATTGTTAGCATTCCTAACAGTATTGCCATGCAAAGATATAGAGGAATATTCCCTCCATATCCTCTAAAATATTCGCCATCCCCAACAATAATCCACGCACAATAAACGAGCAGAACAACAGATAAAGCAGATGCAACCACTACATATCGTGCCTTACGTATCAAATCATCTCCCTGCCTAATATTCATCCCCATAACTTTCGGGAATATAGTAACTTTCATAAAAATTAGAAACCCGCCCGCTGCTTTTAACGCCAAATCCATCACAAAAATGTAAACACCCACTTGCTCTGGATCATCTAGACGACTTAGAAGCGTTCTTTCGTAGAACGGATAAAAAAGTACGATCAGATTACCGACAACTAGTGGGATTGAAAAGTAAAGAGGCCTCCATAAAGAGTGCGCCTCCCAGCCGCCGTCTGGCATTATTTGGAATTTCACTAGACATAGCGTGACCACCGAGCTTGTGATGATAGCTAAGGCCAGGATAATCCCAGCGCTTTCACCAAGAGGAAAGGCCCCAAAAAAAATAACAAAAACAACCAGAAAGAACTTACTTCCAGCAATACCTATGAAATATTTTTTGGGGCGAGATTCCGCTCTATATGAAGACCCAGCAATATTTATTAGCGCCAAAGATATCGAAGAACCAAGAGCCCAAAAGAAAGGCACACCTATATCGCCGAAAAGCAAATTATAAACATACAATAAGATGGCGGCTATCAGACATCCGAAGACAATCATGGTTAGGACATCTGATCTTACTCCTAACAGTCCTTCCCTGGCTCTAACACACTTTATAATATAGGACGGAGCGCCCATCGTTACTATTGGCACAAGAAAGTTCATGACAGCGAAAGCCGTCATGAACTCCACATATTCTTCAGAACGAAATATATTTACAGCGACAATACTGGTTACTATAGAGGTGCAGAATGTAGCAATATGGGCCAAAATATAACCATTTAAGAGAAGACTCTTAAACCGTTGAATATTCACCATATGCCTCTCGTATCGACAATAAAGCCGCAGTCCGGTTTCTTTCTTTTAAATTCTTTATGGTCAACAAGGAGAACATGGCATGCATCTTTCTTAACCGCATCCTCAAAAGCAACTTTCTCCGCAGCACTTACTATACCGGGCAGATCAGTTGCATTAGGTTCAACAATATAAACATTAATATCTTTAGACCATTCATCCAATGCCTTAACCACAATTCCAAGAGCTGGACTTTCTCTTAAATCGTCTATATCGGCCTTGAAGCTAACACCATAAAAAACTAGATCTTTTACATCATGTCCTTTGACCAGACTTCTAACTTTCTCCAGAACCCGGCTTGGCTTTAGATCGTTAACTTCACGTGCAGTTTTGATCAACCGAGCTTCTTCCGGTGTTTCACTGACGATGAACCAAGGATCAACAGCAATACAGTGCCCTCCAACCCCTGGGCCTGGTTGCAGTATGTTCACTCTGGGGTGGCGATTCGCCAAACGAATTAATTCCCAAACATCAATATCGACCTTGTCACAGATCACAGAAAGCTCATTTGCAAATGCGATATTTACGTCCCGAAAGGCATTCTCGGTCAGCTTTGCCATTTCAGCGGTACGAGCAGTAGTCAACAGACATTCGCCACGCACAAAGGTTCTATAGAGGTCACGAGAAGCTTCGGCGCATTTGGTGGTCATACCGCCAATAATGCGATCATTTTCGATCAGTTCGTGCATTACATGACCAGGCAGTACACGCTCCGGACAGTGGGCAACGCGGATATCAGACTCTTCACCTGAGTGCTGTGGGAAGCTCAGGTCACTGCGGGCTTCGGCCAGCCAGGCAGCCATTTGCTCGGTAGCACCAACCGGGGACGTTGATTCGAGAATAACCAGGTCCCCCTTTTTCAACACAGGAGCAATAGAATCCGCGGCGGCCTGAATATAGCTGAGGTCCGGTGTCGGGATGTTGCCCGCGTCAGCGCCCTTTTTGAACGGAGTCGGCACAGCCACAAGGAAAGCATCCGCGGGTTCGGGACGAGTAGTGGCGCGTAGATAACCCTCTTTCACCGCCGCATGAACCGCAATATCCAGCTCTGGCTCCACAATATGGATCTCACCACGGTTGATCGTGTCCACCGCATGTTGATTAACGTCCACGCCTATCACTTTTTTGCGGCGAGAGGCGAACATGGTGGCGGTGGGGAGTCCGATATAGCCGAGGCCGACTACACAGATAGTGTCGAAGTTCATACGGTGTTCCTTGTCCTAGAGCAGAGTTCGTAAATGAGGTTGTTGTAAGCCGGAGAATCGCGGCCCTTTCTATATGAAGAGGACCGTTCTTACATTCAAAATAGTTAGAGAGACGACTGATCGATGTGATCCGCTATTTGAGCGGCGGTAGTGCCATCACCGTAGGGATTGTGCGCCCGGCTCATGGTTTGCCAAGCTGTACAGTGATGGTTATTACCTGACAGTCCC